>JALSGT010000001.1 GCA_026982555.1 Chromatiales bacterium
GGGCTTCCGTGGTCAGCGACCCTGCCGGTGCCCGTAAAAATACCGGCGATAACACGCCTGCTGTGGTACACACCGAACTGGTTCCCGGCGATAAACTCGACATCATTGTCGCCGCAAAAGGTGGCGGTTCGGAAAACAAAGCTAAATTCACCGTGCTTAATCCCGGCGATTCCATTGTTGACTGGGTACTGGACACTGTACCCAAGCTCGGTGCCGGATGGTGTCCGCCCGGCATCCTCAGCCTGGGCATCGGCGGCACTCCGGAAAAAGCCATGCTGCTCGCCAAGGAAGGCATGATGAGCCCTGTTAATATTCAGGAATTACATGCACGCGGCGCACAAAATACCGCAGAAAAATTACGCCTGGAACTGTTCGAAAAAGTGAATGCATTAGGCATTGGCGCACAGGGACTGGGCGGACTGACGACCGTGCTGGACATCAAAGTCAGTGACTACCCGACCCATGCCGCCTCCAAGCCTGTTGCGATGATCCCCAACTGTGCTGCCACCCGGCATATTCATTTCACGTTAGACGGCAGCGGCCCGGTACAGCTGACACCCCCCAAACTGACAGACTGGCCAAAAATTGCTCTCACCGGAAAAGAAACAGCACGCCCGGTTGATCTCGATACCGTTACCCGTGATGACATTGCTCAATGGCAGCCCGGGGAAACCCTGCTGCTTTCCGGCAAGCTGCTCACCGGACGCGATGCTGCACATCAACGCCTGGTGACCTTGCTCAACAACAATGAACCCTTGCCCGACAGCGTAAACCTCAACGGCCGCTTTATTTATTACGTCGGCCCGGTAGATGCGGTGCGCGATGAAGCCGTTGGTCCTGCGGGCCCCACCACCGCCACACGTATGGATAAATTCACCGACATCATTTTGGAAAAAACCGGCCTGATCGGCATGGTGGGCAAGGCTGAACGCGGTCCGCAAGCCATCGAGTCCATAAAAAAACACGGTGCGGTGTATCTTATTGCCACGGGTGGTGCGGCTTACCTTGTCTCCAAGGCCATACGCTCATCCCGGATTATTGCTTTCCCGGAGCTGGGCATGGAGGCAATCCATGAATTTGTGGTGGAAGACATGCCAGTCACCGTGGCTGTGGATACACAAGGCAATTCCATACACCAAACCGGGCCTGCCGAATGGCAAGCCCGCATTGCAGGAATCCCTATCAAAACCGCATAAAGAAAATCCGCGCCAAACAACAAGTATCAATTCAACTGCACCATCAGTATTTTGAGATTATTGTCCTGCTTCATGGAAATCTGACGATACAACGTCACCGGCAAACGGTTTACATAAGCCGTGCGCAGAGTATTGGCCATTTCCTGATTAACAACACTTTCCGTGTTATCACTTTTGTGCAGAGCCAGGGTATAAATCATGCCGGGCCGGGAATCGAGCGATACAAAAACCTCAGCATGTGTTTTGTTTTTGCCTTCGCCAAAATCCATTCCTTCCACTTGTACACGGTACAGGCTGACCTTACCCGACACTTCCACCGAGTGGCGATCTGGCGAACCAATGGCTGTCGGACTGTCTGCCTGGACAATACTGCTGACAAACAAACCCAATACAACCAGTGAAACAAAAATAGAACGTGAATAAATTTTCATGGTAAATTCCTCCATAGCATTAATAACATTCAAACTGCATTAACAACAAAACAACCCCCGGGCTTATTACCGTTTGTGTTTTGCATGGGGAGGGATCATAACGACCGGTTCTGAAACCAAACTGAAAAAACGGGCCAGAAAGAAAATAATTAAAAATCAGTGAATATGAAAGCGAAACGGGTGTACAGCGTGCAAAAACAGACTACTCGTTAAGCGCCTTATCCTGCGCCGCCACGGCTCGGGATTGCGCCGCCTCAGCATCCTTGCGCGCCTGTTTGTAATCACCTTCCTGCAAGGCATGTTCAGCGTTCTGCAACAAGGCTTCGGCCGACTGCAAGTCTTTGCTCGCATGTGCCTCAGCACCCGCTTTACGGGCGGCATCCAATGCCTGACGCGCATCGCTCATTTCCTGCACCGGCGGCACAATAGCACAGGCCGATAACGTGACAGCAAACGCCAGAAAGGCGATTTTAAAATACTTTTTGAAAAATAGTGGGATCGTATTCATTGGGCCATTAAACGTAAGAACATACACCCGCAACATCACGGTGAAAGCAACCTAGCACCAGCCCCAAATGCTGTCAACAATCTGGTAAAAAGCACATTCGAGGCGACAATGCTCACATGCAACCGATACAATCGCTGCCAACCAATAACACTGTCAGGAGACACCGGCATGTCCACCATCATCTACCACAATCCACGCTGCTCCAAGTCACGCCAAACGCTGGAACTGCTGAAAAACAACAATATTGAAACCCGTGTCGTGGAATATCTCGACACGCCTCCGGACGCCGCCACTCTCGACGAAGTGCTCAATCTGCTCAACATTGAACCCCGTCAGTTGATGCGCACACACGAAGCCGAGTACAAAGATAACAATCTCGATGATACCTCGCTGAGTCGTAAACAACTCATCGCCGCCATGGTGGCCCACCCCAGGCTCATCGAACGCCCCATTGTCATCACCGAACATAACGGAAAACGCCAGGCCGCTATCGGTCGCCCACCGGAATCTGTGCTGGACATCCTGCCATGAACGACATTCTCGTCCTGTATTACAGCCGTAAAGGCAGCACTGCTGAAATGGCCACCCTCATCGCCCGAGGCATTGAAGAAGTGCCCGGCGCACAAGCACGGCTGCGCACCGTGCCAGCCGTATCCACCGTCTGCGAAGCCACTGCCGATGACATCCCCGCCGAGGGCTCGCCCTACGCCAGCCACGATGACCTGCGCGAATGCAGCGGCCTGATTCTCGGCAGCCCCACCCGCTTTGGCAACATGGCTTCGCCACTGAAATATTTCATCGATTCCACCTCTGATGTCTGGTTATCCGGCACGCTCGCGGGTAAACCCGCCGCCGTATTCACCTCCACCTCCAGCCTGCACGGTGGCCAGGAAAGCACCCTGTTAAGCATGATGATCCCCCTGTTTCACCACGGCATGCTCATCACCGGCCTGCCTTACTCCGAAACAGATTTAATGCATACTCGCAGTGGTGGCACACCCTATGGCGCGAGCCATTTTGCAGGAGACGATAATAAGCGGCCCCTGAGTGATGAGGAAAAGCGACTGTGCAAGGCGCTGGGTAAACGGGTAGCGGAGATTGCCGTTCGTTTGCAGACTTCCACGTAACGTCGGCAAAGCTAAAGATTACCCGCCTAAATCAGATCGCGCACAAACGGAATGGTTAACTTTCTCTGCTGCACCAGCGATGCCTCATCCAGCCGGTCCAGCAATACGGACAACGACGCCATATCCCGCGCACTGCGCCGCATCAAAAATTGCGCCACGTCACCTGGCAGATCAAACCCCCGCCCCTTCGCCCGCAATTGCAGGGCAGCAATTTTCCCCGCATCATTCAGCTCCACCAACTGCATTACCGGCCCCCAGGCCAGACGTGATTCCAAATCCGGCAGCTGTGTTTTTAATGCTGAAGGCGCAGTATTCGCAACCACCAACAAACGGCCACCGGCATCACGTACACGGTTATAAAAATGAAACAGGGCTTCATCCCATCGGGAGTTACCAACAATGAGTTGCACGTCATCAATACAGACCAGTGACATCTGCTCCAGCCCATCAAAAACTTCAGGCGACAATTCGGCCAGCTCCGTCATCGGTAAATAAGCCACCGTGCGTTGATGTTCCGCCGCGAGCTGACAGGCTGCTTGCAATAAATGGCTTTTACCAACGCCAGCGCTGCCCCATAAAAACAAAAACTGTTCGGCGGCAGCATCACCGGTGGCGATACGTTGTAAATGATGCACCGCTTCCGCGTTACTCCTGGAAGAATCACCCGCAAAATAATTATCAAATGACAGACCATCCCGCCAGGCAAAGCGCAAAGGTATCTGTTGGGGAATGGCTTTATCACGCATCCTGTTATTTCTCTGTTTTTTATTTTCGATTGCAGCCCATGCTAGCCATGGGCACGTAATCGTGCCCCGGTTTAGCGTTTAAAAATTAACATATACTCAGAAAAGCAGAACGTTCTATTACGGCGCCTACCCGTTAACTCTTTCAGAACTCCATACGTTACAAAATCATCCACCATAGCGGCGGCGGTATTGGTATTCACCGCCAACAACTGCGCAACCTGTTTAATATTAACCAACGGTGATTGATAAAGGTAACGCATTAATTTTTGCGCATTGGCCTGTCGGCGAGTACTGAAGTGCGGCAACACCTCCCGCTCCAGATGCTCTTTCATGAGCAATATGTTTTTAAAAATCTGGATAGCGTTTTCAGCAGTCTCACGCACACCGCGCAGAAAAAAACCAACCACTCATCCATTTTGTCAGCTTCGCGCACCGCCATCAAATGGTCAACATAAGCGGTTTTATTTCTCTCAAAATAATCAGACAGATAGAGCGCCGGTTTATGCAGCAGGCCAAAACTGGCAAAGTACAAAGCAATCATTAAACGCCCCAGTCGCCCATTACCATCCAGAAAGGGGTGAATTGTTTCAAACTGATAATGGGCCATTGCAATTTTGATTAAATGAGGCACCGATACCTCATCATTATGAATAAACTTTTCCAGATCACCCATCAAATCCGCAACGTCATCCTGATGGGGAGGAATAAACACCGCATCTTTCAGGCTCATGCCAATCCAGTTCTGGCTATTACGAAACTCCCCCGGTATTGATCCGGTAACACAAGACATATCGGTCAACCGGAAAGCTTTTCAGGTCGGCAGCCAGCTCCTGCCTGTCAATACCGATTTCCGTAAACTCAGCGAGCTTCAAGGCCTTCCCTTCCAGTCGACCCAGGAAGCGGTCGGCATTCACGGGACTGTCTTCGGCGATATACAGCCAGATATCGAGCAGATCTTGCTCGGCTTCGGGGGAGGTAATCAGTGTGGGCATTATTGACCGTTTCAAACCAGGCTTTTCCGCCCCTTGGTTTTGATCGCCTTCATATCTAGCGGCTTACCTTGGCCATTATCCAATGATGCCAGACCTTGGTGGATGTCTTTACGCAAGGCTTCCAACTTCACTGCCTGGAAAGTGTCTCGCTCTTCCAGCAACCGCAGAGCTTCACGGACAACTTCACTCACAGAGTTGTACATGCCTTTTTTAACCTTTTGTTTTATATAAGCTTCTAGTTGGGGTGTTAAAGATACATTCATGGTCTTGACCTCTACATTCAGGTTTTTGATACTGCGATAATTATAGCAATCTTTGCTAATCATTGTTATCGGTATTTTTTGCTATTTTAGCAACTAAGGTTGTTTCGGTTTGCACAAAAAATAAAACAGGACGCTCATCAATTGTTTGTTTATTAACCTGTTGGGTTCACGCTCTATTTTGCATCTACAGTTTGGCTGGGGTTTATACGTAATCAGGGAAAAAATGAAAGCTTAGCCTGACGGCTATGGGTTTAGGGGCGTGACAATCCCAAAGTTCTGTACATTATGCAGGATGTCTTTCACTAAGCGACTGCAATAAAAGCACTAAATTCTTGCAGTAAAAGGAGAAAACTATACAAATTGTACAGCTCTTTAAATGCTTCTTTTTCTTTAGCGGCCACGTAACAGGCGCATCCTCTACTTTGGCCCCTTCAACGAATGCAGCCCATGCAGGGTTATACTATGCAGTTCGCTTTTGTCGGCTTTGCTTAACCTGTCATGGGCCGGGTGTATTTTTTCTGCCTTGATCTTGTTGCGTTTTGCTTTGAGAAACTAAAGGGGGTTAATCGTTTTTTATAAAGCTCAATTAACAGCTAGAGCCATGAAAAGCCACACCTCGCCCGCAATCACGACTCATTACGCGACAAAAGGTATGCTCATGTTCAATGCGCGCTGGATGAGCGTGGGGTAGGGTATATGTCGATTTTTAATATTATACAATACGATTGACCCCTATTCTCTCCAATTAATCCGGCGTCGATGACAATCGCGCCATAGGCGCTCACCCGGGCGATTTTCAGGAAGTTTTTCAGCCGCAGGGCATCCTTTGTGTTACTCAGGTCGATGCTTCTCTGGCGGTCTCGCAGCAGGCGCATGCCTTGCTTTGGCCCTTTCAATGGATGTAATCCATGCGGGGTCATGCTGTGCAGTTCGCTTTTCCAGGCTTTGCCCAGCCGGTCATGGGCGGGTTGTACTTTTTCAGACGCTGGTCGTTGTTGAACGCGTTGATTGGTACTTATAAGTCGATGCCGAATATTTTTGTGAGAATAACAAAGGTAAATCCACTGACTAACATAATTGAACCGAAAAAAAGCGTCGAATAGCATAAAACGATATCGAACAGTGATGCATTACCACGGAAATCATATCCTCCCGTTATGTTACGAATGCGCTCATTGCGTTGACTAAAATTCTTGCGAATAATGCACCACATATAGCGTCCGGATCGGTTAATTTCTCCCTGTATTCCGATGCCATCGGTAAGGTTGGCATGGTCGGGAAACATGGGGTCATACTTCCAGGTTAATCGAAAATACATAACAGGAAGTAAAACCAGGGTTACCAGCCCACTAACACCGCCGCCAAACGCCAACAATAGTGTAATCCACTCTTTAACTTCAGGTGAAAGCGTCATGTCATATCACTGCTTTTTTAGTTTACAGTACGCTTAAAGCGGCATCAGACAATAATTGTTTTTTCCGTTCGGAAGGCAGTGCTGTTTCGTAAACTGATATTCGCTCATAGAGCAACTCACCAATCCAGCGTCCGAACTCCGCACCCCCTAAAGCGCTGATTCCACCGACTGCAGTAAGAATAATCAAGCCTGGGCCAAAAAAAGCGGTTATAGCACCAGCAAATGCAATACCTCCAATCAACGCCCCATACTCCTCATACGCCACCTTCTCCGCATCTCCACCAGCCTCGCGGGTCTGTTGTACTTTTTGCCCGGCGAACCCCGCATCAATGATGATTGCTCCATAGGCACTCACCCGGGCGATTTTCAGGAAGTTCTTCAGCCGCAGGGCATCCCTTGTGTTGCTCAGGTCGATGCTTCTCTCGCGACCCCGCAACAGGCGCATTCCTTGCTTTGGTCCTTTTAGTGGATGTAGCCCGTGAGGGGTCATGCTGTGCA
>JALSGT010000002.1 GCA_026982555.1 Chromatiales bacterium
TTTAAAAATTGGATATTATTTATCCAGCCTTTAGCTTTTCTGTTAGATCACTTGTTGACCAGCTTCTTTTAGTTAGTCCACCTGTCGGCCAATAAATACCACTCGTCACCAAGCCTCTCGCCCTTCGAAGAAAAATCCGTATACTTCGGCCCATGAGCAAAGGGAACGGATTCTCGCTAGTTGAAGTTATTGCCACGATGGCTATTGCCGCCATTGTGCTCTCTGTTGGTGTCCCCAGTTTCCAGTCGTATATTCAAAATAATCGCCAGACCACCGCCATTAATGAACTGGCTACTGCCTTGCAGCTGGCACGAAACAGTGCTGTTTCACGTCGGGTACAGGTCACTGTCTGTAAAAGTCCCGATGGCAATAATTGCGTTGTGGACGGCAATACAAGCGACTGGACACAGGGCTGGATCATTTTCGCTGACACCAACAATGACAACATCCGCGATGCGGATGAAGATATCCTTCGTGTACACGGTCCCATACAAGGTAACGTCACTATTTCCGGCGGCGGCAACACCAGCGACAGCATCTCCTTCAGCCCTAATGGGTTACTTGCCAGCCTTAACGGCACAATCACCTACTGTGACTCCCGGGGCGATAATTATGCCAGCGCCTTAGTCGTCTCCCGAACAGGACGGGTGCGCTTTGAAAACGACGGGGACAATCTCACATGTTAGTACAGACAACCTGCCACAAAGCACACACCGGCTTCACTCTCATCGAAATCCTGGTCACCATCGTCATCGTGTCCGTCGGCCTGTTGGGCCTGGCCGGACTGCAAATCAATGGCTTGCGCGCCAATATGAGTTCCGAGACACGCAGCAAAGCAACTTTGCTGGCAGGCGATATCGTAGAACGCATGCGCGCCAACCTTGCGGGCGTCGATGCCAACGCTTACCGCAACATCGTGGTCAATGCTGCAAATTGTGCCGCCCCCGAAAAACTTTGCGGTAACACCAGCACCAGTGCCGCCGTCGAATGCACCGCCCCTGAAATGGCGACCTTCGATGCCTGGGTATGGGGCTGCGGCACCGCCGATGCCGATGTCCGGAAAAGCGGGGTAACCAACCTGTTACCTGGCGGCACAGCCAGCGTGACCTGCAACGATGCCCCATGTTTACCCGGCTCGCCACATACTGTGACAGTGAGCTGGAATGAACTCAGCCCCACAGATGGCGAGGCCACGCCACAAACCATACGATTGATCGTCGTACCCTGAACCTGGGGGCACCAATATGAAAAAACCCGAATCCAAGCATCAACAACACGGTTTCACGTTAATAGAAATCATGATAGCCATCACCATTGGCCTGGTGATGCTGGCGGGCGTTCTGCAAATCAGCCAGGCCAACAAAGAGTCCAGCCGATTGCAGCGCAATATGGGCTTTGTGCAGGAAAATATGCGCATCGCCATGGAATTACTGACCCGGGATATTCGCATGGCTGGTTTTAATGGTACCCTGGCCAATTCCATTGCTGCGCCGCAGCCAGCGTTCATCAATGTAGTCGCTCCCACAGCTGATATTCCCACTGCTGCGGACGACCCTCGCTCCAGAACGGCCGATGGCGGCGCTGATAATAACGACCAGATTACCCTGGCCTACAGGTCCGATACAGACTGCCTCGGCCAAGACACTCCCGGCCTTGTTGCTGTTAATCATTATTTCATTAGCAATAACCGCCTAATGTGCCGAGGCAACATTGGCAATGCACAACCTTTGGTAGACAACGTGGAAAGCCTGCAAATCCTCTACGGTGAAAATACCGATAACGACCCGCGTTCCGCCAACCGCTATGTGCGCGCGGACCAGGTTGACAACATGGCCAACGTAGTCAGCGTGCGTATCGGCATGCGTTTTATCAGTCGTGAGCCCGTACGTTCCGCCATTGATACCAACTCTTACGCCTTGCTGGATGCGGACTCTTTCACTCCCAATGATCGCCTCCTGCGTCGGGAGATTACAACCACGATAACCCTGCGCAATAATTTGTAAAATCAGGATCATGCCATGCATACATCACACAACATAAAAACCCGGCAGCGGCAGCACGGTGCCGTACTGGTAATAAGCCTGCTCATCCTGCTGGTACTGACTCTCGTCGGTGTCAGCAGCCTGGATGGCTCGATCATGGAAGAAAAGATGGCATCTAATTCACAAATCGCCACCACCACTTTCCAGCAGGCTGAATCAGCCATACGTGAAGCGTACCTTGCGGAACTCGCTGACCCCTACGGAGCAGTGAAAAATGATCGCAGCGACGATGCCGCTGTCACTCGCGACCGGACAGTCGTCATCGATGGTGCCACCATCACCATCACCAGCACCAGCCTGCACAGATACAACCCCGATAATCCTGATGTCTATACGCCAAACAGCAGTCTTGGTTTTGCGGCACGCACCTTCGAGATTCAAGGCAGCGCCCAAGTTGGTGCTATTCGTAGCGTTAACATCCAGGGTTACCGTGTGTTAAACACAATGTCGAAACTCTGAACATGATACGCAATAACAATTAACAGAAAAAACTGGAAAATCGTTGCACTGCAACGAGGAACTTCCTGCCAAAGCACACAACCACAGGCACGCAAAATGAAAACAAGAATTAAACGCCATTTCTTCGCATTATGCACCGGTATGCTGTATGTCTTAGCCGCCGGTCACCCCGTACTGGCCGAGGACATCGAGGTACTTGTCGGCCCTGGCGGCTTGGTCCGCACGAATCCCAATGTGCTGTTTATTCTGGATTCCTCCAGTAGTATGGCTGGCGATATCGACGAGAATTCCCCACCCGCAGCAGGACAACAGTCCCGCCTGGAAATCCTGCAAGATGTGTTTGAAAACCTGATGGAAAACCCTTTTTACCAGGGAATAAATGTCGCCTTGATGCGTTTCTCTCGCGATGGTCGTGGCGGTTATTTTATCTCCCCCATGCAGGAACTGAACAACAGCACCCGGGAAGAGATTATCCGCGCATCCAGAAGACTCAGTGCCGACGGTACCACACCCTTATCCGAGACACTCTACGAAGCCGCACTTTTCTGGAAAGGAAAACGTGTTGACTATGGAGCCCGTACTGTTGATAACGCCAACGTTGCAGGTGTAGCCGATAGTAGCGGCAATTACATCAGCCCCATCAGCAACTCCGAATGTCAGAAAAACTACACCATTTTGCTCACCGATGGTGGCCCATGGCAAGACAACGAGGCCGATGAAAACATAAAAAAACTGCTCAACGTTAGAGATTGTGATGGCCCACCTAACGCAGGCCTCGCCGCTAACCCCAACCCTGGTGACGGTCGTTGTCTGGACGATGTCGCCGAATATTTGAATACCGCAGAAACAGCCGATGCACCAACAGTACAAACTTACACTATCGGTTTTCTCTCAGATCAAACGCTGTTACAACAAACAGCTACCAAAGGCGGCGGAACCTACGTTGTTGCCAATAACAAAGAAAAACTGGAAGACGCATTCACCTCCATCCTCAGCGTCATCACTAACGCCAACGACAGTTTCTCCCCGCCAGCATTAGCCGCCAATACCTTTAATGGTATTGCGCACATCAACAGGCTGTACTACACACTGTTTGAACCCGCCGCAGCGCCCAAATGGAGTGGTAATGTCAAACCCTACCAACTCAATGATGACTATCAACTCGTTGATGCGGCTACCCCCCCTCGCCCTGTTGTTAACGCAAACGGCATGTTTCTGGAAGAGTCACGCAGCTTTTGGTCTGATACCGATGATGGCGCTGAAATCGTTATCGGTGGTGCTAACAGCCGCTTACCGGACCCAGCTGACCGCAACCTGTACACCTATACAGGTGACTACGATGATGCAACAGGTCTGGTTCCCGATACACCTGAAATCAGTAAATTCAATAATGCATTGAAAAATATCGACAGTAGCAACCTAACGGCGAAAATGCTTGGCATCGGTGTCTCTGATAAGGATGATTCTGATAAGGATAAAGATAAGGATAAGGATAAAGATAAGGATAAAGATAAGGATAAGGATAGCGAAAAAACCGATGCCGAGTTTACCCGCATACTCGACACCATCCGCAGTGCCAAAATCGGCGCCCCATTGCATTCACAGCCAGCACTGGTCACCTACGGCGGTGATAATGCGGAGAATGCTGACCTGACATTGTTTGTCGCCACCAATGATGGCTTTCTGCATGCCCTCGATGCCTCGCCCCAAAAAGAAGGTACTGTAGAGGGCGGCAAAGAACTGTTTGCCTTCATTCCCAAAGAGCTGCTGCCCAACCTGCCAAAACTGGTCAGTAACGCGGGCTCCATGGTTTACGGCCTGGATGGCAACGTCACGGTCTGGGTCGAAGACAAAGACAGGGATTCCACCATTGAAACCGGTGTAGGGGATCACGTTTATGTTTATGTCGGTATGCGCCGAGGGGGCAACAACTACTACGCACTCGATGTTACCGATCGCACTGCGCCTACGCTAAAATGGGTTATCCGGGGTGGCAAAAATGGCACACCGGGCTTTGAAGAGCTGGGGCAAAGCTGGTCCAAACCCATCTTGACCTCCATAAAGGACGGTAACAACACAAGAAAAGTGCTGATTTTTGGTGGAGGCTATGATCTGGCACAAGATAACCATTCACCGAATACTGACGACGATACTATCGGCCGCGCCATTTTCATCGTAGACGCTGAGACCGGCGAACGCCTGTGGTGGGCAGGACCAAAGGACAGCGGGGCCGATCTGGAACTGAAAAAAATGACCCACAGCATTCCCTCTGATGTACGCCTGATGGACAGCAACCGCGACGGTCACACAGATCGCTTGTATGTGGGCGATATGCGTGGACAAATCTTTCGTATTGACCTGCGCTCCGCACTCAAATCCAGTACAGGTGTATTGTTGGCCAGCCTCGGCGGCACTACCGAGGCAGACAACCGCCGTTTCTATTACCCACCAGATGTGGTCATCACCCAGCGCCGTGGTGCAACCCCCTATATTTCCATTAATATCGGATCCGGTTACCGGGCACACCCGTTAAACCCGTTGAATGATGATGGTACCGCTGCTGAACGTGTAAACGACCGTTTTTATTCACTGCGTGATCCTTACGTAATCGGTCCCATTCCCGAAGATGTCACCATTACACCCATCAGCGATGGTAGCGACGGCAATTTATTCGATGCCACTGACAGCCTGGTCACCAACAAGGATGATATCAACACTTTAGCCTCCTCCACTGGCTGGTATATCACTCTCGGCAATGGCAGTGGTGAAAAAGTGCTGGCTCCTTCCATCACCCTTAATGGCGAGGTTTTCTTCACAACGTACACGCCTCCGGCGCAAGTCGAACCAGGCAATTGTGGACCACCTCCCGGTACAGGCCGCCTCTATCGTGTCAGTCTGTTTGATGCCGCACCCATACGCACGCGCACTGAAGGTGATGCTGGCGACGCTTTGACATTAAATGATCGCTTCACGCCCATAAAGCGCCCAGGCATACCACCAGCCCCCACTGTTATGTTTCGGGAAAACAGCAGTAGTGGTAAGGTCGAAATAATCAACTGCGTCGGCACCGAATGCGAGGGAATGAGCAACCCCAACCCGATACAGGAAATCTACTGGCAAGAGGGAAACTGAAAAACAGGAAGATAACCATATAAAGTGTCAAGAGATCACTTTAAGCACGCTTGTGAACCCCACCTCGGCGATGGCGTTGGGGTTCACAACCTCAACGCTCGCCCGCGGTGTATTACTATCGGTCAACCATGATGACAACGTTGCTTTTCTACCGGGACAGTGCTCCCGGTAATGAAAACACCACATTTTCCACCTGCCCATCAGACTCCACTACCTTCGCACCAGTGAGTGTTTGTAAATGTTCAATAACATCACGCACCAGCACATCCGGCGCGGAAGCTCCTGCGGTAACACCAATATTGCTCTTTTCATCCAATACAGATAACCATTCGTCCTGAATCTGTGCCGCATCATCAATTAAATAGGCACTGGCACCCAAACGTTCTGCCAGTTCACGCAGACGATTGGAGTTGGAACTGTTGGCAGAACCTACCACGAGCACCAACTCACAACGTACTGCCAAATCCTTTACCGCATCCTGACGGTTTTGTGTGGCATAACATATGTCATCTTTTTTAGGGCCACGGATTTTCGGAAAACGTGTACGCAAGGCATCAATTACCTGCCGGGTATCATCCATCGACAAGGTCGTCTGGGTCACATAGGCCAGTGCATCGACATTGTTCACTTCCAGCTTTGCCACATCTTCGGGAGACTCCACCAGATACATGCCCTGTCCCATGTACTGCCCCAAAGTACCTTCGACTTCAGGGTGTCCGGCATGGCCGATCAGCACAACCTCTTCCAATGCCTTTTCATGACGTACAACTTCCATGTGTACTTTGGTCACCAGCGGGCACGTTGCATCAAAAATTTTCAGCTTACGTTCTGTTGCCTCTTTGCGTACAGCCTGTGAAACACCGTGCGCACTAAAAATCACTGTGCCATTATCCGGCACATGTTCAAGCTCATCGACAAAAACAGCGCCCTTGTCACGCAAACCATCCACAACAAAACGGTTATGCACGACTTCATGACGCACGTAGATCGGCGCACCAAATAAATCCAGCGCACGCTCTACAATTTCAATGGCACGATTGACACCGGCACAAAAGCCGCGCGGATTTGCTAATAAAATTTGCATCTCACCTTCTCTTTTTTAAACAAACGGGTTTCTGGATTTCGGCTTTCGCAGGAATGGCATGCTCATGTCAAAAAATAAGCGCGGACTGATGAATCCAATACATCGACCAGATGATTATTACTGCATTGCTGGGGGCTCTTCACCTCCCGTTACTTCCAGTATTTCCACTTCAAACAAAATTTCGTGTCCCGACAAAGGATGATTGAAATCCACCGTCACCCGCTCATCACTCACGTCGGTAATCATTCCCGGGTATTCTTCACCATCCGGCAATGTAAAACTCACAATCATCCCCTGTTCCAACATCATGTCTTCCGGGAAATCAGTGCGATCCATCGATTGCACATTGTCAGGGTCGGGGTAGCCATAGGCCGTTTCAGGACCAATTTTCAGACTTTGTTTATCGCCCGCCTTCAGACCAAACAAGGCCAGCTCCAGGCCTTCCACCAACGTTTCATCACCCATTACAAAATACAGCGGATCATCGCCCTGCGTGGTCTCGGCTACAGTGCCGTCCTCTAAAGAAATAGTGAAGTGCATGGACACGCCACTACCGTGATAAATAGCGACTTCATCCGTCACATCACACTCCGTTTTTTATCTTGGTTTTTTTAACACCGCCACCTTTAGTGTTATCACGCTCACCGCGAAAGCTGTCGATGATCAACAACACGGCACCCACAGAGATTGCCGAGTCAGCAATATTAAACGCAGGCCAATGTGACTGCTGATAATACACGTCAATAAAGTCCACGACATAACCCAGTGTCACACGATCCCACAAATTACCAACAGCCCCCCCCAGCACCAGAGCCAGCGCCACCGCCAGCCAGGTTTCCGTCGGTTTCAGGCGTTTAATCCAGATAGTAATGCCAATACTCACCACTAACGCAATTACACTGAAAAACCAGCGCTGCCAACCCGACTCAGACGCAAGAAAACTGAACGCTGCACCGGAGTTATGTGCCAGCGTCCAGTTAAACCCGGGGAATACCGGCACCGGTTGATATAACACCAGATAGTGTGATGCAACGGCCTTTGTGGCCAAATCCAGCGCCGCCACTAACGCGGACAACCATAACCATTTCAACATATTGTTTGAACTCGACATATTCAATGCTCAGGCAAACCGGCGTTGTTCGCCGGAACCCTCTACATTATCAACACAACGACCACACAGTTCGGGGTGCGCATTATTCGTACCCACATCTTCGCGATGGTGCCAGCAACGGGTACATTTGGCATGTGCCGAAGGTGATACTGCGATATAAAGCTCGTCACCGTTTTCAAGTGTGGCATGCGCAACACCATCGGTTTTTTCAGCGTTACGTTCCTCTTTGCGATAAACATGCGCATACGATGTGATCAATACAAAACGCAATTCATCACCCAGACTCGTCAAGCGATCATAAATGTCGCCTCCGCAATATAAATCCACTTCTGCTGCCAATGATGAGCCAATGTCACCAGCAACACGCAGGGTTTCCAGTTCTTTACTCACGGCCTCACGCACTTCCAGTATCTGCTGCCAAAAATCCAGATCCATGCTGTTATCGGCAATCTCAGGGAACGCGTACCACTGTTCCAGAAAAACAGATTCACTACGCTTGCCCGGAATAAATGGCCAAAGCTCTTCTGCGGTAAAACTCAGGATGGGTGCAAACCAGCGCACCATGCCTTCGATAATATGATACATAGCGGTCTGACAGGAGCGCCGTGCCAAACTGTCCGCCTGTGTGGTGTACTGGCGGTCTTTAATCACGTCCAGATAAAAACTGCCCAGATCGCCATTACAGAAATGATGCATTTTTTGATAAACATGATGAAAATCATAACTGTCACAGGCTTCACGAATATCTATTTGCAGTTTGGCAGCATTCGCTACAGCCCAGCGATCCAGTGCCAGCATTTCATTCGCTGCCACGCTGTGCCTGGCTGGATCAAACCCCTCCAGGTTCGCCAGCAAGAAACGCGCAGTATTGCGGATACGGCGATAAGCATCGGCAGTGCGTTTAAAGTTTTCGTCGGAAACCGTCATCTCATTGCGATAATCCACACCCGCAATCCACAGACGCAAAATATCCGCACCCAGATTATTCACCACCTTTTGCGGCGCAATCGCATTACCCATGGACTTGGACATTTTCAGCCCTTTGGTGTCGATGGTAAAACCATGAGTCAGTACGGAGCGGAACGGTGCCTTACCGGTAATCGCCACCGAGGTGAGCAAGGATGACTGAAACCAGCCGCGGTGTTGATCCGAGCCCTCCAGATACAAATCCGCCGGACGTGCCAAATCATCGCGTCGATCCAGCACGCTGGCATGAGACACCCCGGAATCAAACCACACGTCCAGCGTGTCGCTGACTTTTTGATATTCATCCGCCGCATCGCCCAATAATTCTTTTGCGTCTAACTGAAACCAGGCATCAATGCCTTTTTCTTCCACTCGCAACGCGACCTGCTCAATTAATGTTTGCGTATCGGGATGCAACTTGCCTGTTTGCTCATGCACAAATAACGGGATCGGCACCCCCCAGGTACGCTGGCGGGAGATACACCAGTCCGGGCGATTGGTAACCATGCCTTCAATACGTGCCTTGCCCCAGTCGGGCATCCAGTTTGTTTTTTCAATTTCTTTCATCGCCGCATCACGCAAGCCATTTTTAGTCATGCTGATAAACCATTGCGGTGTGGCACGGAAAATGATCGGTGTTTTATGCCGCCAGCAATGCGGATAGCTGTGACGCAATGCTTCTTCATGCACCAGCGTGCCTTTGGCTTTCAATACCTCGACCACTTGCGGGTTGGCTTTCATGACGTGCTGACCGGCAAACAATTCTGTCTCCGGTAAAAACACGCCGTTGCCACCCACGGGATTTTCCACTGGCAGGTGATACTTCATACCCACCACAAAATCCTCCTGACCATGACCAGGCGCGGTATGCACGCAGCCGGTGCCGGATTCAGTGGTGACATGATCCCCCAGAATCACCGGCACTTCGCGTGCGTAAAAAGGATGCCCCAGCTTCAGGCCTTCAAGATCAGCACCACGACAATAGGCAATCACACGATAATCACTGCGACTCCAACGTCCTATGGCATCTTTCAGTAAAGCCTCGGCGAGAATCAAACGCTCCGGCCCTTGCTCGCCTTCCGTTTGCACCACGACATAATCCAGCTCCGGATTCACTGCAACCCCTTGATTGGCCGGCAATGTCCATGGCGTCGTTGTCCAGATAACGACAGAAAGAGGGCCCTCGCCTGTGTGTTTTTTACCGTCACTGTCTTCGACATGATGAACACGCGCAAACAGCGCCAATTCATCCAGCAACGCAAAACGCACATCAATCGCCAACGAGGTTTTGTCTTCGTATTCCACTTCCGCTTCGGCCAGCGCCGAACCGCAATCAGTACACCAATGTACCGGCTTGGAGCCTTTGTGCAAATGCCCCGCATCGATGATTCTGCCAAGCGTGCGAATAATATCCGCCTCAAATTGAAAATCCATGGTCAAATACGGATTATCCCAATCACCGAAAATCCCCAGGCGTTTGAAATCCTCACGCTGGCCATCCACCTGTTTTTGCGCGTACGTGCGACAGGCCTCACGAAAAGTAGCGGCATCGACTTTTACTCCGGCCTTGCCAATCTTTTTTTCCACATTGAGCTCAATGGGCAGACCATGACAATCCCAGCCCGGCACATAAGGCGCATCAAAACCACTGAGGGTTTTGGATTTAACAATGATATCTTTCAGCACCTTGTTTACCGCATGGCCGATATGAATATCGCCATTGGCATAGGGTGGGCCATCATGCAGAATAAACGTTTCCCGGCCCCTTCCCCTCGCACGCAGTTTTTGATACAGGCCTGTTGCCTCCCATTTTTTCAACATATCCGGCTCGCGTTTGGCCAGATTACCGCGCATGGGAAAATCAGTTTGAGGCAGGTTCAGGGTAGATTTGTAGTCGTTCGACTCGCTCACGTTAAGGCATCTCTCAGTAGAATGAAGGTTGAATCAGGCAGGCTCACTAAAGAAAACCACCAAAGCGGGGTATTTTACCCGCTCACCATGGTCGGCGGCTAGCAAACACTGATGAAACCCCGCATGGTCATATCTTGTTCACATTTCCGTGCTAATCTACCCCTAATGACAAGTAAAACCTACAAAGCAAGCCGACGCCTGCTTAAACTCATCGAATACGCCGGGCTGGCCATTATTACCATCGCCACCCTCATTGCGGGAGCCCAGGAAATCCTCCGCATGGTGGCCGAAGCGAAAGTCACCCTGGCCGACCTTTTGCTGCTGTTCATTTACCTTGAAGTCGTCGCCATGGTGGCTGTGTACCTGGACTCCGGTAAATTACCGGTGCGCATGCCACTGTACATTGCCATTGTGGCTCTCGCCCGTTATCTGGCACTGGACATCAAAAACATCGACAGCTGGGAAGTCATTGCCGTCGCCGCCGCCATCCTGATATTGGCCGGGTCCGCACTGCTTATCCGTTATGGCAAATACCGCTACCCCTTCCCGGAAGGCGACCGGGACCAATACAAGGAACCCCCGGATCATAAACAGGAATAAACCTGTCAACACACCGTCTATGGCCGCGCGAAAAATGCCCGCGCCTGCCCGGCATCCCGCGTAATTTGTGCCGTTAACGCATCAAGCGAACCAAAACGCTGCTCATCTCGCAGCTTCAGTAAAAAATCCACATGCACATGATGGCCATAAATATCGCCGTCAAAATCAAACAAATGCACCTCCAGCAACGTGCGCACCCCCCCCACTGTTGGCCGGGTACCCAGGTTGGCCACCCCGGACAACGGCTCACCTGTAACACCAAACAACTCCACGGCAAACACCCCGCGCAACGGCGTGGTAATACGATGCAAGTGAATATTGGCAGTGGGAAAACCAATGGTGCGACCCTTTTTATCACCGTGAGCCACTCGCCCGCTCATGCGATACCGTCGTCCCAGCAACTTTTCTGCCGCATTAAGATCCCCCTTATCCAGCGCTGTCCGCACCCGTGTACTACTCACCCGTTCACCATCCAGTGCAAAAGTATGCATGTTCACGACCTCAAAACCCTGTTGCCTGCCTGCTGCCTGCAACATGGCAAAATCACCTGCACGGTCTTTGCCAAAACGAAAGTCATCACCGATCACCAGATATTTCACACCCAGGCCATCCACTAACAAACGTTGAATAAACTCATCGGGAGACTGTTTGGAAAATCGCGTGTTGAAGTGCAAAACCAGCACACGCTCCACTGCGTAACGCCGCAAAACCTGCACTTTTTCCCGGAAGCGGGTCAAACGGGGGGGGGCTTGTCCGGGACGAAAAACCTCCTGGGGCTGAGGCTCAAAAGTGACAACGGTAAGCGGCAGGTTAAGTTCGTCAGCTTTTTCCGCCAACTGACCAAGCACAGCCTGATGACCCAGGTGTACGCCATCGAAGTTGCCGATAGTGGCAACGCAACCATGGTGGCAAGGTTTCAGGTTTTGAAGATTGCGGATAATTTGCATGGGACGGTAGTGTGGCAAAGGTTTGGGCAAGAGTCACCGGCAACGGCCAGAAAAACAGGCCATCATTACCCTTACACCCAATAGAAATCAATCGAACAGCGTAAGCAACAAGGATACCGACACAGCCTCTCAAGCTTCGTCTGGTACGTGTCAAGCTTGATGCCAGGCATAACCCGAGCCCAGGCTGAATCTTGATGTTTAGCCAAAGCTGTCATCATCTAAATTTTCCCCAACGCCTGCCGCTACAGTATAGTAGTTCGGGGTGGCGGCCTCTAGAGGAGGCCTCCATAATGGCTGCCTGTACAACATATTGATTTGACATGAATTTATCAAGCCTGCTATTTATATGCCACACGGTAGCGGCCTCGCTAAAAATATGCAAAACCAGTCCGTCAATTGGAAACATGGCATCAACAACATTGATTAAGAACAGGCACTACCTTTTTAAACCTTATCCACGGCAAAACCAGTGCGAAAAAATGATTCATTTTTTCTCCTGCAACTATTTGATTAATAAATACGTATTACCTGACAGGAACCGTGTCTGACCTACCGGACACGCACACAACGCAATATCCAGGACTACAGCTGACCGAAACATGAACACATTCACACCAATCCAAATAGTAAAAAGTTGATGTCCACACCAAATGCACAAATGACACTCAATGGACTGGCCCGCAGACTGGTTGACGGCGGCCACCTTGCTGAAGCAGACGCCCTGAAGGCTCAGAAGGAAAGCGACAAAAAAAAATCGCCGCTGGTCAGCTATCTGGTGGAAAAAAAGCTGCTGGACGGAAAAGTCATTGCCACAGTGGCCTCAGAGGAATTTGGCATCCCTGTATTTGATATCGGGTCTATCGAGCTGGAAGCTGAAATCACCAAACTGGTGGATGAAAAACTGGTGCGCAAACATCGCGCCCTGCCTCTTTACAAACGGGGTAATCGGCTGTTTGTCGCTGTCTCTGATCCCACCAACCTGACAGCGCTGGATGAAATCAAGTTTC
Organism: Chromatiales bacterium; assembly: GCA_026982555.1. Classification (GTDB taxonomy): domain Bacteria; phylum Pseudomonadota; class Gammaproteobacteria; order SZUA-152; family SZUA-152; genus SZUA-152. The sequence continues at coordinate 13,260 of JALSGT010000002.1, forward strand.
ATGTAGGAGCAAACACCGAGGCCGTACTGGTCGAAGAAAGCAAGCTTAAAGATGTCATTGAAAAAGCCATGGCGGGTGCCGATACTTCACTTGCTGATATGTCCGGTGATGGTGACCTTGATGATCTGGATATCGGCGGTGGTGATGAAATTGAAGATGACTCAACCAGCGATGCCGATGTCGATGATGCCCCCGTAGTACGTTTTGTGAACAAAATCTTACTGGATGCCATCAACACCGGTGCTTCGGATGTGCATTTCGAGCCCTATGAAAAAACCTACCGGGTGCGCTACCGTCGCGATGGTGTGCTCAAGGAGATTGCCACACCACCTGTGGCTCTCAATCGTCGCATCTCTGCACGTCTAAAGGTATTATCACGGCTGGATATCTCTGAACGCCGAGTGCCTCAGGACGGGCGCATGAAAATGAAGCTCTCCAAAAACCGGGCTATCGATTTTCGTGTCAACACCTGCCCCACCCTGTACGGTGAAAAAATCGTGTTGCGTATTCTTGACCCGACCAGCGCGCAGCTGGGTATCGATGCTCTGGGCTACGAGGAGGATCAAAAACAACTTTACATGGATGCCTTGCAACAACCCCAAGGCATGATTCTGGTCACCGGCCCTACCGGCAGTGGTAAAACCGTTTCACTGTACACAGGCCTGAATATTCTCAATACGGAAGATAAAAATATTTCGACAGCAGAAGACCCTGTGGAAATCAACCTGGCAGGTATCAACCAGGTCAACGTGGAGCCCAAAGTGGGGCTGACCTTTTCTTCTGCCCTCAAAGCCTTTTTACGCCAGGATCCGGACATCATCATGGTGGGCGAGATTCGTGACATCGAAACGGGTGAAATCGCCATCAAAGCAGCGCAAACAGGTCACCTGGTGCTCTCTACCCTGCATACCAATGACGCCCCGCAAACCCTGAGCAGGATGATCAACATGGGCATTGCACCGTTTAATATCGCCTCATCGGTATCGCTGATTATTGCTCAGCGCCTGGCGCGCCGTTTGTGTAACAGCTGCAAAAAACCTGCTGACATCCCCAAAGAGGCTTTGCTGGCGGAGGGTTTTAAAGAGGAAGATTTACCTGAGCTTAAAATTTACAAAGCGGTAGGGTGCGACCAGTGCGATGGTGGCTATAAAGGGCGTGTTGGCATCTACCAGGTAATGCCCATCTCAGATGAAATGTCCCGTATCATTATGGCCGAAGGTAACGCCATACAGCTGGCAGACCAGGCTCGGAAAGAGGGCATCAACGACCTTCGGCAATCCGGGTTGCTGAAGGTCAAACAAGGCATCACCAGTCTCGAAGATGTCAACCGTGTCACCAAAGAGTAACGATTCGTAGTATAGAATACAAAACAAAACCCAGGAATAAACTATGGCTAAACAAGCAACTGCTGACCTCTACATTTGGGAAGGCATGAACAAACAGGGTAAACGCACCAAGGGCGAGCTTTCCGGCTCTACCATTGCTTTGGTAAAAGCCGACCTGCGACGCCAGGGTATAACTCCGCTGAAAGTGAAGAAAAAACCCAAATCGCTGTTTGGTGCCAAAAAGAAAAAAATCACCGCAAGTGATATTTCTGTGTTCAGTCGCCAGTTGGCCACCATGATGTCTGCCGGTGTACCTCTGGTACAAGCCTTTGAGATTGTCGGTAGAGGTCATGAAAACCCCAGCATGCAAGACCTCATCATGGATGTGAAAAATACGGTGGAGGGAGGCTCATCTCTGGCTGAGGCACTGGCCAAACACCCCTTTTACTTTGATGATCTCTATTGCAGCCTAGTACATGCCGGTGAGCAAGCCGGTATTCTGGAAACCCTGTTAGATAAAATCGCCACTTACAAAGAAAAAGTAGAGGCCATCAAGGGAAAAATCAAAAAAGCGCTGTTCTACCCCGCTGCCATTGTTGTTGTATCCTTTATCATCACCGCCATTTTGCTGATTTTTGTTATCCCCCAGTTTGAAGCCATGTTCACCAGCTTTGGTGGCGACCTTCCGGCTTTGACGAAATTTGTGGTTGAACTCTCAAAAGTATTCCAGGAATGGTGGTGGGCCATCTTTGGTGCGCTGGGTGGTGCCGTCTATGTCATGGTGCAACTCAAAAAGCGCTCCAAAAAATTCAATGAAATAATAGATCGCGCTATCCTCAAGCTACCCATCATCGGCGACATCATCACCAAGGCCACTATCGCCCGTTTTGCCCGGACCCTGTCCACCATGTTCGCTGCGGGCATGCCGCTGGTAGAAGCCATGGAAACAGTGGCCAATGCCTCTGGCAACTATGTCTACACCAAGGCCATACTGGGCATGAAAGATGAGGTGGCCACCGGTCAAATGATTAACGTCTGCATGAAAGAAACCGGCCTGTTCCCCAACATGGTGGTGCAAATGCTCGCCATCGGTGAAGAAACCGGTTCCGTAGACTCCATGCTGGCCAAGGTCGCTGACTTCTACGAGGAAGAAGTGGATAACATGGTCGATGGCCTCAGTAGTTTGCTGGAACCTTTGATCATGGCCGTACTCGGTGTGCTCATCGGCGGCCTGGTTATCGCCATGTACCTGCCGATTTTCAAAATGGGTGCCGTGGTATAGCTTTGACGCCACATTCAACCATTACGAATTTCAAACCACTGTTTTATGGCTATCATTGAGCTATTAAGCGGCAGCCCGGCATTCTATTTTTCTGTTGCCGGGCTGCTGGGGCTGACAGTGGGCAGCTTCCTCAACGTGGTTATTCACCGTTTGCCGGTGATGATGGAACGCGAATGGCGAGCGCATTGCGCCGAGCTGACTGAAAATAACACGCCATCCCCGAATACAGAGGAAAAACTCACCCTCTCCGCTCCCCGCTCCCGTTGTCCCCACTGCGGGCATTCCATCACCATTCTGGAAAACATCCCCGTGCTCAGCTATCTCTGGTTACGCGGCCGTTGTTCTTCTTGCAGTAAAAAAATTTCCATCCGTTATCCCCTCATCGAATTCATCACTGCCTTGCTGTCAATCGTGGTCGCCTGGCATTTTGGCTTTACCTGGCCCGCACTCGCCGCACTGTTTTTCACCTGGGCACTCATCGCCCTGACCATGATCGACTTTGACCATCAACTACTGCCTGACAACATCACACTGCCCTTTTTGTGGTTAGGTCTGGCATTAAGCCTGTGGTCCGTTTTCGTTGACAGCCCCACCGCCATTATCGGCGCTATCGCTGGTTATCTCAGTCTGTGGATTGTTTATTGGGCCTTCAAGCTTATCACCGGCAAAGAAGGCATGGGTTACGGCGATTTCAAGCTATTAGCCCTGCTCGGTGCCTGGATGGGCTGGCAAATGTTACCGGTGATTATTCTTTTGTCATCTGCCGTAGGGGCTGTGGTGGGCATCACGCTCATCCTGCTGCGCGGCCGGAACCGTAACATCCCCATCCCTTTTGGGCCGTACCTCGCCACCGCTGGCTGGATTGCCTTATTATGGGGACACGACATCAACAACGCCTACCTGCGTTTCTCGGGTCTACAGTAAGATATATACTGACAAGCACATGGCTTGGCGTTTCCTCCCTGCTCGGGTATCTTCCACGCATGCTCACTATTGGACTCACCGGCGGCATCGGTAGCGGCAAGACTACCGTCAGCCAGTATTTTGAAAAACTGGGCGCTCCGGTGATTGATGCCGATCAGCTCACGCGAGAGCTGGTTGTCCCCGGACAACCCGCATTGCAAGAAATTGTCGAGCAACTGGGTGCCGACTTACTCACCACGGATGGCGAACTTGACCGTCCCCGGTTACGCGAGCGCATCTTCGCTCACCCCAGGCAACGCCAAATGCTCGAAGCTATCCTGCATCCACGCGCCCACGAAGCCGCACGACAACAACTCGGAACGTTACGCGAAAGTATGCACCCACCGGCCTATGTGATACTCAGCGTACCGCTGCTCATTGAAAGCGGCTGGACCGATTTGGTGGATCGCGTGCTGGTGGTCGATACTTCCCCGGCACAGCAGCAACAACGTGCCAGTCAACGCGACGGCCTTAACAACGCACACATCAACGCCGTCATCCACAGCCAGGCCGACCGGAGCACTCGACTCGCCGCTGCCGATGATATTATTCATAACGACACCGACCTTCCCGCCCTGCAAGCCCAGGTGGCGACGCTGCACCAACAATACCAACAACTTGCCCACCCTCGCTAACTCAGGGAGAATGGCGACCAATTAACCACCCTACAAATCCGAGCCTGCAAAACCAGCATGCCTAATGTGACCACTGCCACCATCTACGAGCACCCGCTCAATGAGCGCCTGCGCTTTTTCCTGCGCCTGGAATTCCTGTTCCGTCTCGCTCGTCACAATCTGCGTGGCGATGCGGTATGGGATAGCCACAACAGTCTCACTGCGCTGCTGGAAATCCTGAGTATCGTCAGTCGCGTTGACATGAAAACCGAGGTCATCAAAGAGCTGGATCGTATCAATAGCACCCTCACTGCTCTCACACAAACCCCTGGTGTCAATACTGATACCCTCGACCAATTGCTCACTACTCTGGGCGGTTTCAAAACACAATTGCACAGCATGGATGGCCAACTGGCGCAGGAACTGCGCGAGAATGAACTGTTCAAACTGGTGATTCAGCGTAGTGGTATTCCCGGCGGCCTGTGTGATTTTGACCTGCCACCTTACCGTCATTGGTTAAAACAACCGGCTGACGTGCGTATCGAAAAATTACGTTACTGGCTGGGCACACTGGATACCCTGCGCCTGTCGGTGGAACTGATGTTAAAACTGATCCGTGAAAGCGCTGACACCGTACCGCAAGTCGCCACGGGTGGAAACTACCAGCAAAACCTGAACACCGACACGCCTTACCAACTGATTCGCGTCTGGTTACCCGCCAACTCGCCATACTTTGTGGAAATCAGCGCCGGCAAACACCGTTTCACGGCACGTTTTTTAAATGCCAGCGACACCATACGCCCGGCCCAGACCGACGTTGACGTGGAATTCCACATCAGCTGCTGTGCATTATAAAAATACGCGCAACACTTTCTTAATATGAGCAAGAACATGAAATCAAAAACGGTAAAATGCCCCACCTGTAAAAAGCCCGTCGAATGGACGCCGGAAAACCTCCATCGCCCTTTTTGTAACGAACGCTGCAAGCTGATTGACCTGGGTGCCTGGGCCGATGAAAGTCACCGCATTCCCGGTGCTCCGACACCGGATTTCATCGAACATACCCCGCAACAAAACGATGAATTACACTAAACGTTTCACAATGCCCGGATCGCTGGTTGATCTATCGAATCGCTAAAGGGGGTTAGCTCGCCCCATCAGCTCCCGTATTTTTATTCCCATCACCCACAAGGCACCAAAATAAACTCCCCCTCCAACAGCAATCCATAACACCAACCCACCGACCCGCTGCCACAAATGCCATTGCAGCCAGCCCGACAAATCCCCTGCCCCCCAAACCAGCACAGCAGCCATCAACAAACTGGCTATCAGTACACGCACAGCCAGCAGCCCCCAGCCTGGTAACACTTGCAATACACCTTCTTTCCGCAAACCGCGAAACAACAAACCCGCATTGATGAACGCTGAACAGGCAGTGGCCAGCGCAAGACCACTGTGCGGACCTTCAATATCAAACATCACCATGGGCACGACAAAAACAATATTGAGCCCCATATTGATCACCATGGCGATGATGCCAATACGCACCGGGGTCTTGATATTTTGCCGGGCATAATAGCCAGGAGCGAGCACTTTTACGCCAATAAACCCCAACAAACCCAGAGAGTAAGCCATGAGACTGAGACGCGCCATGTCCACATCCTGAATATCGAAAGCGCCGTAGTAAAACAGCGTAGTGAGTATGGGGCCGGACAATACAAACAGGCCCACCGTCGCAGGTGCGCCAATCACCAGCACCCAGCGCAGCGCCCAGTCGAGGGTACGGGAAAAGGCCGCCGGATCAGATTCCGCATGTTTTTGCGACAGGCTGGGCAAAATCACCGTGGCCAGCGCGATGCCAAACACACCCAGTGGAAATTCCACCAGCCGGTCAGAGTAATACAGCCACGACACACTGCCCGCCACCAGAAACGAGGCAATAATCGTATCAAACAACAGATTGATCTGCGCCACAGAAGAACCAAAAATCGCAGGCAACATGAGCTTACCAATGCGTCGTACACCTTCGTCACGCACTCCCCATTTGGGCCACATCAACAAGCCAAGGCGCTTCAAAAAAGGTAGCTGAAACAGCAGTTGCACAATACCGGCAATGAACACCCCCCAGGCCAATGCCACCACCGGTTTTTCAAAATGAGGGGCAGCCCAGATGACAACGCCAATAAGCACCACATTAAGAAACACTGGCGTAAATGCCGGTACTGCAAACCGGCCAAAGGCATTAAGAATACTGCCTGCCAACGCTACCATCGAAATGAACAACAGATAAGGAAAAGTGATACGCAGCATTTCTGCAGTGAGGTCAAAACGCGCCGGCTCATCAATGAAGCCGGGGGCAAACAACATCACTAATGCCGGAGAGGCCACCGCCGCCAATACCGTCAGCACGAATAAAATACCACCCAGCGTTCCGGCGACATTTTGTACCAGATTGCGCACCTCAGCCTCACTGCGCTGCGTTTTGTATTCTGTGAGCACCGGTACAAAAGCCTGGGCGAAAGCGCCTTCGGCGAACAAACGACGCAGAAAATTGGGGATTTTGAAAGCGACAAAAAAAGCATCCGTGGCACCACCCGCACCGAGAAACTGGGCAAACACCACGTCGCGCACCAAACCCAGCACCCGCGACAAGGTGGTCATGGCGCTGACGATTCCAGTGGACTTCAGCAGGCGGCGGCTCATGGGGCTGACGTCATCAAGAGTGTTGTTTTTGTTGGCTTTTATAATAGAATGTGAGTTAGGTGCTAAATCATTTCGTTAGCATTTTTTACTAAAAACACCGTCATTTCGGCATGCCTCCAGCCAGCATTCAGGCGTTTAAACCTCCGGACAAGACCGCATAATACATCAGAAGGCCGCGTGATAGTGGCACTGATAAATGACGTGTTACAAATGCCATCCTACTTTGTCCTGCGGCTTTCTTCAGCCTGGAATGCGTCATTATTTGCTGGTTCGGTCGTTACAAATTAGTTGACAAATGACACATAAAACCGCATATTGTGCGCCCTCTCTGGTGTTGGCTTTACGCCCGCTGCCGGGACACGAATTAACCACCCGAACAACGAACAAATGGAGTAAGACTTTGGCCAATTCAGCACAAGCCAGAAAACGCGCCCGCCAGGCGGAAAAGAGTCGTCAGCTTAATGCCGGCCAGCGCGCCGCCTTTCGCACCGCCGTAAAAAAAGTGGTTTATGCCATTGATGCTGGTGAAAAAGACAAGGCTGAAACCCTGTACAAAGATGCCGTGCCGGTTATTGACCGTGCTACAGGCAAGGGTCTCATCAGTGCCAACAAGGGCGCCCGCCACAAGAGTCGTTTGAATACCCGCATTCGCGCGCTGTAAGCACGTTTGTAAAATACAAAAAAGCCGACCTTTCTGGTCGGCTTTTTTGTATCTGTGATAAAGCGTCCGGAATGCGCCAAAAACCATGGAGCCCGTCAAGCCAAGCCCGACCTGGGAAGAGGATAAAGCTGGGATATTACCGATTTTTTATTTTGTTCAATACAGAATAAAACGGTAGGGTGGAACAAGCGCAGCGGTTCCACCAATAGGCGATAAGGAACAAAAATAGCCTCTGCGCCCATACCACTGACAAAAAAAATCAACGACCTGACCGCCTGAAACAGAAAAAAGCCCTCATGCAATAACGACCCAAGGTGGATGTCGATAACTGATCGAACCTTGAGCCTAAAATCCGTCGTTGAATAGCCTGTAGAGTGCGTTGAATTTTGTGGCTGGCAAGGCGCAACAAAGAGTAATAACCCGCTATTGCGACGACGCGCAACGCGGCCAGATTCAGGTTGAATATGTCTCTCTCCCGTTTGGTGGAACCGCTATACTTGTTCCACCCTAGCCTGCTTAGCCTGGGCCGGACATTATTCAACCTCATACAATCCCCATCAACACAAAACCAGATTGTCCCGGTGAATCAGTTCCGGCTCGTCCACATACCCCAGCACCATTTCCATTTTACCGGTCGGCAATCCTTTGATTTTTTGCGCCTCGATGGCACTGTAATTCACCAGGCCTCGTGCCACTTCCGCCCCCTTTTGATCCACACAGGCAACCACTTCACCGCGCTTAAAATTACCACTGACAGCTATCACACCCACCGGTAACAAGCTGCGGCCAGACTCTCGCAGCACGCACACCGCACCGCCATCCAACACCAGCTTACCGCGCAATTGCAAATGACCCGCCAGCCACTGCTTGCGGGCAGCCAGTGGTTCCTGTTTTGTCGATAACAGCGTGCCAACCGTTTTGCCCGCCAGCACGAAAGCCAACACATCTGTTTCGTGGCCATGAGCAATCACCGTCGCTGCACCGGAACGTGCAGCCAGCCGGGCAGCACGCAACTTGGTCAACATGCCGCCACGACCCAATGCACCAGCCTCCCCCACCAGCGCCTCCAGCGATATGTCATTAGCACTGGCAGTGTCAATCAGTTTGGCATCAGCATGGGTGCGCGGGTCTTTGTCGAACAACCCCGCCTGATCAGTAAGAATAATCAGGCAGTCCGCTTCCAATAAATTGGCCACCAGCGCAGCCAGGGTATCGTTGTCACCAAAACGGATTTCATCGGTAACCACAGTGTCATTTTCATTGACCACTGGCACCACGCCGAGCCTCAGTAACGCACGCAACGTGCTGCGGGCATTGAGATAGCGTTGACGATCAGAAAGGTCTTCATGAGTGAGCAGTACTTGGGCGGTATGGATACCATGCTGCTGAAAGCAGGATTCGTAGGCCTGTACCAAACCCATTTGCCCCACAGCAGCAGCAGCCTGTTGCTCGAATAGCGCGTGCGGGCGCTGAGCCCAGCCGAGACGCATCATACCTTCGGCCACCGCACCACTGGACACCAGCACCACGTCGATACCCTTTGCACGCAGCCCGGCCATTTGTGCCGCCCAATTGGCAATAGCATCACGGTCCAGCCCTTGACCATTGGCGGTTAACAAGGCGCTGCCGATTTTAACCACGCAACGGCGGGTATTTTTAAGTTCTGTACGTTGCATTTTTTATAGGGTGTACTCTATGGGGTGCGGCCGTCAGGCTAAGCGAGTTTGTTAATTATTTAAATAAAAATTTTCATTAATCCGTCGTTTGAGAGTGATAACAATCATTCGAGTGACGTGGGTTTATTTTTCTTTGTTTCTAATCACTGTTTTTGACGATTCAGAAAATAAAATTTCTGCATGAACCCGCCTGTATTCCCCCGATCATTGGGGAAGATGTTCCTGACGTGCATTATTTTAACCTGTACCAAGTTTTTAAGCGCAGCGGTTCCCACCAGATTGTTCACAAAACGATTTAGCTCTTAATTCACAGTCTAATACGAGCCAATACCTCGGTTCATCACTTTAATGATATTCTCCTTTCTTTCCAACAGGCTGTACATGCGCAGCGTGGTGCGGCCAATAACCGCTTCGCTGCTCACCAGAAAATACTCACTGCTGACACTGACCCGTTTTTTATCCAGGGTAATATCATAATCATCTTTTAATTTTTTCACGAACTCGTCCACTGTTTCAAAAGCCGTGTTCATACGCATCGCCGCCAACTCGGTGGCAATACGCGGGGTGATGTCTTCATGCAGACTCAGCAATACCATCTCCGGTGCCGTATTCACATTGATCGCCGTGCTGACGGGCAAGGCCGTCACTAACGGTAACAAGGCAGACACGTCACGCAGTGAAAACCCGGCCACAGCTGCCAGCTCGCTGGAACTGGCCATCGGGCGATTGGCCGTCCGGTACGGGATATCCAACCCCAGATACAGTAAATCTTCAGCGCCATCGGCCAACGCATTGAGATTGGCGTCAATCCAGTCGGCGACCCGGTTAGCCATAAAAGGTGAAAGTTGCACTTTTTCTTCCGCGAAACTGACCTGTGCAAGCAACGACTGCAATATCTTGATTTGTGCCTGGTCCGGTTTGCCATTATTGGCTGTATTATCCTCACCACCGCCGGCATTGCTCGCAATCAGGTTATTGAGATTGAACCGACCTTGCAGGTCTTCAACACTGCCAGTGATAACACCGCCTTCAATGGGAATGGGTGGCAGCTTCATCGCCCAGTCTTCAGTCAATGTATCAATTTGCGTTTTTTGCTTGTCTTCTTTTAGTATCTGGGTGACCCAGGATTCCGCAGCAAGCGCATACATATAGGCCTGATCCGCCTCCAGCATATTACCGGTACGACGAATATCCAACTGTTGACGCGAGGCCATGGCTACGGCAACCACGGTAACTAACGCGGCAACCAATAGCGCTGTAATCAGGGCCACGCCCTGTTGTTTGTATTTAGGATTCACAAGTGTCATCAACCGGGCACCCGGAACAGCCGGGTAATACGGCCTTCGGCTTTGGTTTCCAGTGTCACTTCTACCGCACGGGGTGGTGTCGTGCTGGCTACTCCACCCAACTGACTGCTGGGCCAGGAATTCTGCCAGGCATTTTTGTCGTTGAGGAAACGTAATTCCAGCTTATCAACACCTTCCAGCAACACACTTTCCAGTGGTTCACTGTCCTGCGCACGGTCCAGCACATTCCAGTAAACACGCAGCAAATTTCCGTCACGCAGCCCGTAGGCCACCCGTTGTAAATTGCTGCGCGCCCGCCCTGCCGGATTACGCCAGCCGGTACGTGTCAGCTCCAGTTGATAACGCCCGGTCTCCACCCCCAGCATGGCGGGCCGGACTTCGGCATATTCGTTACGAATCGGACGATCAATCGCTTGTTCAATATCGCGACCTAACCATAAAAAGGCCATCTGTAGCTGACTAAGGCGCTCGGCATGCTCTGTCGTCACCTGCCGGGCGGTCATGACACTGTTAAGACCGCTATAAGCCATTGCTGCCAGCAACGCAAAAATACCCAGCGCCACCAATAATTCCAACAGGGTAAAACCCGCTTGTTTTTTGCCCGTCATGATCACGACTGACCTATAAACCCGGTCAGCGTCACCAGGGGGGATTCATCATTTTCATCCGCGCGCACACGCACATCCACACGGCGAATTTTCTGATTCGGTGTTTTGCTCACTTTCACTGACCAGAACCATTCATGACGCGCCATCAATGTGCTGCCTTTGGTGGTGCTGGTAGACGGCCATTTTTTAGTGGCGTGCAACTCGGTCATTTTATTCATCGCCACCCAATGGGCATAGGTGCGTTGTTGCAGACTGGAAGCCGTGCCCGCACTATTGGAAACGGCGCTGGCAGCAGCGGCCAGAGAAAAAGCGATAACGGCCAATGCAACAATTACTTCCAGAAGAGTGAAACCCTGGCAGCGGGTGATTCTTGAAAAACCCTGATGGCCCGATCCACCCTCATTCCGGCACGGACCGGCACGCAGTAATGACGGGGCTGAAAAAACCTTAATCGTTTTCATCTTCGTCTGCCCGAGTCAGAATCAATTTGCCATTAATCAGGCCTTGCAGTGAATATTCCTCACCTTCATCTGTTTTCAACGTCATCGCAAAAGGGGTCAGCTCACCACTGGAAAAAATAAAGATACGCGGCAGGTTTTCTTTGTCTTCAAAGCTGGTTTCGACGCCCTCCAGCAGCAATTCAAGCTCAACAGCCTCGGGCAGTGGCCGTTCACGCAACATGTTGTCCTCTTCCACTGGCAGCCAGTCTTCTTTACCCAGCTCTAAAAACCGGTAACGATCATGGTCAAATTCCAGTGCCAGTTCACGCCCCTGCAATACGGCCTCTTCGCCGGCCAGCTGAATCAGGCCATGCAGGCGTTCTGCCTCATCCTGTACGATACGACTGGCATTTTGGCCAATAGAAAGACTGGCAAAACTGATAATGATGCCGATGATCACAATCACCGCCAGCAGCTCAAGCAAGGTAAAACCGGCGTGTGCTTTTCCACCGGGGTGTTTTGACAGTATTGGAGATAAAGTCATAAATTGCCTCACCCGGGCTCCTGGCGACGAGGACAATGGTCAGGCAGCGCTATTGCAGACCCCAGTTACCCACATCTGCGTTGGCATCGTCACCACCAGGCTGACCATCAGCTCCCAGTGAAAAAACATCAATGGCACCCTGTACCCCGGGTGAAAGATACTGATAATCATTCCCCCAGGGGTCTTTGGGCAGGCGATCCATATACTGTTTCCAGTTGCGGGGCTCAGGTGTGCCACCGGGCTTGCTGATTAACGCCTGCAAACCCTGATCGGTATTGGGGTAAACAAAGTTGTCGAGTTTGTAAAGCTTCAGCGCACTTTCCAAAGCGCGAATATCCGCCTGGGCCTTGGTGGTGCGTGCAGCATCAGGACGGTCCATCACGCGCGGCACAACAATGGCGGCCAGGATTCCGAGAATGACCACCACCACCATGACTTCGATAAGGGTAAATCCGGATTGTCGCCCTGACACAGATTTATAGGTTTTCACGTTTGTCTCCATTCTTTACACTAGCCTTATATATGATGATTTCCAATGAGACGAATACTAACACTCGTGCGCAATCTTGTGCGGCTGAGACCGCGTGAATTCCGTGACGCTAGCACAACTCCGTGCTCATAGCCTGTTGCCAGTGGGCCTGACCCTGTGTGTGACGCTATTTGCACTGGGAGGTTCCGAACTGACGGCCATTTTACGCTTTGATCGTGCGGCACTGCTGCACGACGGTCAAATCTGGCGGCTGTTTACCGGCCACCTGGTACACCTGGGCTGGTCACACACGGGATTGAATATCGCCGGACTGGTGCTGATCTGGGTATTGGTCGGCCATCGGTTTGATCATTGGCAATGGTCTGCCATTATCACCGCACTCATGCTGGGTATCAGCCTCGGTTTATTGCTCTTTAACCCAAAACTGGTTTGGTATGTAGGACTGTCCGGCGTGCTGCACGGCATGCTGGTGGCCGGTGCTGTAGCCGATATTCGCAGCGGTGACAAAACGGCCTGGGTGCTGCTGATTCTGATTGCTGCAAAACTGGCATGGGAACAGCTGACCGGAGCTTTGCCGGGTTCCGAGGCCGCTGCTGGCGGTGCTGTCATTGTTGATGCTCATTTTTACGGCGGACTCGTCGGACTCCTGCTGGGCGGTCTGTTTAAACCAAGAACAGCCCGACCATAAATCTGGAAACTCGTCTGTAGTAGTGCGGACTTATTTCACTACTCGCAATTGCGGCCCACCGGGTTTGGGTTTTTCTTTGCCCGGCTCATCCGGGCCACGGTCTTCATCATCGTTAAACACCATACCTCGACCATTTTCGCGTGCGTAAATGGCCAGAACAGCTGGAACGGGTACACTGACATGCATGGGTTTGCCGCTGAAACGCGCACTGAAACTGACCTCTTCACCCGCCATATCAAGGTTTTGCACTGCCGAGGGAGCAACGTTGAGAATAATTTTACCGTTGTTGACATGCTCCACCGGCACCACCACATGGGGATGTTCGGCATTAACCAATAAATACGGGGTCATGTTGTTATCAGCAATCCATTCGTAAATGGCACGCATCAAATAAGGTCGGCTGGAATTCATCTTTCACACATCTCGTACACAATAAAAACGATAGGCCATCTCGCATTAATTTTCGCGCATTTCCTGCTCTTTGCCACTGAGACTGGCCTGAAAAGACTCCAGCTCAAACAGGCGCTGCGCATAGTCTTCCAGTGGTTTGGCCACAGCAGACAACTTAATGCCATATGTCGGCAGACGCCACAAAATAGGGGCTACAGCACAATCCAGCAACGACAGTTCATCGCTCATGAAAAAGGGCTTTTCCTCAAAAATCGGCGCTATCACAGTAAGGCTGTCACACAATTCTTTGGCAATTTTTGCCTTGTCTCGACCTTTTTGCAGCCGCTCCACCAAACCATCCCAATCCTGTTGAATACGGCACAGAGTCATACGGCTTTGCGCGCGGGAGACGGGATCCACAGGCATCAGCGGAGGATGCGGGAAACGTTCATCCAGATACTCCATAATGACCTGCGCATCATAAAGTACCAGATCACGATCTACCAACGTAGGCACACTGCCATAGGGATTCAGTTCCATCAGATCTTCGGGTGGATGTGCGAGGTCCACATCGACACTCTCAAAATTGATGCCTTTTTCGGCCAAAACGATGCGCACACGGTGACTATACAAATCGGTGACACCGGTAAAAAGATTCATTATGGATTTTCTATTGGCCACGACTGACATTTGCTGTTTCTCCAACTGCTACTGTCTAAGGAAATAATACTTGAGAGGTGGGGATTATACCTGAATAATCGGAAAACCCCTGAAATATCCTGCAAGATAATGATTTAACTGGGTTTCATATTTTAAATCAGTGAGCCAAATTTGCCGGTTTCACTGTTTCCCGACAAACCACAGAAACACACAAACGTGCAGAAACTCAGTGAATATCCCGCCAATATTCTTTTTTCAACAAAATGACCAACACCAAAAAACCCGCGAGAAACAGTAGCACCCACTTGCCCAAGGCTAGACGTTGCAATTTACTGGGCTCCCCTAAATAAGCAAGAAAAGTAACCAGATCTCGCATGGCGGCATCATATTCCGAGGTGCTCAACATGCCTTTTTCAATGAGTTTAAAACCGCGAATGCGCTCTGATGTATTACCTTGTTCATCGGTATAACTCTCTACAATAGGTGTCTGCAAGCCCTGCAACTCCCACAACACATGCGGCATGCCCACATCTTTAAAAACGCTATTGTTAACACCCCAGGGACGTGATTCATCCCGGTAAAACGAGCGTAAATAGGTATATAACCAATCGACACCACGGGCACGGGCAATCACCGATAAATCCGGTACCGCTGTGCCAAACCAGCGTTTAGCGTCTTCTTCAGCAATAGCGACTTTCATGGCCTCACCCACTTTGGCACCAGTGGTAATAAGTTGATTTCGCACTTCATCGCTGCTCATATCCAGATCTTGAGCAATGCGACTGTAACGCATCAAGCTGGCGGAATGACAATTGAGACAATAATTCACAAACAGTTTTGCACCACGTTTAATAGCTGCGCGATCATCCAGCTGGATGTCGGCCGAATCCAGCATGACATCACTCCCCCCCGCTGAGACACTGATCGCAAAAAACCCAGGGAACACTAAGAATATAATGACAAATAGCGATTTCATTTTTCCGTTACCCTCTCTGGCAACGGTTTGGTTTTATCCCACTGACTGTAAATCGGCATCAACAGGAAAAAGGCAAAATATAAAACACTAAAAATACGCGAAAATAATGTTGCCAACGGTGTCGCAGCCACCGTGCCCAAGTAGGCCAGGCCAACAAAACTCACAACAAATACGCTTAATGCCAGCTTAAACCAGGGGCCACGATAACGAATAGATCTGACCGGACTGCGATCCAGCCAAGGCAACAAAAATAACACCGCCATGGATGACCCCATAGCCACTACGCCCAGAAACTTATCCGGTACCGCACGCAAAATGGCGTAAAAGGGTGTGAAATACCATAAAGGTGCAATATGTTCCGGTGTTTTAAGCGGGTCTGCTGGCACAAAATTATCCTTCTCCAAAAACCAGCCGCCCATTTCCGGGGCATAAAAAATCACCGCAGAAAAAATGATCAAAAACACCACGACACCCACCATATCCTTCACCGTGTAGTACGGATGAAAGGGAATGCCATCCAGTGGAACACCATCTTCATCTTTTTTCTTTTTGATTTCGATGCCATCCGGGTTATTCGAACCCACCGAATGCAAAGCAATCATGTGAAACAACACCAGGCCAATCAACAACAACGGAAAAGCAATCACATGAAAAGCAAAAAAACGATTGAGCGTAGCGTCAGCCACCACAAAGTCACCCCGAATCCACAGTGCTAAATCATCACCAATATACGGAATCGCGCCAAACAGGGAGATAATCACCTGAGCCCCCCAGAACGACATTTGTCCCCAGGGCAACAAATAACCCATAAACGCCTCGGCCATCAGCACGACAAAAATCAGCATGCCAAAGACCCACAGCAATTCACGCGGTCTACGATAAGAACCATAAAGCAGGGCACGAAACATATGCAGATAAATCACGATAAAGAAAAATGATGCACCCGTAGAATGCATGTAGCGAATCAACCAACCCCAATTCACATCACGCATAATGTATTCCACCGATGCAAAAGCAGTATCGGCAGTGGGCTTATAATTCATGGTGAGAAATATACCGGTGAGCAACTGAATCACCAGCACCAAAAAAGCCAGCGAACCAAAAAAGTACCAGAAATTCAGATTTTTAGGTGCATAATATTTAACCAGATGATCCTGCCAGAATGCGGTAAGCGGAAATCGTGCATCGGCCCATTCTCGCAAATCACCCAGACGACGCGATATTTTATCGAACATTAAACGACCTCCGGATCAACACCCACTAACAGGCGGGTCGCCGACACATAGTGATGAGGAGGTATAACGAGGTTCGAGGGGGCCGGCATACCCGCATATACACGTCCGGCAAGATCATAAGTAGAACCATGACAGGGACAGAAAAATCCACCCTTCCATTCCGGTCCAAGATCCGGGGGAGCAAATTCGGGACGATATGTCGGTGAGCACCCCAGATGGGTACAAATACCGATCATTACCATATATTCAGGATTAATGGAGCGCTGCGGATTCTTGGTATAAACAGGCTGTTGGGAAAGCTCATCCGAATTCGGGTCACGCAGAAATTTGTCCAGCTCCGGCAATGTCTTCAGCATTTGCTCGTTTCGCCGCAATACCCAGACCGGTTTACCACGCCATTCCACGGTCATCACCTGCCCTGGTTCCAGCTTACTGATATCCACATCGATAGGCGCACCCGCAGCCTTCGCCTTTTCACTGGGGTCCATTGACAATACAAAGGGTGTGGCCACATAAACCGCACCGACGCCACCCATGGCTGCTGTTGCCGCCAGTAACATGCGTCGGCGGCCATAATCAATTTCATCCGTGCTCACATAATTCCCCTTAATGACAAGTGCCGCTGTTGAACCGAGAATCCCCAGTTGACTACGCGTTTTAAAGGATAACTAGCGGACATGCCGGAATTAACTTCAGGTCAGGCATTTCACCATGTTAAGTGCAGCTTCCCTTCACGAGCCAAACCGGACTCTAGAGGGTATTAATAAAGACAGATAATTCGCTAATAAAAACATCCATTAGCCGAGGAGCATAGCAGAGAATGAGAGCAGGATAATATTGTTTATATTAATATAATTATAAGCTGATTTTTTATGATGCAAAAAAACAGGGAAAGACACAATAACAAGCACAGACATCCAGCCTAATTCCGGTTATGGACACACATAAAATGAACAACGAGCAACATGCTCTCTCAGGCACAAAAAAGGGCTCCGAAGAGCCCTTTTCACTTTGCTACAAGCAGCAGGTCATGAGACCGAGCAACATCCCATTACGTGCGTACCAGACCATACTTGGTCATTGCCTTACGCACAGAGAACCAGCCAACAGCGGCTATCAGTAAAGTCACCACGATATCGAAAATTGAAGTCATGGGGATATGATAAAACTCCGGGGACACCGAACCGGAAACCCAAGTGTAACGCTCTATCCACGTTCCCAACAGGATGCTGATAGCGACAAATATAATCACCGTGGGATTGTGACGATTTGGTGTCCACACCGCGAAAGTGAGGAAGGGTACAACAAACTTCAACACCAGGAAGGTCCACCACAGAGGTGCCAGATCATAAAGCATCATGTCATGAAAACGATCCATTTCTTCCGGCAAACGGCCATACCACATAATCAGATATTGCGTGAAGTAAAAATAGGTCCACAAAATCGTGAAGGCCAACATCATTTGCGCCAGATAATTAAAAACAAAAGGCTTGTACGGTTTGTTCACTTTGCCAGAACGATGCAGCATGATTAACACAATCGCCAGGAAAGCCAAAAAGAAGTGGAACATACTGACGAACTGATAAATACCGTAACTGGCACTGTGCCAGTTCACCACCATGGTCATTTCAAAATCCCAGGCAATCATGGTGCCGTACAACACATACACACCCGGAATCACCAGAGCAATGTTCCGGAAAGTACGATGCACCTTGGGATCATCACTGACATCCGTCAAATGCTGGTATTTAATAAACAAGCAGAAAAAAGCGGCCACCACCAGGAAACCCAGGATCTGGCGTGTCACCAAAAAGGTGTAATTCAACCAGCCGCTGAGATGCACATCTTTATCATCCGCGAGAGACAACCACGGGAAAGTACTTTCACCACTGTAAAGTAACAGCAGTAACAACACACCTGCCAGTGGAAACAGTGCCGCTGTGGAAACCGCAAAATACCGCACCTGAAAACGCCATTTACCATTCGCCAAGTGCAGAATCGACGCAAACGTCACACCTGCCAGCGCCAGATACAATACAATGAGGAAATTTGTGGTCAACACCGACCAGCTGCCAAAATTTTCCATTTAACCCTTGCCCCTTTTATCTATTCTTGTCGAGCGCAGCAAAATATTGCTCGCTTTACCGTTGCTCTATTTTGCCGCAACCTGGGATTCTTTCACCAAGCCATTTTTAAGATAGTTCACCACATGCCAACGCTCTTCAACAGTCAGGTCATTCGAACCACCCTGTTCTCCCGCCACGCCGTAAGCAGGCATCACATAACTGCCAAACGTAATCGTGCCCCATAGCCAACCTTCCGTCATTGACTGTTGAACGTAATCGTCAGTCAGGTCAATGGCACCTATTTTGCTGGCCACGGGTGACTCTGCTTTACCCGTCAACCCATGACAAGCTGCACAATAAATACGATAAAGAGTGCGGCCTTCTTTCAGTGATGCCGCATTAACCGTAATCGGGTTAACTAAATCCCTGGATGCTTCCCGGTTCGCCACTTTGGTGGGAATACCCATCACCGGGACCGAGCGTGCCGGGAAGGGCGTCATCGCCCCTTCCTGCGGTTTAATACTGGGCTGATTCATCATATCCTGCGACCATGGCCAAGCCAGCACCGCAGAAGGAACTGCCAATGCAGTCAACAATACCGCAATGCGTTTCATCGAATGGTTCGTTGCACACTTCATCGAATCGCCTCTTCTCGAATTTCCAATACCTTGTGCTTTTCAAAAAGCCCCTTTACTGACTCACCAATACTTTCATCGATTTCCACGATAATGGCCACTTGATCCAGGCTCACTTTTTCGCTGTACAACGAGCTGCGCTTTTTCAACAGCCCTGACAAAAAAATGAACGAAAAGAACGTCAGCCACACTGCAAAGAAAATCAGCATTTCATACACCAGCACAATGTTTGACGGCAATGCAATAACAGGTTTACCCCCCTGTGGCTGCACCAAAAAACTTGCCTGTGCGGCGGCCAAAAATATGAAACCAAACACCACACCAAAAATAGCCCCAAACAAGGTGAATTTTTGAATATGCACCGGGCGATCACCCAGCACTTCTTCCACTTCCGGATGCTCAATCGGTGATGTCATGGTGACATCATCCACCGTTAAACCCGGCACTTCATTGCGACGAATATCAGCGATGGCATCATGAGCCTCCTCAAAATCGCCAAACAGACCCATCATTCTTTTTTTGCTCATTTATGCACCCCCTCCACCAGTGGTTTGAGTCACTGGTTTTGCATGATCGGTCATACGTGCCAGATCTTCTTCACCCGCAGACCGCTTACGATGAAAGACCATTTCCTTCACTTCATACATGGAGACTGACGGAAACACCTTTACGAAGACCAGAAACAACATGCCAAACCAGCCAAAGCTGCCAAACACGATGGCCCACTCAACAATGCTGCCATACATGATGTCCCACTGATGCGGCTCATGTGACATGGACAATGTCGGTGCCACAATCATCCAGCGCTCGAAAAACATCCCCAGGTTAAGGAACAATGAGACCACAAACATGGTGGGCATATGCCGACGTAGTTTCCTGAAGGCCAGTGCAAACGGCAATACAGAGCCGCAAAAGAGCATGGTCCAGAATATCCAGGCATAGGCACCGGTTGCTTTAGCAATCAACAGTTCCTTGTTATAGACATCATGACCATACCAAACAGAGGCAAACTCAATAAGGTTCAGGTAAGTCCACACCATCGCTATAGCAAAGGTCAGTTTGGCGGTCTTTTCCATGATCGGCAGCGTCATATAATCTTCAAAACGGAAGAAATAACGCAACAGGACAAACAGTGTGATGATGGCTGCACAGCCCGAATATAATGCCCCTGCCACAAAATACGGTGGGAAAGAGGTGATGTGCCAGCCGGGCATGATGGACATGGCAAAATCAGCCGACACTATGGAATGCACAGACACTGCCAACGGGATCAGGAAACAAGCCATCAGTAAATAAATCTTACGGAAGTGACGCCATTGACGGTCACTGCCTACCCAGCCCAGCGCCAGAATGCCATACAGCTTTTTACGCCAGCCGGTAGTGTTATCACGACAGATCGCCAAGTCAGGAATCATACCCACAAACAGAAACAGCATGGAGGCAGTCAGATAAGTCGTAATAGCGAACGCGTCCCATACCAACGGTGAACGGAAGTTTGGCCAGATGCCTCGGTCACTGACATAGGGAAGCACCCAGTACAAATTCCAGACACGTCCCAGATGAATCATCGGGAATATACCCGCTGTCAACAATGAGAACGTTGTCATGGCTTCAGCAAACCGATATATCGGTTTGCGCCAATCGGCATGGATCAGATGCAAAATTGCTGACAGTAATGTGCCGGAATGACTCATGCCAATCCAGAATACAAACGCAGCGATGTACATATCCCACATATGTGGATTATTCAGATCCGCCGTACCCATACCCACGGTGTACTGAATATATTCCGCCAACACTGCGCAGGCTACCATGGCAATACATACCGCAAGCGTTACCCAATAAGCGGGGCGCGGATTTTCCATGCTCTTCAACACATCGGTGTTGATCTTTGCCCACGCAATCTGCTCGTTAATATCTTTTTCTGTGACCATCGTCATTGTTATATCACCTTAATCTTTTTGACGGCTCTGCTTAAAAAGTCTTTGCAAACCTTCCGATCTAAATATCTTCACGAACCCGTTCGAGGTACATCACCGACGGGTCAACATTGAGTTCTTCAAAGATTCGATAACCACGCAAATCCGCATCCTTTTTGGCCAGTTTGGTTTTTTGATAAACACCGCGTTCCACCTGGTGCTTTTT
>JALSGT010000003.1 GCA_026982555.1 Chromatiales bacterium
CCCGTTTGAGGCTTTGTGATGAAACACGCAGGCGAGGCACACCCCCCATCATTGCGGTTTTGGGTCGGCCCAGATCATCGCGGTTCAAATTGGCAGGTGGGTACGAAGTCAACAAATGTAGTTGGATAAAACGACTCATGGTTATTCTCCTTGTCAAATACGTTTATATGTTTGAGCGTAGGGTGGGCAATGCCCACCGGATTTTTATGAAAAATAGGCAAAAGCCCAGCGTTTGCGTTCACTATCGCCCCAGTAATAAACCGAACACGCCAAATCAAACGGGTTCGCGGTTTTATCAATAAGCCCCAGAGTACGCATCAGTGCGCCGTAAAACTCTTCGCGGTTACGTTGCAGCAGTCGGCGAAAACGCAGTTCACTCACGGCAGGTGTATCACCTGCGGCCATTTGTGCGGCCAGGGTTTTACGCGAGTCCAGTGTGCGCACATGGGCCAGCAGTCCAGCGATAGCGGCAATGCGCATTTCCCAGCCTTCTCTCTCATATTTCATCAATGGACGAACCCGGCGACACAGGCGATGAAAGGCGGGCACCATCACCACTTCATTTGCTGTTTTGCAGCGACGTAATTGCGCACGCCCCCCCTTGTCGTCTTCCAGCCCTTGCCAGAATTCTTTGAGTTTTTGTCCCATCGGGGACTCCGTTGTGAACTTCACACTCATGCGGCTTTCTCCTTTTTATCCGGTAGCTTTTTATCCGGTAACAACAGCATTTTTTTCAGTTTTTTGGCATTCAACAGCTTGTTGAGTTTTTTATGTGCCATGGCGATGCGGCGAGGATTAACCACCGACACATCACCACGAGCCGCCCAGTAATCGAACATGTCCAACGCGGCATGTTTCAGTTCCGCATACCAGGTATTCAGTTCCGCAGTACCATCACCGCCGGACAACAATTCTTTACGCAGGCGTTGCAGGTGTTTGAAGAAAGAGGTTTCTGTGTGCTGAAAAAAGGCTTCGACAAGAAACGAGGTATCACCCTTGGCATCGCCGGGACGTTTGAACCAGGCGTCTTTTATTGTGCCCCGCACAATCTTTGATACTTCAATCGCAGCACCAACCAGTGACTGCGTTCGGTTAATAAAGGTGGCACGAACATCGTCGTTCAGGCGATAAAGGGGATAGGTGGTTTCGTACCAGCAACGTGCTTTCATGTTATCCATGTCATAACCAAACGCCCAGAGTCGCAATTGCAATGCGTCATCCGGATTACGATGGTTAAACGCAGTAATAATTTTGGCCGCCTCGCTCAATTCTTCTCCGGCAACAAAACGCAACCAGTGGCGATAACTCATACCACCGGGTTGTGGATGCTGGGGCATGGGCGTGTTGTCTTTTTTATCGAGATTATGTGGGCTCAACGGATGCTTCCACGGGCCGTTGTAATTGACGCCATAGTTTTGCGTGATGTACTGCGACACCAGCCGGTCACTTTCTGCACCGCAGATATCACAATCACCCGTCTGTGTGTTTTCCCGATCCAGACGAATGCGGCGGGGCATGGCCCAGTACATTTGCAGCGGGTTTACATCAGCGGGATAGGTATCACGCCCGCCCTGTTTGGGGTTACTGCTGCGTGTAGTGGCCAGCCAGGGAAAAATATCCTCATCGGCCTGTTTGTCGCCGCCGTCGGTGAGAGATTCAAAATCCTGCTTGCGCATAACATTCAACCAGACATTACGCCACAGGGTTTCACTCAGTTCGTTACCATCCTGCGGATCAATAATGGCCAGGGTGGTCAGCGGCCCGCCGCCACGCAACGAGGTACGGTGCCCCGCTCCACCACTGGGGGCATTGGTTTGTAACGTAAACAGTGCGCTGACGACACAGGCCGGGCAAAGCGCGTCCACCCCGCCCCGCTTAATGAAGTGATCCGCATTATTGCGCAGGGTTTGTGCCCCCGGCGCTTCAATCAACAAAGCATCGATAGGTTTGGTATCACCTTCCAGTTCGTCGATATCCTGCATAAAACGCGGGCCGTCACCCTCCAGATTAAAGGCATGCTGAACCTGCTGAAACTTTTCCTTCAACACACCCGGGGCAGGTGCCTGCTCCAGCCATTCCAGCCAGTCATCGTTATCCGCCTTCGTCGGCGGAGCAGTGGTTTGCACCAGGCCAATGAGAAACTGCATCAATGCGCCATTAAAGTCTGCGCGCGGTGCAGCCAGTGCAACGACGGGATTGGTGTCATGGTTTTCAGTGATTTGCCAGGGAGCGATCATTTCTATCTCCCCTTTGGCGCGGCGTACTGGTAGCCATTTGTCTTGTATGAGATTACTCACAATACCTCCTGAAATGTGGATTAAGTGCTGATTAACCGCAAAGGACCATCACTGTCATTAAGTTAAGGACTCTCGTTCCGCACGCTCCTGCGTGGGAATGCATATCGTGCCAGCATTTTATTGCAATATGGATTCCCACGCGGAGCATGGGAACCAGAAAATCAAATTATCCATCAATTCTTTCTCTCTAAATTTTATGCACTGGATCATGGACTGCCTCGGCAGCACACCATTGCAGCAACACACAACTTCCATCTGGTAATTTGATGCTCCCAGGCCAACCACGAGACCGCATTTCTTCAATCAAGAGTCCAGGATTTAACAAAAAATGCTTTTCCGGTATTTCCAACATCTCAAACCTCCTCCGTTAGAGTATGCCGAATCATAAACGCCATGGATTTTTTTATCAAGTATATGTGGAATTATTTATAATATTAAGATTTTGCTTTTATGTTAAAATCTCAACTTCCTCTTAGAAGAAGGGGATGAACCGTATATATGGAAATATTTGGTACCGTTCCCCACATGCGTGGGGTCTAGTACAGGGGCTAACCCCCCTGTACTTCTTCTTCCTTCATCAGCCCTCTTTTCAAATCGTAATAAAAAATCATCTCTGCTCCCTCTTTGTTGAGCACCGTGCCTTTCCAGCAATCGCCATCAATGGCCACCAGCGGCAGTAACACTCCCCATTTACCATTGGCCGGTAGCCGTTCACGACAGACTTCGATCTGTTCGGCGCTGATCTCTCCGCCCGTTGCTTCGGCGTTCGCCAGGTCTTTGCGTATTTGCACAGCACTGCGGGGCCAGGGATGGTCATTATCATTGATCCACGGCTCCAGTGTTTTCCCATTCCAGCGAGCAAGATAGACAGTGGTCGTGTCCACCTCAGCCAGCCGGGTGGGGATTTTGGCTTCATCCCACCAGCGGTTTTCGTCGGCACTGTTGTAGCCATTTTCGATCTTCAGGGTATTCAGTGCAGCAAGACTGCCTTTGGAACTGGCGTTTCCTTCGGCCTCCAGCGAGGCTTCACTCAACGCGAGCGGATATTCGTCAGAGTCATACACTCCTTCAATCAAACGACGAGCGTCTTCAGGCATGCGAAATCCACCCTGTTGTTTCAGCAGACGGGCCGTTAGCCAGAGCTGGCCATGGTGGGAATAAACATAACTTGCGCCTTCCAGATAATCCTTGAACCAACTGGCAGCAATGTCATCACCCGGGTCAGGTCCGTTGACCACCAGCACGGGTTCATTGCGTTCACCGCGCAGGTGGCGGTGCAGTCGTCCGGCACGCTGAATAATGAGGTCGATGGGCGCGAGATCGGTGATCAACAGATCAAAATCAAGATCCAGGGATTGTTCAACAACCTGGGTGGCAATCAACACCTGCCCCCGGCGTTCGTCACGGGTGCTTTCCGGGCCAAAGCGTTTAACGATACGTTGCTCGATATCCAGCCTGTCCTGCATGGCATAGCGGGCGTGAAACAGGTCGATAGTCCAGTCCGGGTGCTGGTGATGTAATTGCGCGAAGGTTTCGCGGGCGTCACTCACTGTATTGCGTATCCAGCACACACATTGCCCGGCCGCAACAGCAGCGACCAGTCGCTCTGTTGCGGCTTCGGGAGAATGTACCATTTCAACGCAAACACGGCGACGCACGCTGGCGCGGGTATCCAGTACGGTTTCTTCAGGTTCTGGCTCAGCAGTGTGAGCATGGGTGAATAATGGATAGTCATCATCACCGCTTTTAGTTAAGGGTTGCCTGTTCCGGCCAGCCCCGTCGGCGAAAGCATCAAGCAGTCGCTGACGCTGCCGGGCAGGCAGGGTGGCCGAAAGTAAAATAGCACTGCCACCACTGGCTGCATGCGCCTGCAATAAAGTGCATAGCAGACGATTCATGTAGGCATCACAGGCATGTACTTCATCCACGATAAGCAGTTTGCCCAGCAGACCCAGTAAACGCAGGGACTGGTGACGCGCAGGCAGAATGGCCATCAGTGCCTGATCAATGGTACCGACGCCCACTTCGGCCAGCAGTGCTTTTTTACGGTTATCCGCCAGCCAGCTGCTGCAATGACTGTTGGCGGTTTCCGTATCATCGCCGTAATTTTCCGCCTTTCCTTTTGTTGTTGTCGCCGGAATGATGGCCTGCCGGAAATGTCTGGAAAGATCACGCGCACCGTGGGCCAGTACTAACGAAGGTTTGGCATTCTCCTGATATAAAGCACGATATACTTTTTCCATGCGCTCATACATGGCATTGGCGGTGGCCATGGTGGGTAACCCGAAATAGATACCCTGCGCATTCCCGGCCACCATCAGGCGGTGCGCCAGTATTACAGCGGCTTCGGTTTTACCGGCTCCGGTGACATCTTCAAGAATGAACAACTGTGGCCCGCTGCGCAGTTCAAGCTGTTCACAATGGGCTTGCAAAGGTGTTGGTGTGTTGCCGTCCCAGCCAAACAAGGTGCTTAAACTCATGGCGTCTGCAATATTTGCAGGCAGTAATTCCGTGGCGGCAATGGCGGTCTCCGCCCTTTCTTTTGCGATAACCCAATAGCCTGCAAGCGGCTGCGCAGATTCCACGAAGGGGAAATAGTCACGATTGGAACCCAGCCAGTCACACAGCACAGCAAAGCCCGCCAACCACCAGGAAGAGGTTTGACAGATTTCCAGATCTACCTGTGGAAAGCCTTTTTCCGCGGGTAACAATAATTGTGCAATATCAGTGACAAAGGCGTTGGCAGCTTCGCTGTCCTGTGTCGCAAAGTAGTCACTGACAATGTCGCTTATCTCATTTTGTTGTGGTGGCGTACCATGATGACCTGTCACCGCTTGCAGCCAGTAATCCAGTCCGGCAAAAGCATTGCCTGCACGCAATCCTTTCTTTTGCGGTGTTGGCAACAAACCGATGTGCTGACAATGCTCTTTGAGGCACTTTCGCCAAAACAAATACCCCAGGCCGTCATGACGGGGTGAAGCGCTACACGGCCATTGTCGCTGTTGCAGGGTTTCAAACAGGTCGGGGCGAAGGTTTTGAAAACCGGCAGAAAACTTACCCATATCGTGTAAAGCAAGCAGAAAAGGCAGCCAGTCAACAAGTTCTGATTCACTCAACCCCATTAACATGGCCAATGATTTCCGCAAAGCCGAATGTTGCATCAATAAAACATGACCAACGGCAGCCACATCCAGACAGTGGTACGGCAACAGGTGTAATTCTGCGCTCCCTTCGCCCTTTTCCCCTTCCCGGTGCGCTTTTCCCCAATATCGAAAATAGCGAGCGGCAGTATCATTTGTTTTTTCTGTTGAGTCTTCCATGTTTTCCTTTTTACCACCCCTGCCCTGTCAAAACCTGACCAGGCAAGCCACTATTTTTCGTTATCAGCGTATTGAGATGGACATCCACATTTTAAGACTGTTTTTCAATTGAGCCTGTCTGTTTATGAAAATGTCTATCATTGATGAATATTCTGTTTTTTCTGTATAACCAATATTGCGCGGGAGGCGTGTGCCATCATTATTGAACTCAACAGACTACAACAAAAAATTATTTATCCTTATCATTTTTATGTAGTTTGAATAATTTTCTGCGCTCTTCAGGTGTGTACTCTTCTAATTCATCAGGAAATAGTTCAGCATCAGTTTTATCAATATCTGCTATATCTCCAAAGATCGCGCCATTTTCTTCAAAGTCAGCAGGCTTATAATTATCACCAAAAATATCATTAATATCTTTGGCTGATTGCTCTCTGAGCCATTTCCTGAATTCAGGTGTGCCTACGGGTGGCGGGGCTGTTTTTTTATCTTTCATATTAAGTCTCTATAGCAGAAGTTGCCTTTTTTATCATAAGAAAACCCTGGCTTTCTTAAATAATGATTTTTTACCACATCATTAACCGGCTTCATAATACGCAATTGTGTTGCACCAATAGACCGGGCATAAATGACCCCTGCGGTAATCGCAATATCAGCAATCAAGCTATCAAGGGGGGTTTCCATTGGAGTAGCTTCGATGTAGTCAAGACGTAATTTACCACCACTACAAGTCGGCTTACCAATAGCGACACCACATAAAAACAAATCCATATGCCAAATAGACAATTCAAACCGTTTGGGATGTGCCCGGTATTTTCTTTGTACTGTGCGCCAATCCCATGCAACACGGCGAGCACCTGACACTTCCCATCTTCTGAGTTCATGCTGACAACCGAAGGTAAACCCATCAAGACGGATAATATCTTTTGAAATCAACCTTCCTTTATTGTTGAGCAAAGCTGCCGGGAGTTCTTCGTGAGTAGCAATACGCGCTTCATGTCGCAATGTCTCATAATAGTTTTTTACTTCCGCATAATTCCGTTTTTTCTTCAACACCATTTTTTCATCCTTAATGCTAAAAATCTGTTGAGTTTTCCTTTTTACCACTTCTGCCCTGTCAAAACCTGACCAGGCAAGCCACTATTTTTCGTTATCAGCATATTGACCAAGAGCGGCTGTCAGTTTTTCTTTCACCTGCCGTCGTAATGCCGGTGGGCCAATGACTTCCACGTCCTCGCC
>JALSGT010000004.1 GCA_026982555.1 Chromatiales bacterium
GTTATAACGACGAATCAGATCCAGATCAAAAACCAGCTTTTGTTCAAGCGAAGAGTCGGAAGCAGTAGGCATAAATTCTCACTGGGGTACTGGGGATTTATCCCGTTAACAATGGGGAATTATAGCTTGCGGTAGAACCCATGGCCACTCACAGCCATTTTAAGGGGCGTGCAAATTCAGCTGCTCGGCGGTAAGCAAAAACACATGCGTTCCACCCCGCTCAAATTCCAGCCAGACAAAAGGCAGCTCAGGATAAGCCTCCACCAGCGCCGCCGCACTGTTGCCCACTTCCACAATCAGTACCCCTTCGGGATTCAGAAAATTTGCTGCCTGGTGCAAAATCCGCCGGGTAATATCCAGCCCGTCCTGACCCGAGGCCAATGCCTGCTCCGGCTCGTGCCGGTACTCGTCAGGCAAGGCTGCCATATCTTCGGCATCCACATAAGGCGGATTACTGATAATGATGTCGTAACGCTGCCCTTCCAGTCCGGCAAACAAATCACCCTGATATAACGTAAGCTGGTCACCCACTTGGTGGCTTTGTACATTCTTTTCCGCCACCGCCAAAGCGTCAGCAGACACATCCGTCGCATCCACCTGCGCAAACGGAAACGCCCGCGCACTGGCAATGGCGATACAACCGCCGCCGGTACACAGGTCAAGAATGCGAGTCACCTTTGCCGCATCCACCCAGGGTTCAAAACCCGCCTCGATCAACTCGGCAACAGGTGAGCGCGGAATCAGCACCCGCTCATCCACATAAAACGACAATCCGGCAAACCAGGCCTCGTGCGTAAGGTACGGTGCAGGCAGCCGGGTGTCGATACGCTGTTGCAACAACGTCAGCACATCTGCGCGTTCTGTTTGTGTCAGTCGTGTTTGCAACATATACGGTGGAATGTCATGTGGTAAATGCACGGCATGGGTCACCAGATAAAAAGCCTCATCCAGCGCATTGTCCGTACCATGACCAAAGTACAGTTCAGCCTCTCGAAACCGGCTTGTACCCCAGCGCACAAAATCACCCAGAGTTACCAGCTCATCGAGAATACCGGGTTGTGAAATATTAATAGAATCAATGCACGCCATGCCCTGCTCCGTTATGCTTAATTCTACTTTGTCACATTCATTTTATTAAATCGAAAACATTGCCAAACATAGCGAAAATTTATTGCATGGTTTCCCCGGCACAGGCTCAGTAATTGCAGAACGCATATACCAGAGCTATTACGTGGTTGTGGAAAACAATTGATAATAAATGGCGGAAAACATTGATGCCCTACCCGTAAAAACTATGCATTGAACTTAGTTGTGTGCGCTGTCCACTCCAAACAAGCCAATTTGTAACCCGTAAATCATGTGACCCAGAAAATTTAATTTTCAACTTCTTTAGCTGACGAGTACAATCTTGACAACAAGGCTTGTTTACACCGAAATAAACACCACCAAGCCATCTCTCTTTTTCAACCAGAAGATAACTCACGAGCTGCATTTCAGCATGAAAACCTGCGGCCAGACTTTGGTTCGCTGGCGGCACAAGTGAACTCACAAAAGCGACTTTTCGAATGGTATTTGCCAGACCTTCGCCGGGTAATGGCGGGTTTATGGAAACGCCAATAATTTCCTTACGCAACATGGATAAAATATTTGTCTTTGCCCGTCCAGATATTTCATTGAAACCAGAAAGTTTAAACCTCGACAATGGTTTAAGGCTTGTGGCATCAGCCGGGTTTCGTCGAACCTTAAAATTTGTTGCCAGGTATAAAACACCATCAACCACCGCAGCGGCAACGCAGTTTTCATAAGCTTCAGACCCTCTGTACTTACTGACATTAGCAGGCAATTTATGTATAAGATAATCAATTTCAGGGTTATCTTCACGGTAACTCTGCACCATAGAACCCCCCGACTCTCTAACTTTGTTTATATTTTCAGCGACTTTCGCTGTAACCTGACTAGGTTTTACATTTTTAACTGAAGGGATGGCGATATCGATATGATGGTGTGTGTATAGCGTGGCTAACACCATTTGAGCCACTCGATCAAGAAAGTGTTCAGGCCAATCCCATGTCATCACTAACCTCGCTATTGTAATTTATTCACAACAATGGAGCTGATTTATAACTCATGTCATATGTCAGCTAAAACCTAATCTACACCCGCTATCGATCATGCCAATGCACAACGCTCATTTCATCCATGCATTTTTTGCGTCGGGTGAAACAAATCAACCCTGATCACTTGACGTAAATGGTAATTTTTTCTGATATTACCGGTGGATTATGAGGAATATGGCGATAATCGCCCAGAATCAATTGTAACGTATGCTTACCTTTGGACAGCTCAATGGTAGTTTCAGTCTGACCACCACCAAAATGCATAACTTCGCTCCCCATCGGCTTATTCAAATCAGGCAGCACATCTCCGTCAATGATCAAATGGTGGTGACCGGTTGCTGCTTTGTCCAGACCCGCTGGCGATACTCCCATGCCCTGCAATCCAAACTTCACCGTTACCGTTTTATTGACAGTTTCACCGTTGGCTGGAGAAATAATATATAGCCTGGCTCCTTCGGGTGATTGTGCCCTTTGCGACTCATCCGCTTGCGCACCGGAAATCGAAAACAGCAACATCACCAACAGCACTTTTAATAACCGCATCATCACATTTCCCTCTACTTGCTTGAATTTGATAAAAGTTGATTTTTCCCGAATAAAGATCGAAAAACCTTATCGATCCCGTCATTACGCTTTGGATTTAAACGGATGCCGCAAAACGATGGTCTCATTACGATCCGGGCCGGTGGAAATAATATCAATAGGCGTTTCGGTAATTTCTTCAATACGCTTGAGATAGTTTTTCGCATTTTCCGGTAAGTCATCATAATTCTGCACACCGACGGTGGATTCTGACCAGCCTGGCATTTCCACGTACACGGGATGACAGTCAGCAAAGGCTTCGGCACCCACAGGCGGCGTACGGCGTTCATTACCATTGATGGTGTAACCCACGCAAAGACGAATGATGTCCAGCCCATCCAACACATCCAGTTTGGTGATACATAACCCGGTGGTGCTGTTAATTTGATTTGAGCGACGCAGTGCGACGGCATCAAACCAGCCACAGCGGCGTGGCCGTCCGGTGGTAGAACCAAATTCGTGGCCTTGTTTAGCAAGGTGTTCACCCACACTGTCCAGTAATCCTTCACCGTCATACAACTCTGTGGGAAATGGCCCGGACCCGACTCGCGTGGTATACGCTTTGGTAATACCAATAACATGGTCAAGATTAGCGGGACCAACACCACTGCCCGTCGCCGCACCACCAGCGGTGGTGTTGGATGAGGTTACATAGGGATACGTGCCATGATCAATATCCAGTAACGCACCCTGTGCGCCTTCAAATAAAATGCTGCCATCTTGCTGCTGAATATCGTACAACAATTCCGGCACGTCGGCTACCATGGGCTTGATACGTTCGCCCAATATCAGTGCTTCATCCAGCACCTGTTGGAAATCCACTGGCTCGGCTTTGTAATAATGTTGCAGGACAAAGTTATGATAATCCAGCACTTCACCCAGCTTGGCGGCAAAGCGCTCACGATGAAACAGGTCGCCCAGGCGTAAGGCACGACGCGATACTTTGTCTTCATAGGCCGGGCCAATGCCACGACCAGTGGTACCGATTTTGGTCTCACCACGCGCCACTTCACGCGCGTTGTCCAAAGCAATGTGATACGGCAGAATCAATGGACAGGCTTCACTGATACGCACTCGCTGGCTGGCGGGCACACCTCGCGCTTCCAGCATATCGATCTCTTCCATGAGCGCAGCGGGCGATACCACTACGCCGTTGCCGATCATGCATACGACGTTTTCCCGCAAAACACCAGAAGGAATCAAATGCAACACGGTTTTTTCACCGTCGATAACCAGCGTATGGCCTGCATTATGTCCACCTTGAAAACGGACCACGGCTTGCGACTGGTCGGTGAGCAAATCGACAATTTTGCCTTTGCCTTCGTCACCCCATTGTGTGCCGATGATTACAACGTTTTTACCCATCAAAAGTACCCATACTGTTTCGCGTTAAAAATTATTTTGCCATTAAACGTGAATTAAGCGCTAAAAACATCCAAACGAATAAAGCCACGGGTTTACATTCAGCAATAATTGAAATGTTAAGCAGAGTGATTCAGGTATTAATTACCACTTTCTTAATTTATGAAGCGTCCACTACACACCACTGACCCTCCTGCATAACCAGAATCTGCTGGCATCCTGCGGTGGTCGCATCGCCGTTTTGACCTGGCAACCCACAAATCACTTGTTGTCCGGTTTTGCGCAGTTCACGAATTTTATCAATGAGTTCAGGGCTGTCATCGGCGGGGGCAAAAATACTTTTTCCTGTGGCCCTGTTATCCGCACCCAGCACGGCCAATGCGCGCAAATCTGCACTGAACCCGGTGGCGGGGCGGGCGCGCCCGAACACTGCACCGATATCATCATAACGCCCGCCTTGTGCAATTGCCCTGCCCTGTCCTGCCTGATAAGCGGCGAACATCACACCGGTGTGATAATGAAAACCACGTAATTCGGCCAGATCAAAATGCAACTGTAAATCCGGCTGTTGTCGGCTGACACGTTGCGCAACCTGTTCCACTTCATCAAGCGCTTGCAGCGCGGCGACATTTCCTTTCAGTGCCAAACGCGCCTTGCTCAATACTTCAGCATCACCGTTCAGCCATACCAAGTCTTCAAGCGCCTGACGGGTATCAGCATCTATCGACAACGCATCAAGCAGACTTTGTATTTCCGGCACGGCCTTGCGTTGCAAGGCATCGAACAACTGGCTTTCCTGCTGCGCATCCAGTCCGGCAGCTTGCGTTAACGCACGAAAAATACCGACGTGTCCCAGATCCACATAAATCGAATCAACACCGGCAAGTGCCAGGGTATCCAGCATCAGGTTAACCATTTCCGCGTCACTTTCCACACCGCTGTGCCCATACAATTCGGCACCTGCTTGTGTAAAACTGCGCGGGCCACCAAGACCGTCACCACGGGTATGTAACACGGTACCCTGATAACACAGGCGCACAGGCGTTTTGCGCTCACTCAAACGATGGGCATCAATGCGTGCCACCTGCGGGGTAATATCGGCACGCACTCCCATCATGCGACCATTAAGCTGGTCAGTCAGTTTGAAGGTTTGCAGGTCGAGGTCATTACCGGTACCCGTCAACAATGAATCCAGGTATTCCACCAGGGGCGGAGTCACCAGTTCATAACCCCAGCTGTGAAACAAATCCAGCACGGCACGACGCAACTGCTCCAGACGCCCGGCCTGGGGCGGCAGCAGTTCTTCAATACCTTCAGGTAATAGCCAACGTTCGTTATTCATGATGATGCACTGTGTGTAAAATTGACTCGCAGATTTACTGTCTATTCCTAAAATAAAACTTACTGGCGGATCAGGTACAGCAACAGCAGTCCAATGGCCATGCTGGCCAGACTGGCGATGCGTATTTGACGATCTCCCATTTCCAGCATCGCAAGCATTTTTTTGCGGAACCCGGCCGGACTCAAAAAAGGAAACAAACCTTCTATCACCAACACCAGCGCCAAAGCGCGCAGCAAATCATCCCACATTCTGTTTATTACTCAACTCAACCGATTTGCTCTCGCAGGATGGACAACGCCCACCATTGCGATTTGGGCAGACAAACAAGGTGGGCAATGCCCACCCTGCGACTTATTTGAAATATTTAAAGAATTCCGAGTCCGGTTCAATCACCAGAATATCGCTCTTGCTGCCAAAGGTTGTTTTGTAAGCATTCAAACTACGATACAAGGAATAAAATTCCACATCTTTACCGTACGCTTTGGCGTAAATTTCTGTGGCACCGGCATCACCTTCACCACGAATGATTTCCGCGTCACGAAAGGCATCCGCGATAATGACCGTACGTTGACGGTCAGCCTCGGCACGAATGGTTTCCGCTGATTCTGCACCACGGGAACGCAGGTCTTTGGCAACCCCCTCACGCTCCGCACGCATGCGACGATAGACGGAATCACTGATTTCAGGCGGAAAATCAATACGTTTAATACGCACGTCAACGATCTCGATACCAAAGGCTTCGGCCTGCCTGTTAGCCTGCTCGGTAATCAGTGCCATGATTTGCAGGCGTTCACCCGACACGGCTTCCTTGATGGTGCGTTTGGCAAACTCACCACGCAAACCATCTTTGATGATTTGTGACAGACGCAGATTGGCCCGTACCGCATCACCACCTGTGGCCGTAAAATAATTGGACACGTCCTTGATACGCCATTTCACAAACGAATCCACGATGAGATTTTTCTTCTCACCCGTGAGATAACGCTCCGGTTCTGCATCCAGAGTTTGAATACGCGCATCAAACTTGCGCACGTTATTCACAAAAGGTGTTTTCCAGTGCAGTCCGGGGCCATAATCTGTGCTGACAATTTCACCCAGACGGAAAAGGATCACCTTTTCACGTTCATTCACCGTGAAGATCGAAAACGATGCGATCACCACGGCAACTGCCAGAAGGATGCCAATCAATCCTTTAGCCTGTCCCATTAGCGTACTCCTCTACCGCGAACATTGTCGCGCAGTCGTTGTTCTACAATTTGTCGTGATGCTGAATCACCTTCAATAATGCGTCGTCCATCGGATGAACCCGTGGA
>JALSGT010000005.1 GCA_026982555.1 Chromatiales bacterium
GCCCGGTAAAGTCACAGCGTACCGGGGTTTGCCAAAAACTATAACGAAGTCACTAAACTCTCCGGTATCCTCAAAAATGCCGGTTATGTGGGCATTGCTCTGAACGTAGGGCAAAGCGGCATCAAAATTCACGAAGCGTGTACCGTCGGTGCAGATTTGTCATGTGGCAAGACCACTGCGGGTGAGAGTGGGCGGTTAGTTGGGAGTATTTTGGGTGGCGCAGGCGGTAGTACATTGGGTGTTGGTGCGGGATATACTGTTTGTAATCTGCTCTTGGGTCTTCCAACGGGGGGTACCAGTCTGTTGTGGTGCGGTATTGTGGCAGGGGTAGCAGGGGGTACGCAGGAGGGCAATATGGTGGAGATTTTGGAAAAGGGAAAGGAGAAGCCCTTTATGAAACCATCTACCAATAGAAATAAACACCAGTGCCACTTAATTTGATCATCAGTTTTGTCTTGGCGGGGCTGTTTGTTGGCTCAGGAATTATATCGATTGTACTGATGCTTTACATTGCCCGTACTCGCATTAGAGAAATGGATAAACTGGTTCATGGGTTTGAAATTCCAAACGACAGTATATTTTTTATTGTCCTTCGTGTGCCGAACTATAGCCTTGCTTTTATGTGGAAACTGTATGCAAAAAGAGGTGGTTTTGAAGGGAAAATTGAACATCTCGATAAACACTTTCGCTGGCCATTTATTGCTGCTTTTTTACTTGCTCTATTGAGCCTTGTTTTTTTAATGCTTGGTATATTGTTTGACAATTATTTTGATATTGGGTGATTGAAAAATATGCCCTGGATGTACACCAAAAACATCCTGCACCAGTGGAAACAACAGCTTGGTGAAGTAGTTGATGTGCCGGGATTTGCCAAAAATTATGATGAAATCACCAAAGTTTCAGGTGTACTTAAAACAGCGGGTTATGTGGGCATTGCCCTGAACGTAGGGCAGAGCGGCATCAAAATTCACGAAGCGTGTACCGTCGGTGCAGATTTATCATGTGGCAAAACTACTGCGGGCGAAGGTGGTCGGATTATTGGGAGTATTGGTAGTGCAGCGGGTGGTTTTCTTGCAGGGTATGGTGCCTGCAATCTGCTCTTCAGTTTTCCATCGGGGGAGGGCAGTTTTTTGTGGTGTGGCATTGTGGCTGGTGTCGCTAGGGGTTACGTGGGAGGTGAGTTTTTGGGTGATGTTTTTAAAAAGCGCGGTGAAATATTGTATGACATAACCTATTAGTGACATCTGATGGAGATAGCACAAATAATACTCGCGGTTCTTGCTTTAGCGGCTGTGACAGCAGCATTTTTAATGATTGTGCTGATTTTTTACATTGGCCGCACTCGCATTAAAGAAATTGACAAAATGGTTTACGGGTTTGAGTTTCCGAACGACAGTATCTTTGCACTAGGGCTTCGTGTGCCTAACGATGGCGGTGCTTTTCTGTGGAAGTGGAGCGAAAAAAGAAGCGGTCTTGAAGGGAAAATTGAACACTTTGATAAACGTTTTCGCTGGCCATTTATTGCTGTTTTTTGCTGATGGTCTTTAGTGTTCTTATGATGATTGTTATGGTGCTGTTTAAAAAATATACTGGTATTGAGTAGAGGAAAAATGTGTAAAAGTGTTATTAGGTACCCATGCGCGGAAAAATTTCAATAATAATTTCGATTTCATTATCAAGTAATAAAGATAACAATCCAGGTCAGCGTGTGGGAGGCAGAAACCTATAGCGGGCTGCCATTTTCTCCGGCCTGATCAGAGAAGATTTTTTGATCTGTTTCAGACAAACTCAGCATAGAGGTAGTGAGTTTAAAATGTTAAGCCAGAATTTTTTCTCTTTTTATTTAATTGTAACACTCATTGTTCTTAGCGGATTGTTCTATCTGGTCATATTATTTTTAAAAAATATTGTCAGCCGTAAAAATCTGAAACGTGCCGTGGGAGTTGATGTTGGTTATTACTCTATGCCCGGCAATAGTTCGGATTCTGTTCAATATTGTTACCTCAAAAAGTCTATTGATCGAGGCCCGGATATTGCTTATTTTATTATGTGTATAGGTATGCTGCGCAACTCTGCCAGTTTCATTGTGGTGAGAGAACGTATTTTTGATAAAATATTCAAAATGTTTGGTATTAGTAGTGAGTTGCAAACAGGGTATGAATGGTTCGATAAACGTTATTATATCGTTTCAGAAACCAATAAAAAAATGCCAGAACATTTATTGGTAACCGAGCAAACCTGTAAAATTATCAAGAAACTGCTTGCGGAAGGCTTCGATTATATTAAATTGGAAGAAGGTATTATAAAGGTCGGGTTTAGCACCTTTACGGGATGGCGCTGGTTCAGGCCGGGCGTTATTGAACGAAGTGCGACGCTGCTCACGGAGTTGCGTGAACATCTGGAAAAACAGATCCCGGAGAAAAAGCGCACGAAAAGAGTAAGCTCATTTTTGCCTTGTGGCAATATAGAGAGTTTCGTTCAATTCTATATCAAAATTCCTGATAAATTACTGAAACACTACCCTAAAAAATGGGTGCGACAGCGAAAACTTTGGCTGTTAAGTGCGGGTTATGTGTTTTTAACGGGAATATTCTGTATGGCGATAACCGTATTTTTTGATCCATACCCCGTTGTTGAGTTTAAGCAGGTTTTTTTTCATGGTGTTCTCTATCTGGTGTTTCCCGTTATGTTGCTACATCTTTTAGCCGCAGGGGTGCATCTTTCGGGTAGAGCCAGATCACACAAAGAATTATCCTGGATTGCTGCTGCGAATGGCATTGGGTACACTTTTATTGCAATGCTGGTGTTTCCGGTATTGAACGGCGTGTTTGATGACAGTCCTGTTATGTTTCATTCGGTCAAATTGCTTGATACAGATTATTATCATAGCAGCAAGGGGCCTGATCGCTATTATATTACTGTTGAGTCCTGGCGAAATTCCGATACGGAAAAACTGCAAGTGAGCCAGTCTGTTTACAACTTGTCAGCTGCTCGAATTAATAAAAAGGTTACCATTTTAACAAAGGCTGGCGCATTTAATGTAGAGTGGCTGTATGGATATATTTTTCGAAAACGATAACTTTTTAGCCCTGACGGGGCATTTTTGGTGCTGAACTATGACTGGTGCAAGTGATAATAAACAATCCTCTACCGATGTGGATACCCATAAAACTTCCGATTGTGATCCGTTGTTGAAACTTTGGAATTTGCGTATTTTGATCCGACTGAATGTATTCAGCCGGTTCTTTGATCGTTATGGCGGCCTGCATGATCCTGAAACAATGCATGTTTTGGGGTTGTCTGCATTTCTGCAAGATGAAAATATTGATAAAAAAACCATATTTTCCAATTTGTCCAATACGTTAAAAGCGTTGGAAAATAATACGTTGACATCTCCCCAGGATATTTTTTCCACCAATATTGCTGTTCTTCAGAAATCATTAAACCTGACGCAGTGTGAGATCGATATATTGCGATTTGTCATCATATCGGGCTCGTCTGCGGGGTTTAATATGGTGGTCGAGACGCTCGGAGAAATGAGCAGTGAAAAAATCAGGCACACCTTGTCGATAATCCTGAATGTTCCCCGTGATGATATTGAGAATGCCATGCGCAGCAATGGTACATTGATATCTTCGGGACTGTTGCGCATCAATGCCAGTGGTCACTATATGCATTCATTGCAGCAGTGTTTTGATGTCCCGCACAGCATTAAATACGCCTTGACTCAGGAGCAGAATAACCCCGGGGCAATATTGCAATGTTTTTTTAAAATGGCGGATCAGTCGCATTTGTCAATTGAAGATTTTCCTCACTTGAAAACCGATATTGATTTGTTGACATGCTATTTACAGTCAGCTGAAAAGAAAAATATTCAGGGGATTAACGTGTTGATATACGGTGAACCCGGCACTGGTAAAACTGAATTGGTGAAAACCTTGAGCCGCGACTGCGGATTTGAGTTATACGAAATCACCATGCAGGATATGGAAGGCAACCCTATTGATGGAAAAGACCGTTTTGCGGCTTATCAGCTGACTCAAAAAATGTTGGCGAGCAAAGAAAAGGCCGCCATTTTGTTTGATGAAATAGAAGATGCTTTTCCCGATGTGAATTTCAGCCCGTTTGGTCATGTGACGCGCCCTGATTTCAAAAAAGCCTGGGTGCATCAATTGTTGGAGGAAAACTCAATTCCGGCATTCTGGTTGTGCAACAGTGTGGTGCAACTGGATGATTCAGTGTTGCGTCGTTTTGATTTTGTTCTGAATTTGCGCTCTCCCACACGCAATATCCGTCGGCGTATCCTTGACAAATATCTTGGCCATCTGGGCTTGAGTGACTCCTGGTTAGCACAAATGGCGGAGCATGAGCATCTGGTGCCGGCGCATGCTGAAAGTGCCGCCAAAATTGCTGTTCACCTGAACGGTGACAGCACAAAGGAGCTGGAAAAAAACCTGGAAAGAATTATTGGTAACAAGCTGCAAGTGATGGGGTTGTCGCGCAAGCCTCGCACGGTTATCAGCCGTGAAACCCGCTATAGCCTTGAGTATTTAAACCCGGATCAGGATCTGGAAGCATTGAGCAGAGGGCTACAACAAAACCACCAGGCACGTATTTGTTTGTATGGCGCACCGGGTACCGGGAAAACCGCTTTTGCGCATTATGTGGCGGAACAGCTGGATAAGCCTCTGCTAAAAAAACAGGCCTCGGACATTCTCAGCAAGTGGGTGGGTGAAGCAGAAAAAAATATCGCAACCATGTTTGATGAGGCCGAAGCCGATGACATGGTGCTGCTTGTTGATGAGGTGGACAGTTTTCTCCTGGATCGTGGCTCTTCTCAAAACTCGTGGGAAATCACTCAGGTCAACGAATTATTGGTGCAGATGGAAAGCTTTAATGGTGTGTTCATCGCTTCTACGAATTTATTGAATCTTGTGGATGCGGCTTCGCTGCGGCGTTTTGACCTGAAAATAAAGTTTGATTATATGAAGCCCGAGCAAGCGTGGACATTATTCCTGCAAGTGTTGAAGGAGCATGGCTGTAACCTCAAGAGTGAAACGAAGCAATACAAAACCGCTTTAGCGCGGCTTGATAACCTTACGCCTGGGGATTTTGCAACGGTTGTGCGTCAGTCCCGGAGTTTGAATAAAACAATTGATCACCGTTATTTGCTCAGTGCGCTGGAAAAAGAGTGCAAGGCCAAACCGGGGGCCGGGAAATCTATCGGGTTCATGGGCTCGTAGCCCATACTGTATTCGTCAATGCGCTTTAACACCCTTAAAGACTGGTTGGCCTGGCAGGAAACCCTGTATCCCATCGAGATTGATCTGGGGTTGGAACGGGTAGGCTCCGTATTGGCATGCCTCAAGCTTACTCGCCCGGGTTTTACCTTGATTACGGTGGCAGGAACCAATGGCAAAGGTTCCTGCGTGGCGATGTTGGAAGCCATTTTGCTGGCTGCTGGTTATAGTGTCGGGAGTTATACCTCGCCGCATCTATT
Source organism: Chromatiales bacterium (assembly GCA_026982555.1). GTDB lineage: Bacteria > Pseudomonadota > Gammaproteobacteria > SZUA-152 > SZUA-152 > SZUA-152. The sequence goes on from JALSGT010000005.1 coordinate 5,501, forward strand.
GCGCTATAACGAGCGTATAAAGCTGGGTGGTCAGCCGGTGGATGATGCTGTGTTGTGCGCGTCTTTCGAACGCATTGATCAGGCTCGTGCGGATGTTCGTTTAACCTATTTTGAATTTGGCACTCTTGCCGCTATCGATATTCTGCATCATGCCAAAGTGGATGTGGCAATCCTCGAAGTCGGGCTGGGCGGGCGGCTGGATGCGGTGAATATATTGGATGCCAATGTGGCATTAATTACGGCTATTGATGTGGATCATGTGGACTGGCTGGGCAGTGACCGTGAAACGATTGCGCGTGAAAAAGCAGGTATCTTGCGCAAGGGCCGATCAGCAGTATGTGCTGACCCAATGCCACCGGCATCGTTATTGTCGGTGGCAGCATCGCTGGAGGTACCACTGTCACTGTTGGGGCAGGATTTTTTTGTTGAAAGATCTGATGAACAGGAGGCTGACGGTTTCTGGAGCTGGTGTGATTCACAACAGCGTTTTGAAAACCTGCCTTTGCCTGCTTTAGCGGGTGATTTTCAGTTGAACAATGCAGCTGGTGTGCTGGCGGTGCTGGCGGCGGTGAATGCGGAATTTCCCGTGGATGTGGCAGCGATCACCCAGGGATTGCGGTCCGTATCGTTGCCGGGGCGCTTTCAAGTCCTGCCAGGTGCGCCGCAGCAAATTTTTGATGTGGCGCACAATGCACAAAGTGTACAGGCATTGGTTGACAATCTGGCGCGTCAGGATTGCCAGGGCCGCACTTTTGCGGTGCTGGGTATGCTGGCGGACAAGGATATTGATACTGTGGTGGCGCAATTGCGATTGGTGGTGGATTGCTGGTGTCTCGCGCCTTTGCCCGTGCCCCGTTCGGCCTCGGTCGAGCAATTACGCGCTGCGTTGCTGGCTGGCCCATCGGAAACCCCGGCCAGCAATGTCCCGATAGACATTTTTGATGATGTTGCGGCAGCCTACCAGAGCGCATTGACTGCCAGCACAACAAAGGACCGTATTGTGGTGACGGGATCATTTTATACAGTGGCGGCGGTGCTGGACGAAGCAGTATAATCACGCCTTAGTGTGAACCAAGCGCTCAATTCACATTTTATTGGGCACAGAGGCATTTTGTGAATATTCAACTCAAACAGCGATTAGTAGGCGCAGTGGTGCTGGTGGCGCTGGCGGTGATTTTTATCCCCATGCTGTTGTCGGGCGAGGGCAATCTCGGCGGTAGTATCGACGGCAGTAATATTCCTGCTGAACCGGATTTTCGTTTCCCGCCGGTACCTGCTGCCCCCAAAGCACCGCCGGTAGCGGCTGCCCCCGTGGTACCTTTGGGCGATGAAGGAGATGAATCTCCCGCTGTGTCTGGCAAATCTGCCCCGGAGAAAAAGGTAGCGGATCAATCTTCAACAAAGCCGCCGGCAAAAGTCGTCGAGAAAGCACCGGCAAAACCAGTTTCTCCGCCTGCTGCAAAGGCTGTTCCTGCCAAGGTTGCACCGGCCAAGCCCGGGAAGCTCAGCGGCTGGGTGGTACAAGTGGGGAGTTTTTCTGCGCGCAACAATGCCCGGGCGTTGCGCGACAAGTTGCGCAAGCAGGGGTATGCCAGTTTTGTGGAATCAATCAGGGGCGCATCTGGCCGTGTGTATCGGGTGCGTGTGGGGCCGGAACTCAACAAGGCTGCGGCAGACAAATTGCGCCAGCGTCTGATTAAAGAGGCTGGTTTGAAAGGGCTGGTGCAGGCTTACCCCTGAGGAGTTTGATGCAATTATGATTTGGGTCGATATAGTTATTCCCGGTGTCATTGCTATTTCCGCGTTGCTCAGCCTGGTGCGGGGTTTTGTGCGGGAGGCGCTGTCATTGCTGGGTTGGCTGGCCGCTTTTTTTATTGCATTAATTTTTTTTAGAGACTTTGCTGATTTATTGTTGACCGGTATTTCCGTTCCCTCTGTGCGCCTGGTGGTGTCATTTACCATCTTGTTTGTGGTGACACTGGTCATTGCTGCGCTGGTTAATCATCTTGCCAGTTCACTGGTGACAAAGACGGGGCTGACCGGTACGGATCGCATGATCGGCATGATTTTTGGTCTTGCGCGTGGTGTGGTGGTGGTGGCCGTACTGGTGTTTTTGGCAGGTATGACGGAAATATCCCAAGACCCCTGGTGGCAGGAGTCGGTACTGATTGATGTGTTTCACAAATTGGCGTTGTGGTTATGGCACACCATAGCACCGGAATTAATGAATGGTGCTATCGTTGATCAACCCTGGCGTACAGGATAGCGATCAAATAAATAATGAAGGTTTTGATGAGGTATTTTGCATGTGCGGCATAATTGGCATCGTTGGAACGGAAAATGTTAATCAGGATTTATATGATGGATTAACCGTTTTACAGCATCGGGGACAGGATGCTGCGGGTATTGTCACTTGTGACAAGCAGCGTTTGTATCTGCGCAAGGATAACGGCCTGGTGCGCGATGTGTTCCGTACACGGCATATGCGAGGCCTACAGGGCAACATGGGGATTGGCCATGTGCGTTATCCTACGGCGGGTTGTTTTTCCTCAGCCGAGGCACAACCGTTTTATGTTAATTCACCGTTTGGTATTTCATTGGCGCATAACGGTAATCTTACCAATGCTGCTGAGCTGAAGCGTGATTTGTTCCGTGCTGATCGCAGGCATATTAACACCGATTCTGATTCCGAAGTGTTGCTCAACGTGTTTGCGCATGAACTGCAACACGAGGGCAAGCTAACCCTGGATGCCAATGATATTTTTGAAGCGGTGGCTGCTGTGCATCGTCGCTGCAAAGGTGCGTACGCCGTGGTGGCAATGATTACCGGTTACGGCATTGTGGGTTTTCGTGATCCGCATGGGATTCGCCCCGTAGTGTTCGGCAAGCGCGAAACACCGCGTGGTGATGAATACGTGATTGCCTCGGAAAGTGTTGCTGTGGATTCGCTGGGTTTTGATCTGATGCGTGATATTGCCCCGGGTGAAGCGGTGTTTATTGATGTGAATGGCGGGTTCAGCACGCAGCAGTGCGCGAAAAAACCAGAAGCCAGCCCCTGTATTTTTGAGCATGTGTATTTTGCGCGGCCGGATTCCATCATTGATGGTATTTCTGTTTACAAGGCACGTTTACGCATGGGTGAGGCATTGGCGAAGAAAATTTTACGGGTCTATCCACAGCACGATATCGATGTGGTGATTCCGATTCCCGATACGAGTCGTACCTCCGCGTTGCAGCTGTCTTATCAGCTGGGCACGGTGTATCGCGAAGGGTTTATTAAAAACCGCTACATTGGCCGCACGTTTATTATGCCGGGGCAAAAACAACGCAAAAAATCCGTGCGCCAAAAACTCAATGCCATCGATCTGGAGTTTAAGGGGAAAAACGTGCTGCTGGTGGACGATTCCATTGTGCGAGGCACCACCTCAAAACAAATTATTCAAATGGCCCGGGAGGCCGGGGCCAATAAAGTGTATTTCGCCTCGGCGGCACCTCCGGTACGTTTCCCCAATGTGTACGGTATTGATATGCCATCGGTGAATGAACTGGTGGGACATGGCAGGGATGACAAACAGATTGCCGAGGCGATTGGTGCAGACTGGCTGGTCTATCAGGACCTGGATGATCTGGTCGAAGCCTCTCGCCATGGCAACCCGGAGGTAGAGAATTTTGATACCTCTGTGTTTGATGGTGAATATGTCACGGGTGATGTGACTCAGGACTACCTGGATTTTATCGAAGGTAAGCGCAGCGATGGTGCGCGCGAAAACACAGACGATGACGATAATGCGGTGATTGAGTTACACAATACGGCTTGATTCAGGTTTAAGGGCAGAAGAAAGGACAAAGAGAAAAGCTTGACGGAGTTGGCTGGTTTTACTAGTCTGCATTCTAACGCGCCGATTTGAGATCAGCTTGCGGGCGCGAAATAAATACGGCTAAAGCGAGGTGGTGTTGCAATAACCTGCTTTGGCATTGGCTGAGCGGGTTTTTTTGTGTCCAAAAATTGGTGGCAAAATGCCCGATTGAAAAATATGAAAGAAAATGCGAGGCAAATAATGTCACACGATAATGAAGAACAATACGGATTCGATACACTGGCGGTACGGGGCGGGCATGACCGCACTAACGAAGGTGAGCAGGGCGAGGCCATTTTCACCACTTCCAGTTATGTATACAACAATGCCGCTCAGGCCGCAGCACGGTTTTCAGGTGATGAGCCGGGCAATATCTATTCGCGTTTTACCAACCCTACCGTGCGTACCTTTGAGAAGCGTCTGGCTGCATTGGAGGGCGGGGAACGTTGTGTTGCCACGGCATCCGGTATGGGAGCCATTCTGACAACCTGTTTGGGTCTGTTGAAAGCGGGAGATCATATTGTTTCATCACGCGCTATTTTTGGTTCCACGGTGGTGTTGTTTAATAACATTCTGACACGGTTTGGTGTGGAAACCTCCTATGTACCATTAACCGACTTATCGGCATGGGAAACGGCAATACGTCCTGAAACCAAATTCCTGTTTTTGGAAACCCCGTCAAATCCGGTCACAGAAATTGCAGATATTCAGGCGCTGGCAGATTTAGCCCATGCTTATAACTGCCAATTAGTGGTGGACAATTGTTTTTGCACGCCCGCGCTACAAAAACCATTGACGTTAGGCGCAGATATTATTATCCATTCGGCCACCAAATATCTGGACGGTCAGGGGCGTTGTATCGGTGGCGCTATTGTCGGCACTGAAGAATGTGTCGGCGGGGATGTCGCCGGTGTGGTGCGTACGGGGGGTACCTGCATGAGCCCATTTAACGCCTGGGTATTTTTAAAAGGATTGGAAACATTACGCATTCGCATGGAAGCACACAGTCGTAATGCACAAATGTTGGCAGAATGGCTGGCACAACAGCCTGCTGTCGCCCGGGTGAATTATCCCGGTTTATCATCACATCCTCAGCATGAACTGGCTGCACGACAGCAAAATGATTTTGGCGGTGTATTATCTTTTGAAGTGAAAGGTGGTCAAAAAGCGGCATGGCGGGTTATTGACAACACCCGTTTAATATCGATTACTGCAAACCTGGGTGATACCAAAAGTACAATTACTCATCCGGCTACCACAACACATGGCCGTGTCGATGCTGAGCGGCGTGCTGAAGCGGGTATTAGCGATGGTTTGGTGCGTGTTGCGGTAGGGCTGGAAGACATTGTGGATATTCAGGCTGATCTGGAGCGTGGTCTGAGCTGATTTTAGTGCGCAGCGATGCGCGACTCAATTGCCTGTGCCATATCGATATTGCCAATTTCTTTATATAGCATGGCAAGTTCAGTCAAAACGATATCCAATACGGGTTGCGTTTCATTTTCACCAGCATCGAGTATTTCGGCGGCTTTTTCATAAAGTGGCAAGGCTTGTGCGAAAAGAGCCGTTTGTCGTTGTGCCGTGTTCATTGGAATGGAAGCGTTATTAGCCGGTATTGTACTGACCTCGAAAGATGTGTGATTTTTCCCTTCAATACGGGCCTGGGTGTGATAAATATTGGCCAGGGTATACATCAATAATGCAAGTTGCGGGTCTGATGACCCCAGTACATGTTGTGCAATATCCAGCGCCTCCTCGTAGGCATGGCTGGCAGGGTTGTACGCGCCTTGTTCGAGATAGTTTAGGCCCAGATTAATGAGTGTCTGCGCAACTTCTTCATGCTGGCTACCAAAAATAGTTTTTTTGAGAACAAGCATGCGTTGCAGGATGCCTGTGGCTTTTTTATGTTTTCCTTGTTTATTATAAACATTGCTCAAATTATCAAGTGCGTTACTGACATAAGGGTGTGTGGCCCCCATACTTGCTGACCATGAGCTGATTGCCTGCTGGTAAAAAATCTCTGCTTGTTCATATTGATGCTGGCTTTCATAGAGCACAGCCAAATTATAAATTGATTGCGCAATTGCAGGGTCATCTTTACTAAAGGCATTTTTACGAATTTTCAGTGCCTGTTGATGATATTTTTCGGACAGTTTGTAATGTTTTGAGTCAAAATAAACATTGCCAAGATTTGTCATGATAACGGCAAGGTCGGGGTGGTTCAGGCCGAGATTTTTTTCAAGAATAAGCAACGCTTTCAATAAGAGGTCTTCTGCCTCATCCAGACTTCCTAATGTTTGTTTGATGATGCCGAGCTTTAATAATGCATCAGCAGTATTAACATTATTCGGGGTGAAGTTTTTGTTGGCGATATTATAGGCACGTTGTGCAACAAGATGCGCATTATTATAATCGCCGCTCTCATAGTATGAAATGAAATGGGTGGTCAGATCAGTCCAGATAATCTCAGCCAATTCTGTTGTTTCATGGAAAGAGCGAATACTTGTTTGTTGTTCTATCGTTGGTGCGAGTGTCAGGTTGGCAGAAGAAAAGACAATACCAGGTGACAGAAAAAAGAAACCAAAATAAAACATACACGGTTTAATTCGTAGATAAGTGAAAATAAGACATGTATATTTTTCCCGATAGTTATACATCTTTTTTCACCTTTATATCCTGGGATAGCGTGTTTTATATGGTTGATTTATCGAGCTTGTACGACATTGAAAACAATGCACCGCTTGTCACTGCATATCGACCAGCGCAAGAAGTGCTTTAAAATTTTGTGATTGAATGCAGTATGAAAATGATTGGGTATTGCGGGTGCGGAAGAAGGTGGTATGACCAGCTGTATATGGTCACATCTGGCATGAAAAATATTTTTATTGTATATCAGTAGGTTAAAGTGTTTTTTGCGGGTCGCCGTAGTTTTTTTGAAGTTTGGCAAGGCTGGTTTCTGTGCGTAACACGAGGGCGCGGGCATTTTGTTGTCTGGCAATAATCAAGGACTCATTCAGGTATTGTTCCGCAAGATGGTAGGCACCTGTGTCGTTTGCAATAGCAAAATTGCTTTTGATGCGCAGCAATTCTGCGGTAAAAAACCCCTCGCCGGTAAAGGTGGTTTCCCGTAGTGCCGATTCGATAGTTTGTCGGGCTTTGTCGGTTTCTCCTGCATTATGCAAAAGTTCCGCCAGGATGGCTTGAAAATAAGAGCGGGCGAGTCGGTTGCCGGATTTTTCATAATTATGCAGTGCCTGCTGGAAGCGTTTACAAATGATTTCGGCGGGTTGTTTTGTCGATTCAGACCACGCTTTTAACATATGGCCAGTGGCTGCCCAAAACGAAAAACCATAAGTCTCGCTCAGTGTGATTTGTGCATCCGCGTAATGGTAGGTGGCGTTGTGGTCGCCACAGAGTTGGGACAGTGTGCCCATAAAATGTAAAGCGTAAGCCTGACTGAATGGATGCGCAAGATGTTTGGCCAGACTCAGTGCAGCCTGACCGCGTGTTAATGCCTGATCGGTTTTTCCAAGTAACCATAAAACACATGCAGCATTGGCAAGGGAGGCTACCTGTGCATCTTGACAGTAGGCAGCCAGCATTACTTGCGGGTGAGTTTGTCCGGCTTGGGGCTTAATGTGAAGCTCAAGGTTCTGTAGCGCTTCGGAAAAATTTCCTTTCCAGAACAATGTGGTGCCAAGCGCACGTTTTGCTTCCAGCAAAAACTCCGGAATATTGGATTGTACTGCATGCTGTTGTATTTCATTTGCAAGTTTATAGGCTTTTTCCAGCTCTGCACGCACAATGTAAAATTCCCACAGACCACATAACACAGGGAATACGGTATTGATGTCTGTTATATTCCGGCACAGGCTGTAGGCCCGGGCATAAGCTTTTTCCACTTCGGGTGCGGCATAACCTTTGCTCATCATGGTAGCCAGCCCCAGTGTGGTTTGTAACGCAAGTTCATGCATGCCCAGCTGGGGCGACTCAGGCATTTTTTTAATCAAGGCAAGGCCGTTGTTAAGGTGTTCAATGGCTTCAACATTCGCTGAATGTTGAATGGCAGAATTTCCTGCGGATAACCAGTAATGCAAAGCATCTTCGTTGTTGCCAGCCTCTGTGCAGTGATGGGCAATAATTTCCGGGTTATCGGCAACAAGCTGTGGGAACTTTTCTTTGATAAGTATAGAAATGCGCTGGTGGTATTTTTGACGTGTGCGCTTTAATAGCGAGTGATAAGCGGCTTCTCTCACCAGAGCATGCTGAAAACGATAATGCGCTTTCGGCGGTTTCCCGCTCTGGATAAATAATTCAGCATCAATGAGCCGGTTCATGCTGGAGCGCAGGCTGAGATCACTTTGCAGAGTGGCTGCATGTAATAATTCATAGGTAAATTCACGTCCCAGTGTGGCACTGAGTTGTGCCAGTTCTTTATCATCACCCAGGTTATCCAGGCGTGACATAAGTGAATCCTGTAGTGTGCTGGGGATTTCCAATTGAGACATGTTGTGGTTGAGTTCAAAATGCTCTTCTTTTTCTACTAACAATGAAGACCGAAGAACGGCATTGGTAAGCTCTTCGACAAAAAGTGGAATGCCATCTGTTTTATTAATAATTTCAACAAATACTTCTGTGGGCAGGGTCTTTCCCCGGCACAGTTGCCTGATCATGCTGCCGGATTGTTTTTGAGTGAGACGATTGAGTGTAATATTTGTCACGTTCGCACGATTTTCCCACGGAGGGGAAAAGTCACTGCGGAAGGTAAAAAGGGCAAAAATATTAGTCAGCCTGGGCTGCCCGATAAGTAGTGACAGTAATTCTATACTGGAAGGGTCTATCCATTGTAAATCCTCCACAATGAATAAAACAAAGCGTTGTTGCGTGACAGCTTGTAACATCTGGATAAGAACATCGAAAGTATGCTGCTTTTTTTGTTGTGGCGTGGAGTTTGTTTCAGTAGCATCGGTAATCGTTTTTTCAGCGAATGGAATGGATAACAGCTCAGCCAGAACAGGGGTGACGATTTTGGTTTCCATGTCCAGGGCGGCAATTGTTTTTTCGATACGTGAAATCTGTTTTTGTGGGCTATCGCCTTCAGTCAGGCCGATAATGCGACGCACCATGTCCATAACAGGATAAAGAAAACTGTTTTTGTAGTAAAAGTCACCATAACAATCCAGAAAAAGACAATGTTCTTTTTCGACTTTTTTGCAAACCATCCGTACCATGCATGTTTTTCCCAGTCCAGGTTCACTGCTGAGTAAAATAACCTGGCCGACGCCTTTACGTGCCTGATCGAGTCTTTCTGTTAACAAATTGCTTATCTGGTCTCGTCCGACCAGCATGGTGCGGGAAGGATGTTCAGTTTCCGTAAATCGGTTTTTATTGCCGTGAGCCTGCTGTACTTGAAAAAGTGTAAAAGATTGTGAAAACCCCTTCAGTGTATGAATCCCCAGTGTTTGACACTCAAAGCGGCGATTCAATAGCTGGTGTGTGCAGCCGCTGATTACTACGGTATTTTCACTGGCGCAGCCTTGAACCCGTGCGGCAATGTTCGGTGTTTCACCCAGAGCCATCGAACGTTTATCACCCCCACCAATTTCACCGACCACTACCAGGCCGGTATGAATGCCCACGCGCACGGCAAGTTGAACATTATCGCTGTGTTGTATAGGGTAAATATGCTTCGGGATACGTTTAATAATTTCCAATGCAGCAAAAGTTGCACGTTGTGCGTCATCTTCATGTGCCTGAGGATAACCAAAATAAACCAGTATGCCATCGCCAAGATATTGCGCGACATAACCGCCATAGCTGCTGACAATTTTATTGCAGGTATCACGGTAGTCGCGCATGATATCGCGCAATTCTTCCGGGTCAATACGTTCGGAAAGTGCAGAGGAACCAACGATGTCACAAAACAGTACAGTGAGTTGGCGGCGTTCTGCATTTTGCTGTGTACGTGCAGAGGGTGGTGCAGTGGAACGGCTTCCCGTATTTTGCGTTTTGCTCAAACGAGTGGCACATTGTCCACAGAACTCAAAATCAAATGGGTTGTTAAAGTTACAGTTGGGGCAAGGGATATTCAATGGTGTGGCACATTGGCCACAAAAGCGCATATTTCCCGGGTTTTTGAAGCCACATTTTTCGCAGAGCATGGCAAGAATCATCCTTGTTGATTTTTCTGTTTGTGCAATTAGAGAGGATACGCATCCTCTCTATGTTCAGCAAGGTAAACGATAAAAATGAAGCAGGACAAAGTATGAGTTTACCCCGTCAGCATCTTTTACAAATTTATCGCGCGGCATTGGCGGTTGTGCGGGGGGATGTATGCACGCGACAGGCATTAGCGGGTTATGATCCGGGCAGACCGGTTATCGTGATTGCCATTGGTAAAGCGGCGTCGAGTATGATGCTGGGTGCAATAGCGGCTCTGGGCGATATGTTTGATGGAGGATTGTTGATTACCAAGGAAGGTTATTGTGACAAAAGACTGCAAGGTATGAAAAATATTCAATGTCTGGAATCGGCACACCCTGTACCGGATAAACGCAGTTTGTATGCAGGCCGGGTACTGTTGGAGTTTATAGCGGTGTGGCCAGTCAAACAGGATTTTATATTTTTGATTTCCGGCGGTGCTTCTTCGCTGGTAGAGGTATTGCCGGATAAGTTGCATCTGGAGGAGTTGCAGGAAGTAAACCGTTGGTTGCTGGGTAGTGGCTGGAGTATCTCGGAAATGAATCGTGTGCGCAAATCGCTGTCATGTATCAAGGGAGGGCGTTTGGCGAAATGGTTTACAGGGCATCATGTAAACTGTCTGATGATTTCTGATGTGCAAGATAATTCACCACAGGTGATTGGCTCAGGTTTTTTGAGTCCGGATATTATTGATGAGCCACAATCTGAAAATATGCCGGAATGGATTACAGCGTTGCCCAAGGCACCGCCTGCACCTTCATTGGATGATGTTTGTTTTAATATGATTGATATTCGTATTGTTGCAAAACTTGAAGACGCTATGCAGGCCGCAAAAAAAATGGCGATGGCTTTAGGGTATGACGTTTATTTACATGAGGAACTGGTAACGTGTGATGCACAGCTTGCGGGGCAGCAGTTGGCTCGCGCGTTGTGCGATAGCGAATGTGGATTGCATATCTGGGGTGGAGAAACCACCGTGCGTTTGCCGGATAACCCCGGGCAGGGTGGGCGCAATCAACAATTGGCATTAGCGGCAGCGGTAGAGTTAGCAGGTATGGAGACACATTATTTTTTGGCCGCAGGCACAGACGGCAGTGACGGACCGACACAAGCTACGGGTGCTTTGGTGGATGGGTATACTTTACAGCGCGGAACACAGGCCGGGTTTGATGTGCAGCAGACGTTAGCTGGCGCAAATGCGGGTATTTTTTTGCAAGCCAGTGGTGATTTGATTATTACCGGGCCCACAGGTACCAATGTGAGGGATTTAATGTTGGCGATTAAACGGCCAGTGGTATGAATGCAAAAAATACTGGTGCTATGGTGTTCCCTTACCGGCATCCAGTGGTACGTGATCTTGCCTGGGTGATGGCTTCCCCTGGTTTATTACAAAAGGCTCCAGAGGGACAGGTGCTGGTGACGGATGACTGGTGCCGCTGCATTTATACGGCGCATGAAAATTATCTACATGAGTTGGATGAAAACCCTGTGCCTTTGTTGGATGCGTTATCGAAATGCAAAAGCCATCGCCTGGGCATTTATTTTGAGCATCTTTTACATTATTGGCTGAAAGTCATTTTATGTGTGCAGCAACTACAACATAACGTTCCTGTTTTTCAATCGCAGGAAACGGGGGGCAAGCGTACCCTGGGGGAATTTGACTTTTTGTTTCGGGTGGATAATGGAAAACCTCTGCAACATTGGGAGGTTGCGGTAAAATTTTATTTACAAAAAAAAGACGATGAAGGTAAATCACGCTGGGTGGGGCCGGCTGACCGGGATCGCCTTGATATAAAACTGGATCGTTTGTTTCAGCATCAACTTAAGCTGGCAGGCTTGCCTGAGGCGCAAGCGTGTTTAACGCATAGGGAGGCTGACCTGGTCCAGCCTGCGGCCTTTATCAAAGGCTATTTGTTTTATCCATTTGACGAAGCCGGAGTGAGTGAGCAGACTGATGCTGTTGATCTGGCACCCTGTATGCTTTCCGCCAATCACCCCAAAGGATGGTGGCTATACCGGGAAAAAATATCCATGCTCTCCACCGCTGCGGATGTGCGCTGGGTGATTCTGCCCAAATCCCGCTGGTTGTCACCCGTGTATCATGGGCAGACAGAAGAGGCGTTGATGGATAAAAATGCATTGATGGCATATTGCGAAATACACTTTCATCACCGGAATAATCCCTTGTTGGTGGTAGAGTTAAGCTGGCAGTCCACCGTCTGGTTGGAGGTTTCGCGTGGGTTTATATTGGCATCTGCCTGAAATATTTAAAGAAATCGTACCATTTTCCGATAATTCTAAACGAATGTGTGATGTGTTTCACAAAAGCAGTGTGTATCCAGTCACGGGTGTGTGCGGTTGTGTAGACGACATACATATTGTGGCAGGGGGCCGAGTTCACGAGTTACCCGCCCGGAATAATGTAACAGGGGGCAAAAATGAAGTTTTTATCCAAACTGGATCCGATGACGGTATTGATGCTGGTTGTAATATTTGGTGTGGTGATTACCATGTCAACCCAGGCTGTAAAGAAAACCTCAGGCAGCGAAGCAACGGCGCACGTTATGCCGGTTGATTCTGCGGGGCTGACATCCAGCAGAAATCCCTCGGGTGAATCCTGATCGCCAGTTTAGTTGTTAATCATTAACGGTTGCAGCCAGCGCCGGTAGAGCACTTCTGCTGCATCGTGCAGTTGTTTGGTGTGTTCTTTCAGGTTTTCCATTATTTCGTTTTGGTCTTGTACGCCCGGTGCAGGGCTATGAGTTCATTTTCATCGCGTGTTGTCCATTCCCGCGCCATGGCGCCGGTCATTTCAATTGCGGAATTCATTCAATATCGTCATTAACACTCACTCATGGGGTCACCCATGAAAACCAAAGCGCTGACATCATCGATGTGTGTCGGGTACATTTCTCCGGCATCACTGCGCACCCGTTCAAAAGGAATGTTATAGTTTTCCAGCAGGGTGGCAAAATAACCGGGGTCTTCACAGGCAACGTGCTATACCGGCCATAGTGGCTCATCTGGCAAGTAAGCCCAACAAAAACTCAAAATATAATGTTTGTCAATGTGTTAGTACACCCTCTAAACGGTCAACTGCGGAATTTAGGTTCATGATAAATAAACGGCCTGCGCGGGTTATTTGGATGGTGAGTATGTGGTTGTTGCTGATTTTATCAGCCTTTGCCGATGTGTGTGTGGCGGAGTTGCAGGATGAACGCAAGCCTGCGCGGCAGATTGTGTTGCAGGGCATTCTTGGCAGCAAGGCATTATTGCTGGTGGATGGCCAGCGGCAAATGATGTCGATCAAGGATGCTGCAAAACAGGGCGTGCGTGTGTTGCGTATCGAAGAAGAACAGGTGGACGTGGATATCGATGGCAAACGCCGTCGTCTGCGCCTGGGTGACAGTTATTCCGTGACAGGCCAGTACAAAGCGCGTGAGAGTATTGAGGTGACTATTGCCAAAAATAACACGGGTATGTATTCCACGGCAGGTAGCATCAATGGTTTGCCGGTTTCATTTTTAGTGGATACAGGAGCAACCTCGGTTGCCATGAGCGCACAGCATGCCAAACGTCTGGCCATTGATTTTCGGGTGACTGGTGAGCCGACTTTTGTGGGTACGGCATCGGGGGTGAGCGAAGCGTATCGGGTAATACTGGATAAGGTTACTGTTGGAGGGATCACTCAGCATAATGTGAAGGGAGTGGTGATTGATGGTAATTATCCGATACAGGTTCTGTTAGGAATGTCATTTCTGGGGCAATTGGAAATTCAGCGTGATGGCAATATTATGCGCCTGAAGAAAAAGTTCTGATATCGTATTTATTCGGGGGTGGTTCGGCGCGTCATTGTCAGTGAAAAAAACCGGGGTTCACGCTCTGAACCCCGGTAAGAGTAAGACAAAGAAGACAATTATTGATCGCTGTCTTTAAGACGGTTAATGCCTAAAGCTTTTAGCACATATTTTTCGTAAATGGGCTCTGATGTTCCCTTTTTCATTTTACGCATGAAGTATTTTTCAAATGCCACCTTGGCAACATGCACCCATTTACCCTTTTTAAACCAATTAACATTGCGTGGTGGAATTTGCGGCAATGCGACGAAGGCCGCGCCTGTGTCTCCCATATCGGCAAGACAGATTGCATTCCATGTTCCTTCATGAGAAGGCGCTTTTCCTTGCAGCTCCTCCTCAATGTTATGTACGATAGCTGTCACCATTGATTCGATCATATAGCCGGTTTTGGGCGTGCCTGTTGGCACGGGAGTGACTTCCACAGGGGGGATGGCAATACAGACGCCAGCGGAGTAGATGTTTTTGTATTTAGGGCTGCGTTGATGATCATCCACAATAACAAAGCCCCGGGGATTGCAAAGCCCTTCCACATTGGCTACAGCATCCACCCCTTTGAAGGCTGGTAACATCATTGAATAATTAAACGCCACTTCATGTTCTTTGATGATTTTGCCTTCCATATTATGTTCTGCAACATACATTTTGTTTTCTTCCACTTTGGTCACTTTTGCATTGGTGATCCATTTGATGTGGCGATTACGTAACTCTGATTCCATCATGCCCTTGGAGTCTCCCACGCCGCCGAGCCCCAGGTGACCGATGTAGGGTTCACTGGTAATGTAAGTCATCGGGATTTGATCACGGACTTTCCGCTTGCGCATATCGGCATCCAGGATAAATGCGTATTCATAGGCGGGCCCAAAACAACTGGCTCCTTGCACCGCACCAACAACAACCGGGCCAGGGTTTTCCACCAGTTTCTGGTAGGCATCGTAAGCAGTTTCAGCGTGATCGACGGTACATATTGACTGGGTAAAGCCATCAACCGGGCCTATTCCTTCAATTTCTTCAAACGCCAGTTTTGGGCCGGTGGTGATAAGCAGGTAGTTGTATTCCACCCGGTCACCGTTAGCTAATTCAAGTACGTTGTTTTCGGCGTTAATTTTGCTCACCGGGCTGACGATGAATTTTATGTTTTTACGTTCCAGGTAAGGACGAATGGGAAAGGTAATATCGGCACGTTTACGCCAGCCGACTCCAATCCAGGGGTTGGATGGAACAAACTGAAAATATTCCCTGGCATTGACCATTGTAATGGTATGCTCTTTGTCCAGTGCCTCTCTTAATTCGTAGGCTGCGGGCATCCCTCCCGTGCCTGCACCCATGATAACAATGTGTGCCATATAAACTCCTTTTAATGTTATGTTCCCTGGTTTTCAACGTTCACAGGTTACCCTGCGGTTTATCAAAAAAGGCGACCCACAAGCTCAAAATCAATAGCCGTTTGAGTGCCAGTGCGGTGAAGATGTTCGTTGCCAACAATCCTTTGTGGGAGTTTCCATATTCGCTACATGCTGGGCAGAGGCTGTTTTATGCTGACTGCGCCCCGTAAGTCACCTGTCCGATAATCTGTGGCTCTATCGAAGGGGTATTGCTGTTGCAGTTTTTGCTTTACAGCGCTGGGGATATCGTTTTTACTGCCATGACAGGTTAAACATTGAGGTTTGACGCCAATGGCTTTGGCAAAACGGAAATAACGACCATTGGGCTCGGTCACCATCTCGGAGAAACTCATTGTCTTGAGTGATTCCCCCTGGTCGAGGCGGGCCTGAAATTGCGCCAGTACTTTTTGTTCCCATATATCAGGCATACCAATCATGGGGTTACGCACACGGGTGCTGACGCGGGTCACTTTCCAGCCCTGGTTTCGGGAGATATCTGCTGTCATCTTTGGCGCTTGTTCTGAGCAGACATTGATGGCAGCAACAGGACCGTCTTTCTGCATCGCGCCTTTCATGGTCTTGCCCAGCTGCATCATGAAAGATTGTGCCACTTCCATTGCTGCCTGAGTGCGTTGTTCAACATTGTCAGCGATTGCGCTGGTTGTCGCCGACAGAGCCAATGTCAATATCAATGCCTTTCCTTGAATAGATATCGTTCTTTTCATCACTCTTGCTCCCATGCTGTGTTGTGATCGTGTTAGGTTTGGGGCATATCTTCCATGTTGTCCAATGGTGCATATAAAATTGAGTGCAAAGCCAAAACAATGGACTCCCACGGAGGACTATGGGAGCTAGGGTAAAGGAGCAGGGTGAGATATTGTATATCTCGTTGGGAGTGTGTGGCGTACAATAAAACCTAAATGTCAATCGCCACGGGTGTAGATATCATAAGGCTAAAATTATGTCGTCATGTTTTTTTCGATGAGCGCATAGGCTGAATGATTATGAATGGACTCGAAGTTTTCTGATTCCACTACGTAGGCGGTAATGCGTGAGTCCTGGTTTATGTAGGCTGCAATATCGCGCACCATGTCTTCCACAAATTTCGGGTTGTCGTAGGCACGCTCGGTGACGTATTTTTCGTCCGGGCGTTTTAACAGACCGTACAGTTCACAGGAGGCAATGGATTCCACGGCGTCAATAATGTCTTCAATCCAGACAAATTCGCGAGTCTTGATGGTGACTGTAACGTGTGAACGTTGATTGTGCGCACCGCGATCAGAAATTTTCTTTGAGCAGGGGCACAGACTGGTGACGGGCACCACAACTTTGAGTGTTGTCTCATGCTGACTGCCGCTACTGGAGCCCAAAAAAGTCACATCGTAATCCAGCAGGCTTTGCACGCCGGATACCGGTGCCGTTTTGTTGACGAAGTAGGGGAAGCTCATTTCGATGTGGCCGGATTCGGCTTCCAGTCGTTCGGTCATTTCTGCCAGCATATCTTCGAAAGACTCGACTGAAATCTCGCGTTCGTGCTGGTTGAGTATTTCCACAAAGCGCGACATATGAGTGCCTTTGAAATTATGCGGCAGGTTCACATACATATTGAAATTGGCAATAGTGTGTTGTTCGCCGCCGGAGCGGTCACGAATGCGTACCGGGTGACGGATATCCTTGATACCCACCTTGTTGATAGGCAGGTGTCGGGTATCTTCCGAATTTTGTACGTCAGCAATGGTGGAATCGGTCACGAGCTTTCCTCTTTTGTGGTTTGAGTCTTCAGCTTGTTAATTATCGGTAAAACGTACACAGGCACGCTCGGTTTCCCACAAGGTGATAGCCTTGACGCGGATATGCTCGTTGTTAAGTGTTTCTGACAAGCCACTGAAAATAAATGCAGCGATGTTTTCTGCGGTGGGGTTGATGGTGTCAAAAGGCTTGATTTCGTTGAGATAGCGATGGTCGAGCAGGTCGGTCAATTCGCGAACCTGCTGGCGTATTGCCTTGAAATCAATAGCCATGCCCACGTTGTTCAGCTGGCTGGCCTCGACTTCAGCCTCGACTTTCCAGTTATGTCCGTGCATACGTGAACAGGCACCAGGGTAGTCACGCAGGGTGTGGGCAGAGGCAAAATCGCTGACAACTTTAAGGGTGTACTTCGCTGGCATGGGAATTATGGGGACAGTTGGTAAATAGCAGGGGCTATAAGTTGATTAAAATACTAAGGTATTGAGCGTTATTTAGCAATACGGGCTTGCGTGTCAGGTTGTGCCAGTAATGTGTTGATGGTGTTTTCGATGCCAATGGCATCCAGGCCGCATTGGGCAAGTAATGCACTGTGTTCACCGTGCTCGACAAAATAATCCGGCAATCCCAGGTTATGTATGGCTATGGTAACGCCGTGTGCAGCAAGGCATTCGTTAATACCGCTACCTGCGCCACCCGTCACGGCATTTTCTTCCACAGTGACGATCAATTGATGTTGTTCGGCTATTTCCAGTATCAGGTCTTCGTCCAGTGGTTTGACAAAGCGCATGTTGACTACCGTGGCGTTGAGTATTTCACCGGCTGTGATGGCTGGCGTCACCCTGCTGCCGAAGGCGAGAATGGCAACATGGGTACCACGGCGTCGTACTTCAGCCTTGCCCAGTGGCAGCGTTTCAAAGTCTTGCGCGGGTTGCGTGCCAGGGCCGAAGCCGCGCGGATACCGCACGGCGCTGGGGCCGTTGTGCTGGTAACCGGTGTTGAGCATCTGGCGACATTCAGTTTCGTCCGCCGGAGCCATCACCACCATGTTGGGTATGCAGCGCAGGTAACTGAGGTCGAAGCTGCCTGCATGCGTGGGCCCGTCAGCACCCACCAGTCCGGCACGGTCGATGGCGAACATGACGGGCAGATTCTGGATGGCAACGTCATGGATCAGCTGATCATAAGCGCGTTGCAGGAAGGTGGAATAGATGGCCACCACCGGTTTGAGGCCATCGCAGGCCATGCCCGCAGCCAGTGTCACTGCATGCTGTTCGGCAATGCCCACATCCAGGTATTGATTCGGAAATTGTTCGGAAAAAGCCACCATACCGGAGCCTTCGCGCATGGCAGGGGTGATGCCCATGAGTTTTTTATCCTGTGCGGCCTGATCGCACAGCCAGTCACCAAACACCTGTGTGTAGGTGAGGCTGGCTTTTTTATGACTTGCAGGAAGGGCTTCACCGGTATCCGGGTCGTAACTGCCCACGCCGTGGTAGGCGCAGGGGTCTTCTTCCGCAGGCTCAAAACCCTTGCCTTTTTTGGTGACGATATGCAGAAACTGCGGGCCTTTCAGCGTGCTCAGATTGCCCAGAGTCTTGATCAGGGAATCCATGTCATGGCCATCAATAGGACCGATGTAGTTGAAACCCAGTTCCTCAAACAAGGTGCCGGGGATCACCATACCTTTGGCATGTTCTTCCACACGCTGGGCCAGCTCCCACATGTTGGGAATCTGGCTCAGCACCTTTTTTGAGCCTTCGCGGGCAGCGAGATAAAGCTTGCCGGAGAGGATGCGCGCCAGATAATTGGACAGGCCACCCACGTTGGGGGAAATGGACATGTCGTTGTCGTTGAGAATCACCAGCAGATTAGCGTCCAGTGAGCCGGCGTGATTCAGTGCCTCGAAAGCCATGCCCGCTGTCATTGCGCCATCCCCGATGATGGCAACGACTTTTTTGCCGGTCTCATTTTCATCATCTGTTTGTTGTTGTGCGGCAATGGCCATGCCCAGTGCTGCACTGATGGAGGTGCTGGAATGGCCCACCCCGAAGGTGTCATAAGGGCTTTCGCTACGTTTGGGAAAACCGGCAATACCGCCCTGCTGGCGCAGACTGTGCATTTGCTCGCGGCGACCGGTAAGAATTTTGTGCGGGTAACTCTGGTGGCCGACATCCCACACAAGCTTGTCCTGCGGCGTGTTAAACACGTAATGCAGAGCCACAGTGAGTTCCACAGTACCCAGACCGGAGGAGAGATGTCCTCCGGTTTGGCCGACGGTCTGAATCAGGAAGGCGCGTAATTCGTCCACCAGCCCTTTGAGCTGGTCGGTGTCCAGTGATCGGACATCGTCGGGGCTGTTGATGCTTTCCAGTAACGGAAAGGCGCGTGTCTTGGGCATGGGCTATGCTGCAATTTTTCGTAGGGTGGTACTGCCCACCGTACCAGGTACCAAGCGTGCTCAATGGTGGGTATTACCCTACGAGGGTTAAAAAGGGGAATGATTATATCAGCTTTGCCGGTGAATGATGTACCCGGCGATATCGCGCAGTGGTTGGGCGGATTCGCCCCAATACGACAGGCTGTCAACGGCTTCCTGGTGTAACTCATCTGCACGCTGTTTGGCCTCGGTCATGCCCAGCAGGGCAGGATAGGTGGTTTTATGCCGGGCCTCGTCAGACCCCTGGGGTTTGCCCAGGGTTACTGTGTCACCTTCTATATCGAGGATATCGTCACGGATCTGGAAGGCCAGTCCCATGCATTTGGCGAAGTGGTCAAGTTTTTCCAGTTGTGTGGGTTCAATGTTGGGTTGGCTCAATGCGCCCAGCTGGGCGCTGGCGCGAATCAGCGCACCGGTTTTATGGATGTGCATGTTTTCCAGTTCGGCGAGATTCATGGTTTGTCCCAGGCCTTCGGCAGCGAGGTCCATGGCCTGCCCGCCTGCCATACCTCGTGAACCACTGGCCAGAGCCAGAGTCTCCACCATCTTCAGGCGCAGGGCAGGCTCGTCCACCATGTCTGGGTCGTGGGCGAGGATGTAAAACGCCAGGGATTGCAGGGCATCACCAGCGAGAATCGCGGTGGCCTCGTCGAACTGGATGTGACAGGTAGGCTTGCCACGACGCAGTGCGTCATTGTCCATGGCTGGGAGGTCATCGTGGATCAGTGAATAGACATGAATCAGTTCCAGTGCGCAAGCCGGGCCATCCAGCACGGAGGGAGCTATGCCGAGCATTTGTCCAGTGAGGTACACCAACAGAGGGCGTATACGTTTACCACCGTCGAGACTGGAATAGCGCATGGCCTCATGCAGTAACGCAGGATTCACATTGACTGTGGGCAGCCAGTGTTGCAGCGCCTTTTCAGTGCGGGCCTGATAAGTTTTGAGCAGGGGAGTGAGTGACATGGATCAGCTCAGGGTTAAAGAGCAAAAGGGTGGGGCCAGGGTTTTCATGGGTTAAATGTTTTTGCGGGCATTATTCAGTCTGGGCGGTAAATGTTTCGGGTTCACCGTCTTTTTTCAGCAGAATCTCTACTTTTTGTTCGGCCTCAGCCAGCGCAGTCTGGCAGCTGCGGGTGAGTTCGATGCCGCGCTCGAAGTCTTTTAACGAATCCTCCAGTGAAGACTCGCCATTTTCCATACGCTCTACCAGTGTTTCAAGTTCTTTCAGCGCTGTTTCAAAATCGGGTGTTTTTTGTTTCTTCTGAGCCATGTTGTTGAACTCTGTGGTTTCCGTTTTTTGCGGGTGGGCGGTACGTTAACGCAGGCTCTCCAGCCGGGTCAATTCTGCCGAGGATAAATTGTGATGAAAAAAACCGGGTTTCGTCAGTTTGGCAGTGTGGCTATCTGCCAACCAGCAGCGGTAAAAAACCGAAAAATGTGGTGGCGAACTGCGCGATTGACGCTTAAGAAACCGAAGTGGAAGAGCCTATCGATCCGAATCAGCCATACACTCTGGACACCAGGATTCAGTTTGAACAGGTGCGGTTATGGTTTTATGTCTACCCGGATATGTGAAGCTTGATTGTGGCAGCTTTGCTGGATGAAGTTTATCCTGGGTTCTGCAGTTGAACGGCCTGTAGAATGCATTGAATTTTGTGGCTGGTGAGGTGCGATTAATGAAGTGGTTCAGCTGATTATCCTTGGCTGGATCGTATCAATTAATCAGGTTGTGTCAGCTCGGAATTTACGGCTATAGTCCAGGTATGGGCAGGCATTCACCAATGCGGTGACTGGCCCGGTGAAGTTTCCAACGATATGTCGCGGGTGGCTGACTATGAGAATCGTCTTCTTTAGTAGCAAGCCTTACGAGCAAACGTTTTTTGACGAGGCCAATGAGAAATTTGGTTTTGAGCTGGTTTATTTTACGCACCCTCTGTCCCGACACACAGCGCTGAAATCATTATCGGCTGATGCCGTGTGCGTGTTTGTCAACGATACACTTGATTACGATGTTCTTTCGGCTTTGCAGCGACAGGACATTCGGCTGGTGGTGTTGCGTTGTGCCGGATTTAACAATGTGGATTTACCTGCCGCAGAAAAACTGGGTGTGAGAGTGGTGCGGGTTCCTGCTTATTCTCCCTATGCCGTGGCCGAACACACGGTGGGTTTGATGTTGTCACTCAATCGTAAAATCCACCGCGCCCATAATCGTGTACGGGAGGGCAATTTTTCGTTAGAGGGGTTGTTGGGTTTTGATATGCATGGCCGGACCGCAGGGGTGATTGGTACCGGGCGGATTGGTTCTGTGGTGGTGCGTATTTTGTCCGGCATGGGTTGCCGTGTGTTGGCTTGCGATCCCCAGAAAAATAATGAGTGCGTACAGTTGGGGGCACGCTATGTGAGCCTGCCGGAACTTTATGCGCAGTCCGACATTATCAGTCTGCATTGCCCGCTGGACTGCGATACCCATTATCTGATTAATGCTGCTGCGCTGGCGCAAATGAAGGATGGCGTGATGCTGATTAATACCAGCCGGGGAGCCGTGATTGATGCGGCAATTTTGGTGCCGGGGCTGAAATCGGGAAAAATCGGCTACCTGGGCCTGGATGTTTATGAACAGGAAGGCGACCTGTTTTTTGAAGACCTGTCCAATGAAATTATTCAGGATGATGTGTTTGAGCGACTGGTGACGTTTCCCAATGTATTGATCACTGGGCATCAGGGGTATTTTACCGAAGATGCGCTGCGAAATATTGCGCAGACCAGTCTTGCCAATGTCCATGCGCTGGAACAGGGACAGGTTTGCGAAAATGAGCTGACGGCCACGGTATTGCGTGGCACTTGCCGGTGATGGTATGGGTATCCTGTTTGGCAAACGCCATGTTCAGCCGACTGTGGCTGTATCACCCTCAGAAAACGGGCATGCTAAAGATGTCAACACTGTTTTTGCATTACTCGAAACGGGCGTCGATGGGTTAACAAAAGCTGAGGCTGAAAAACGTCTGGCCAGATATGGGCCGAATCGGCTTGCAGAAGCAAAAACACGTAACCCCTTGCTGCGTTTTTTCTGTCAATTCCACAATGTGCTGATTTATGTGTTGATGGTGGCGAGTCTCGTGACTGCGTTGCTGGAACATTGGCTGGATGCCAGTGTGATTCTTGGTGTCGTGGTGCTTAATGCGTTGATTGGTTTTGTGCAGGAAGGCAAGGCTGAGGATGCCTTGCGCGCCATTCGGCAAATGCTCTCGCTTAATGCCATGGTCTTGCGGGATGGGCGGCAGTCGATTATCCCGGCGGAAGAACTGGTGCCCGGTGATGTTGTTTTGTTGCAGTCTGGCGACAAAGTGCCCGCAGATTTGCGTCTGTTTCGTGTCAAGGGCTTGCAGATTCAGGAGTCAGTGCTCACGGGCGAATCGCTGGCGGTGGAAAAGAGCGTCGATGCTGTGACACAGCAAACGGTTATCGGTGACCGACGTTGCATGGCCTACTTCGGTACTCTGGTGACCCGTGGTCAGGGGCGTGCTGTGGTGGTGGCCACGGGGGCGCAAACTGAGATTGGCCACATTAGCACACTGGTATCGGAAGTGGATTCAGTGGCAACGCCATTATTGCGTCAAATGGCGCAGTTTGGTCGCTGGCTGACGGCCGCTATTTTAGGGGTTGCCGCTATTACCTTCTTTTTCGGTGTGTGGTTGCGGGATTATTTACCTGCCGATATGTTTCTTGCTGCCGTCAGTCTGGCAGTGGCGGCGATTCCTGAAGGGTTGCCTGCCATTATGACCATCACGCTGGCGATGGGGGTGCAGCGTATGGCCCGGCGCAACGCCATTATTCGCAGGCTGCCTGCCGTTGAAACTCTGGGAGCCGTATCGGTCATCTGCTCGGATAAAACCGGTACCCTGACCCGTAACGAAATGGTGGTACGCAGCATTGTCACAGCCGATCAGCTGTTTGCTTTGAGTGGTGCGGGTTACGACCCTCACGGAATTCTTTCAATAATCAATCCGTCAGGGGAAAACCGGGATGTGTTACCCGAGCAACAGCCACCACTGTTACTGGAAGCGCTGCGTGCGGCAATGTTGTGCAATGACGCCTCACTGGAGCACGCTGATGACGAATGGCGGGTGCAGGGTGACCCCATGGAAGGCGCATTGCTGGTGGCCGGTGCAAAGGCAGGGCTGGATATTGACGTTGAGACCAGACAGTACCCGCGTACCGATCTTATCCCCTTTGAGTCCGAGCATCGTTTCATGGCGACACTGCATCACAGTCACCGCAGTGAAGCGTTTATTTTTCTCAAAGGTGCGCCAGAGCGGGTGCTGGAAATGTGTGCGCGACAAAAAAATCTGTCAGGCGAATCAGCGCTGGATAAAAAATACTGGCTGGCTCGAATTGAAGAGATGGCAGGGCAAGGGCAGCGTGTACTGGCCATTGCCGTCAAAGCGGTCGAGCACCAACAGATAGAACTGTCGTTTGATGATGTGAATAATGGCTTGACCATGCTGAGTCTGTTCGGTCTGATTGATCCGCCGCGTGAAGAAGCCATCGCCGCCGTGCAAGCCTGTGGAGAGGCGGGCATCAGGGTGAAGATGATTACCGGTGACCATGCTGCCACTGCGCGCGCCATTGCCCGGCAGCTGCAACTGGTTAACGCTGATGCTGCTATTACCGGACAGCAACTTGAGCGGATGAGTGAGGCCGAGCTACGCCAGCAGGTGCAGGGCGTGGACGTTTATGCGCGAGTAAACCCTGATCACAAATTGCGTCTGGTCAGGTCATTGCAGGAGCATGGCAAAATCGTGGCCATGACCGGGGATGGTGTTAATGATGCGCCAGCCCTGAAACGTGCCGATGTGGGCACGGCCATGGGCCAGAATGGCACTGAAGCAGCAAAAGAAGCCGCCGAAATGGTGCTGGCTGATGACAACTTTGCCTCCATTATTTATGCCGTGGAAGAAGGTCGCACGGTTTACGACAATCTCAAAAAGGCCATTTTGTTTATTCTGCCCACCAACGGCGGAGAAGCATTGATTATCCTCGCTGCCATTGCTTTAGGTTTTCAACAGTTACCGCTGACCCCTGTGCAGATACTCTGGGTGAATATGGTAACGGCGGTGACACTGGCCTTGTCGCTGGCCTTCGAGCCGCCGGAGGTGAATGTCATGCACCGCCCGCCGCGTGACCCTCGGGAGCCGATACTGAATGCGCACCTGTTGTGGCGCATTATTTTTGTCTCATTGATTCTAATGGGGGGTACTTTCGGGCTTTTTATCTGGGAAATGCAGCGAGGTTCGAGTATTGAGCATGCGCGCACCGTTGCAGTGAACACGCTGGTGATGTTTGAGATTTTTTATGTGTTCAATTCCCGTTATATCACCGCTTCGGTATTTAATCGTGCCGGGTTTATTGGCAATCCTTATGTATTGATGGCTATAGCAGTGCTTGTCATTTTTCAATTAGGTTTCACCTACTTGCCATTACTGCAAACCTTGTTTGGTACGGTGGCTATTGGTATCGATATCTGGTTACGCATTGTATTGGTTGCTTCTACGGTATTGTTTCTGGTTGAAATGGAAAAAGTATTTTTACGATACAAACAATGACCTTTTTAAAATGGTATTTTTGCAAATAACTAAAATGCAGCAATTTTTCCTGTCGGGTTATTTTTCCACCTGATCAGCATAAAGGTACCACCTTTTCCGGATAAAAATAATCACCAGACATCCTGGTTGTTTTGGGTGTATATAAGGGTTTTTATTCTTTCTATAGTTTGCGTATAGGGCTATAGTATAAGCGATATCCACTCCTTTATAGACCCTCAGGGTTTGGTGTACACGCCAATGACAAAACAGTTAGACATAGACATCAATAACAGCACAGGAAAGACCAAAGGGAAGAAAAAGATCATTTTTGATCTAAATGTTGAAGGTCCCAGAATTGCCTGGAATGAAGATGGTTCTTTTCCGTATCAAACCAAAATGGATACGGTGACCTATGAGCTGGAAAAGCATCTGCTGCAAATTGAACTGCTTAAAGTTCAAAGCTGGATTCAGGATACCAAGCAGCGCGTGGTGGTTGTTTTTGAAGGCCGTGATGCTGCGGGTAAAGGGGGGACGATTAAACGCTTTATGGAACACCTTAACCCACGAGGAGCCAAAGTGGTTGCCTTGGAAAAACCGAATGCCAGAGAACGAAACCAATGGTATTTTCAGCGTTATATTCAGCATCTTCCATCGAAAGGAGAGATCGTCTTGTTTGACCGCTCCTGGTATAACCGCGCAGGCGTTGAAAAGGTCATGGGGTTTTGTGATGACCACGAACATCTTGAGTTTTTACGTCAAGCCCCTGAGCTGGAAAGAATGTTAGTCAATGCCGGTCTGATTTTTTACAAATACTGGTTCTCCGTCAGTCGTGAGGAACAGTTTCGCCGCTTTAAATCACGTCAAAAAGATCCACTCAAACAATGGAAGCTGAGTCCGGTAGACATGGCTTCTCTTAGCAAGTGGCATGATTACACTGAAGCCAAGGATGTCATGTTTTTTCACACTGATACCCGGGATGCGCCCTGGACAGTGATAAAGTCAGACGATAAAAAGCGTGGCCGTATTAACTGTATGCGCCATTTTTTGAGCAAATTGGATTATCCGGACAAAGATCATGATGTGGTCGGCAAACTTGACCCTCTTATTGCCGGGTCTGCAAAGCAGATCCATGAAAAAGATGAGATAGCTGATTTTCATAATAAGTGAAAATAGCTGAGGGATTCATGAAATAAACCAAATGAGCCGGTAGATTTTTTTCGGGCCTGATCAATAATAGTTACGACATGTTGTTTTGGACGGCCTGGCCAGCATTTTATATGTAAAATGAGGAGTGTTATTATGAGTAAAGAGAAAAAAAAACAAAAAAAATTAAAAAAGGTGATCAAGAAGTCTTACGATGAAATCGCCAAGGCTGCGGTGAGTGCGAAAAAAGCCGAAAGTCGGGCCAGCAAGGCTGCCAAGCATGCGCGTGAAGCACGGGCCGCAGTTGCCAAAGCTGAAGAGCGGTTAAAAAAAATGATTGCCGAGCTTAAAAAACTGGAAGCGGATAAGGTTGCCCGAAAAAATGCGGCACAAAAGTCGGCACAAAAAAAAGCTATCAGGCAAGCCAGGAAAAACAAAGAAAAACAAAGAAAAACCGCTAAAAATAAAAAGTAGTTTTTGTTATAACGGTGTCTACGTCACACGTTGACAAAACGGGCAGGGAAAATATTACCCGTGCCCGCAAAGAGATGCCTGTTTTTCATTCTGGTTTTTATTCGCTGAAGTCCAGAATTGTCAGCGGGTGAACCTCAGAAGCCGGGGTTAATACTCAAGGGTGATACCCCAGGAAACAAGTGTTCCAACATCCTGGGCTGCGAGGTCGCGTACGCGGAGTTGCCAGTTACCACGAACAGATTCACCCAGAATATCGTTGAGGTCAGGTGTTGATGTG
Organism: Chromatiales bacterium; assembly: GCA_026982555.1. Lineage (GTDB taxonomy): Bacteria > Pseudomonadota > Gammaproteobacteria > SZUA-152 > SZUA-152 > SZUA-152. The sequence goes on from JALSGT010000005.1 coordinate 32,463, forward strand.
GGGTCGTACAACCGCTTGAGGTTGTTGTTCGATCCACCTTTATTATTGTGCAGCCGCACAACCTGCCCGGACGGAGAAAAAAGCTCGACCTGAAGATCGCCAATATAGGGGTGTACAATATCAATGTTGACGGTGATATTTTTGACCTCACCCTCTTGCTGGATTTGAATCTCGCTTGATTCTCCCTGGGCGTTGGCGTCTGGGATCGGGAGATTCGGGTTTACGCTTTCTGTTATTGCCGTAGAACGGCGTTGGTATTCGGTCACAATGCCCCAGCGTACCAGCCGACCGACATCCTGAGAGGCGGTATCAACAACGGTGAGTGACCAGTTTCCACCAACGTCGCTTCCCGCCAACTTTGCCAGTGCGGGCAATGTTGCGCTACTGTAAGTCTTTATGATGTCATCGCCATCCTCGCCCTCATGATTGTGTAACACCACTTCAATGCCACCCGGGCTAACGAGTGAGACTTTCAGGTCGCTGATCCAGCTGTGGATGATTTCTACGGTGACAGAAAGATCCGTGATTTCACCGGATGGCGTGATATTCAGAAAACTGGTGACTCCTTTGGGGTCATTGTCGGGAATGAGTACGTTTGGGAATGTTTCAGCTTCGGCAATGGGTTGGCTTTTGGGGTCTCCAACAGTGAATGTGATGCCATCGCCGGCAGCGCTGATTTCTGAGATGACAAGACCGGAATCTGTGCCGTTCCACATTCGGGATGAAGGCGTTGTTACATCAGAGACTGCCACGCCGGGCACGTCACCAAAGAGGTCTGTGGCATCACCGGCATTACGATTGTTTTCGAGATCAAGACTGCCATCAGCCTGGAGGAGGGCGCATTGGTAATGTTTGTTTCGAGTGCCATCCTGCCATTCGTTGGAGCCCAGTGTGTCGCAGTGGTAAACAGCCAGTCCACTTGATGGCAGGTAACTGTCCAGCCCGAGCTGGCTGCGATTTTCAATGATGAAATATTCATTGGGCAGCGTGGTTTCATGTTTCCAGATGGTGTTGTAGCTGCCATGCGGGGCCGTAATTGTGTCGGATGAATTGAGAATATGCACATTATCAACCCAGCCCGCGAGTTCGCGTAAATAGCCGCATACCGGTGAAGGTGTGCGGCGCTGATTGAGATAGTTGCCTGAGCCCATGAGACAGTAGCGACCGATACCCTGACTTTTTTCAAAATCGCCATCACGTTTTCCATAGTCGTACATGTCCGGGAAGCGGCAAAGCAAGTGCCCGTTTTCGTGACAGATTGTTCCAATCCTCAAATCGACAGCATATGT
>JALSGT010000006.1 GCA_026982555.1 Chromatiales bacterium
GGAACGCTGGTCTGGAACGACGCGCGACTGGAGCCTGGTAGGTGCTGTTACATTGAACCCTGAAAAGGAAGAGATAAAAAGAGTAGCTTGATTAAAAAAAGCGACAACTACCTTGAAAAACACCGCTGCGGTCATACTCGCGTGCAACGATTTGTCAGTGCTCATGACTGAGTTATGCCTCTCGCCCCCCGTTGTTGCATTCCTTGTGCCCCTGCTGACGAGCCAACCAAACCCGACAAAATAGTCGTGACGGTGTACTGGGCCACATTCAGGGCTGAGGGCTGCAAGGCCAGGGAATCGTGCTCAGATGTTGCGCCCGATATAGACGCTCATGAGTCCAATCAAGTAAACTACCCCCCGGTTCAGGCGATGTATGGACACGATATGATTGATTACAGGCGGGAAGGGCGAGGTTTCGTCCCTCCCGTTTTGTGCATCTACGCTTTGTGTACAAGCAGATATTTGTGGGTATCAGGGACTCACTATTAGGGGGAAGTAGATTGAGAAAACCGGCATTATTGGCGTTGGCGGATGGCTCACTTTTTTGGGGGGAATCTATTGGTGTTAGCGGCCAAACGGTAGGGGAGGTGGTGTTTAACACTGCGATGACGGGCTATCAGGAAATCCTTACCGATCCATCGTATGCACGACAAATCGTGACTTTGACTTATCCACATATCGGCAACGTCGGTGTGAATGTCGAAGACGAGGAATCGTCACATGTGCATTGTGGCGGGCTGGTGATACGCGATCTTCCTCTGTTGGCGAGTAACTGGCGTAGTGAATCCAGTCTCGAAGCGTATTTGTGTGAAAAAAAGCTGGTGGCTATCGCTGATATCGATACCCGCCAACTGACTCGCGTGCTGCGTGAAAAGGGCGCACAGGCCGGTTGCATCGTCTCCGGTGACTTTTGTGAGAAAAAAACAGTGGATGAACAGGCTGCCATCGCTGCCGCACAGTCATTTCCCGGTTTGCAGGGTATGGATCTCGCCAAAGAAGTTACTACTCATATTCCCTACGAATGGGCACAGGGTTCCTGGACGTTGGCCGGCGGATTGCCCGAGGCTCCGCATCCTATTGAGGAAAAACTGCCGCATCATGTGGTGGTCTATGACTACGGTGTCAAACGCAATATTCTGCGGATGCTGGTGGATCGTGGTTGTCGCCTGACGGTGGTGCCTGCGCAGACACGGGCTGCCGACGTGCTGGCTCTGAAGCCTGATGGCGTGTTTTTATCCAATGGCCCGGGTGACCCGGAGCCCTGCGATTACGCATTGACTGCGATCCCGGAAATTCTGGCCAGCGGTGTTCCTGTGTTTGGCATCTGTCTGGGTCACCAACTGTTGTCGTTGGCCAGTGGCGCGAAAAGCTTGAAGATGAAATTTGGTCATCATGGGGCCAATCATCCCGTGCAAGACCTGGCGAGTGGCATGGTGACGATCACCAGCCAGAATCATGGTTTTGCGGTGGATGAAGCATCGTTACCGGATAACCTGCAAGCTACTCACCGCTCATTGTTTGACGGCTCGTTGCAGGGGGTAGAACGTACCGACCGGCCAGCCTTCAGTTTTCAGGGACACCCTGAAGCCAGTCCCGGACCGCATGATGCTGCCCCTTTGTTTGATCGCTTTATTGAAATGATCAAACAGTATCAAAGCATAACAATGAACAAATAACGACAATAGTGAAAGGGAAAACCTTTCCTACATCGTATTCACCACCCACCTGACAACCTACAACCAGATACTGAATTAATGCCAAAAAGAACAGACCTGAAAAGCATCCTCATCATCGGCGCTGGCCCTATCATTATTGGTCAAGCCTGCGAATTTGACTATTCCGGCGCACAGGCCTGCAAGGCGTTGCGTGAGGAAGGTTATCGCGTCATTTTGGTGAACTCCAATCCGGCGACGATCATGACTGATCCTGACATGGCCGATGCGACCTACATAGAGCCCATTACCTGGAAAACACTGGCCAATATTATTGAGCGAGAACGACCAGAGGCGATATTGCCGACCATGGGCGGACAAACCGCATTGAATTGTGCGCTGGATCTGGTGCGTGAAGGCGTGCTGGAAAAATTCAATGTGGAAATGATCGGTGCAGACCGGGACGCTATCGACAAAGCCGAAGACCGTGACCGCTTTAAACAGGCCATGGAAAAAATCGGCTTGGATATGCCGCGCGCAGCCGTGGCCCACAGTCTGGAAGAAGCCTGGCAGGTGCAGGCACAAGTAGGTTATCCCACCGTGATTCGCCCGTCATTCACTATGGGTGGCAGCGGTGGCGGCATCGCCTATAACAAGGAAGAGTTTGTCGAGATTTGTGAGCGTGGGCTGGATCTCTCGCCCACCAAAGAATTGCTCATCGAAGAATCCATTCTGGGCTGGAAAGAATATGAAATGGAAGTGGTGCGTGACTGCAAGGATAATTGCATCATCATCTGCTCCATTGAGAATCTTGACCCCATGGGGATTCACACCGGTGACTCCATTACCGTGGCCCCCGCGCAAACGCTGACAGACAAAGAATATCAGCTCATGCGCAACGCCTCGTTGGCGGTGCTGCGTGAAATCGGTGTGGATACCGGCGGCTCCAATGTACAGTTTGCTATTGATCCTGAAAGTGGCCGCATGATCATTATCGAAATGAATCCGCGTGTATCGCGTTCATCGGCACTGGCCTCCAAGGCCACTGGTTTCCCCATTGCCAAAATTGCTGCCAAGCTGGCGGTGGGTTACACACTGGACGAATTGCAAAACGACATCACTGGTGGTGCCACGCCCGCGTCGTTTGAACCGGCCATTGATTATGTGGTGACCAAGGTGCCACGGTTTACCTTTGAGAAATTCCCTAACGCGGATTCACGCCTCACCACGCAAATGAAATCCGTGGGCGAAGTCATGGCCATTGGCCGCACGTTTCAGGAGTCGTTGCAAAAAGCTCTGCGTGGCCTGGAAATCGGCGTTGATGGTTTGAGCCCTATTCTGGATATCGATGCCGATGATGCTATGGAAATCCTCAAACGTGAGCTGGGGACACCGCGTGAACATCGTTTATGGTATGTGGGTGATGCCTTCCGTGCGGGCATGTCGGTGGATACACTGTATGCGCTGACAAAAATTGACCCCTGGTTTTTGGTGCAAATAGAAGAGCTTGTCAAACTGGAAGCAGAGGTTCATGAGCAAGGCATGGCGGTCATGAACAAAGCGCGCGTGTTTGCGCTGAAACGCAAAGGTTTTTCTGACAGCCGTTTGGCAAGCCTGCTCTCCATGGATGAAGCCGATTTCCGCGCGCACCGACATTCACTGGGCGTGCGGCCCGTTTACAAACGTGTTGATACCTGTGCCGCAGAATTTTCCACTGACACCGCATACCTGTATTCCACTTACGAGCAGGAATGCGAAGCACAGCCTACAAATCGTGAAAAAATCATGGTGCTGGGGGGCGGGCCAAACCGTATTGGCCAGGGGATTGAGTTTGATTATTGCTGCGTGCATGCCGCCTTTGCGCTGCGCGACGATGGTTACGAAACCATTATGGTCAACTGTAACCCGGAAACCGTATCGACCGACTACGACACCTCCGACCGTCTCTATTTTGAATCGCTGACCCTGGAAGATGTGCTGGAACTGGTGCATCTGGAAAAACCCAAAGGCGTGGTGGTGCAATATGGCGGACAAACGCCCCTGAAGCTGGCGCGTGCCCTGGAAGCCGCCGGTGCGCCGATTATCGGTACCTCACCGGATGCTATTGATCTCGCGGAAGACCGTGAGCGTTTTCAGCAACTGGTGCAAAAGCTGGGCTTCAAACAGCCGCCGAACCATACCGCACGCGACCCGGAACAGGCGGTTAAATTGGCCGCTGATATTGGCTATCCACTCGTTGTCAGACCCTCGTATGTACTCGGTGGCCGGGCCATGGAAATTGTTTACAAAGAAAGCGAACTTAAACGCTACATGCGCGAGGCGGTGAAAGTCTCCAATGATTCACCGGTGCTGCTGGATCGTTTTCTGGATGATGCCATCGAAGTGGATATTGATGCCATTTGTGATGGTGAGCAGGTGCTGGTGGGTGCCATCATGCAACACATCGAACAGGCCGGTGTACACTCCGGTGATTCCGCCTGCTCCCTGCCGCCTTACAGCCTGTCGGAATCTGTGCAGGCTCGCATGCGCGACATGGCGCGTGAGCTGGCCCTGGCACTGAATGTTGTGGGACTGATGAACGCGCAATTTGCCATCAAAGGTGATGACATTTATATCATCGAAGTGAATCCACGAGGCTCACGTACCGTGCCTTTTGTCTCCAAGGCCACCAGTTTACCCCTGGCAAAAATTGCGGCACGCTGCATGGCAGGCAAAACACTGGCGGAACAAGGTATTACCGAAGCCGTGATGCCCGATTATTTTTCAGTAAAAGAAGCCGTGTTTCCGTTTGTGAAATTTCCCGGTATTGACCCCATTTTGGGGCCGGAAATGAAATCCACGGGAGAAGTCATGGGGATAGGCAAAAATTTTGCTGAAGCTTTTGCCAAAGCCTTGCTGGGGGCCGGTGTCGATCTTCCCTCTGAAGGGACGGCCTTTGTTAGCGTGCGTGATGACGATAAGGCGGGGGCGGTTGTCGTCGCTGAAAAACTGGTCGCATTGGGCTTTGGTGTCGTGGCAACCCACGGCACCGCCAGAGCTTTGCGAGAGGCGGGGGTAAAATGTTCACTGGTGGATAAAGTCGGAGAAGGGCGGCCACACATTGTGGATATGATCAAAAATGATGAAATCAGCCTCATCATCAATACCACAGAGGGTACACAAACCATCGCCGACTCTGGCACAATTCGCAGTAATGCGTTACAACGCAAGGTCACTTACACTACGACACTGGCAGGTGCTGAAGCCATGTGTCTGGCGATGGCACAAAGTGAAAGTTCAATCGTTAACCGGTTACAGGATTTGCATCAGGAGATGGGAAAATGACAGGCAAGGTACCTTTAACAGCACAAGGCGCAGAAACACTGCGCGTGGAATTACGTGAATTGAAAAATGTGGTGCGGCCACGCATTATCGCCGCTATTGCCACAGCGCGTGAGCATGGTGATCTCAAAGAAAATGCCGAATACCATGCCGCACGCGAACAACAGAGTTTTACAGAAGGACGTATCGCAAACCTGAATAGCAAACTGGGTAATGCGCAAATCATTGACATCACCGAAATCAAACCCACCGGCAAAATTATTTTTGGTGTCACTATTGATCTGGTGGAAGAAGAAACCGGCAAAGAAGTGACCTACCAAATTGTCGGTGAAGATGAAGCCGACATCAAAGTAGGCAAGATTTCAGTGACCTCACCCATTGCCCGTGCATTGATTGGCAAGCAAGAGGGTGATATCGCCGAAGTGCAAGCACCCGGTGGCATCAAAGAATACGAAATCCTTGCAGTGAAACACATTTGAACATACTGGGAATTTCCCGGGCCTGTTGGTGGACAGGCGCTGAGCGAGTCGCACTGACTCTCTGGGTGGGTGGATTATGGATTGCCGGGTATGTGGTCGCCCCGAGTCTGTTTGCCTTTATGGATGATCGTCAATTAGCAGGCCGAATGGCAGGGCAGATATTTCAACTGGTCAGCTACATCGGGCTGGCGGTAGGTACGACCCTGCTACTGTCAATCATCGTGCAGAAGGGTGGCAGCTGGTGGCGGGACAATCGCGCACGCATCGTATTGTTGATGTTGCTGCTCGTCGCGCTGGGTGTTGGGGTATTGGTACCGATGATGCAGGAATTAAAGCTCATTGGGCTTACACCGGGTAGTGAACAAGCGGCACAATTTGCCCGCCTGCACGGTGCCGCTTCGATTTTGCATTTGATCAACAGCTTATTGGGTTTATGGCTGGTGGCAACGGGGTTTGGTGCTGGGGTGAAGAAAGAACAGAAATAAGTGTTACCCCAAATATACAGCGCCATACGGATGCACCAAGAATCATTTCCAAAACAAGCTGTCCGGGAAAATCTGATGTCTGGTTCTCTCGCATAAAACCGCAAGTTCTGGTGAGTTTAAGCAAACCATGAAATGGTTAGAGAATATTGCCTTATTGCTATTAATCTGTTTTATATCGGGATGTGTGGCAACAGGAGGCAAATCTGTAAAGCCATACGGGCAACTCGTCAAATCATGGGAACAAAGATCAACCACAGCGCTATCGATGATAGTGGAGGATGCACGAAATAATGCTGAGACCTGGATTTTATCTCCTTTTTTATATCCTCAGCACCTTTTTGATTTTTCTGAATTAAAAGATTACTCAATTCATTATTCGGCACAAGGTATTGAATCAAACAGAAAGTCTACGATTATTGTTGTTCGTGACGGTTTTTGGGATGACTCCGTAAGAGGGGACATTCATGAGTTAGTTATAGAGAAAGCGCAGGACCAATGGGAAATCACGAGTGTCAAACGAGCTTTCCGGTGCTGGAGAAATGTGGATAGTGCTTCTTACTCGGCAGATGCCTGCCCATAAATCTTCTGACAACATGAGTCAGAAAGAAGCTATTTGGGCAATTTAATGACGGGCTCCTTCGCACGACGATAAAGCACAGCAATATGGCCAATAGTATTTACCAGCTCACTGTTTGACTGTTTGCACAGGTTTTCTGCCATTTGCC
>JALSGT010000007.1 GCA_026982555.1 Chromatiales bacterium
GCGTGATGCCCACCCGTAATGCCCGCAATGGCCATATTTTTACCCGTGCGGGCGTATTGAAAATTCGCAACGCCTGTCACGAGCGGGATACCCGTCCGCTGGATGACGCTTGTGGTTGTTACACCTGCCAGAATTACAGCCGCAGTTACTTGCGCCACCTGGATAAAACGGGCGAAATGCTGGGCGCGCGGTTGAACACCATTCACAACCTGCATTACTACCAGGATGTGATGCGTGGCCTGCGTGAGGCTATTGCAAACGGGAGCCTGAATGCGTTTGTTGCCGACTTTTATGCGCAACGCTCACAAAAAGCTGTGAGTGTGTAATAATAGCGCCCTTTTTTTGACAAGAAGATTAACCGGGGGGGTTGCAGGCACTGCTGTCTGTTAACGCTACCATTGAATATTGAAAACAAGGAAAAATAGTCCATGAGTTTTTTCATTTCTGATGCTTTCGCCGAAGGTGCTGCGGATGCCGCTGCACAAGGCAGTGGTTTGCTGGGCATGTTACCGCTGCTGCTGATTTTTGTGTTGTTCTATTTTATGCTGATTCGCCCGCAGGCCAAAAAGGCTAAAGAGCAAAGAAACATGGTGGAGGGGCTGTGCAAGGGTGATGAAATTGTGACTGCTGGTGGTCTGTTGGGACGTATTACCGATGTGGCTGATGGTTTCCTCACGGTGAAAATTGCCGACGGTGTGGAGGTCAAGGTGCAACGGCACTCGGTCTCTGCGCTGGTACCCAAGGGCACGATGAAATCGGAAGTCAAAAATTCGGGTAAAAAATCGGATTCGGGCAAAAAATCAGACTCAGATAAAAAATCAGACTGATTCTTTTTCCGGTCTTGTTTTGATTTTTGTTTTGCCCTAAAAAAACCAACGGATAACCTACCATGTTGAATCAGTATCCTGCCTGGAAATACCTGCTCCTTATTGTTGTGCTGGTTGTCAGTGCCCTGTATGCGCTGCCGAATCTGTACGGTGAAGATCCTGCCTTGCAGGTTTCTTCCAGCCGTAATACGGCAGTGGATATCACTACCCAGGAAAAAGTGCGCAAGTTATTGCAGGATGCTGATGTGCCTTTTAACAGCATTCTGCTGGCTGATGAGCAGATTCTGGTGCGCTTTGCTGATACAGAGGCGCAACTCACCGCCAAAGATGTGGTGAAAGAGAGTTTGGGTCGTGGTTATGTGGTGGCTTTGAATCTGGCACCGCGTACCCCGGACTGGCTTCGGGCCATGAATGCGGCGCCCATGTACCTGGGGCTGGATCTGCGGGGTGGTGTGCATTTCCTGATGGAAGTGGATGTTGAAGCGGCGGTACATCAGGCTGAAGAGCGCTACATCAGCGATTTCCGCGGGTTACTGCGGGAAAACAAAGTGCGTTATGTCAAAATCGGTCGTTATGTCGGCAAGGGTGGTGATAGCGCGGTGGAAGTAAAATTCAGATCAGCAGAAGCTCGTGATGAGGCAGAGCGTTTGCTGGAGAAAGAATACCCTGATCTGGATATTGGTGGAGAAGACCGCAATGATGGTTACTTCATGCTGGCCCGCCTGGCGGAAAATGAAAAACGCGAAACCCGCAAGCTGGCGTTGAAGCAAAATATCACCACGCTGCGCAATCGTGTCAATGAGCTGGGCGTGGCTGAGCCGGTGATTCAGCAACAGGGTGACAGTCGTATCGTTATACAGTTGCCGGGCGTGCAGGACACGGCCCGGGCCAAGGAAATCCTGGGTGCCACGGCGACGCTGGAATTTCGTCTTACCGATGAAACGCATGATGCCGAAGAGGCCGCACGCACGGGCCGCATGCCTGCCGGGCTGAAATTATATGTTCAGCGTGAAGGTGGCCACGCACTGCTGAAAAACCGGGTAATGCTCACCGGTGATTACATTATTGATGCCTCCAGCGGCCTGGACCAACAAAGTGGCAGTCCGGCAGTCTATATCACGCTGGATGGCAAAGGTGCGAGCATTTTCAGTAAAGTCACGGGCGAAAACGTGAAAAAACTCATGTCAGTGGTCTTCATTGAAAGGAAAACCGAGACACGTATTATCGATGGTGAGCCAGTGAAGACCCGGCGCACGATAGAAGAGGTTATCAATACTGCGCGTATTCAGGAACAACTGTCCAAACGCTTCCAGATTACCGGCCTGGACAGCACCAAAGAAGCACACAATCTGGCTCTGTTGTTACGTGCCGGTGCATTGGCTGCACCCATTGAAATCATTGAAGAACGCACCATCGGCCCAAGCCTGGGACAGGATAATATTAATCAGGGGTTTGCCTCCGTGGTGATCGGTTTTGCGCTGGTGCTGGTGTTTATGGCGGTGTGGTATCGCGGCTTTGGTCTGGTGGCCAACATTGCATTAACCTTTAATCTTGTGGTCATCATCGCAGTATTGTCCATGTTGCAGGCAACCTTAACGTTGCCGGGTATTGCAGGTATTGTGCTTACCGTTGGCATGGCCGTGGATGCCAATGTGCTTATCTTTGAGCGAATACGCGAAGAATTGCGTAATGGTATCAGTCCCCAGGCGGCGATTAATTCCGGTTATGCCAAAGCCTTTTCGACAATTATGGATGCCAATATCACCACATTGATTGCAGCGGTGGTTTTGTTTGGTTTTGGCTCCGGGCCCGTCAAAGGTTTTGCCATCACCTTGTCCATCGGTATTATGACTTCCATGTTTACCGCGATTGTCGGTACGCGCGCGATAGTGAATCTGATGTACGGTAACCGTCGTGTAGAAAAACTGTCGATTTAGTCGGGCTGATTCATCGTGTTTCGTTAACTCCGCTTTCATTAATTTCAGGGATGCACCATGCAGCTGTTTAAAAAACCCACAACGTTTGACTTCATGAGCAAACGCACAATGGCGGTAACGTTTTCGGCATTGTTGATTTTGATTTCCATTGGCTCACTGGCGACACGCGGCCTGAACTTTGGTCTGGATTTCACTGGTGGCACCCTGATTGAACTGGGATACAGCCACCCGGTGGACTTGACCCTTGTGCGCTCAACACTGGAGGAGGCGGGCTTTCCCGAAGCTGTGGCGCAGCACTTTGGTACTTCAAAAGATATTTTGATCCGTATCGCTCCGCAGGAAGGCAAAAGCAACGCTGACATCAGTACCACGGTCATGACAGCCTTGCGTGATGTTGAAGGAGATACGATGGAAATGCGCCGGGTGGAATTTGTTGGCCCACAAGTGGGTGAGGAACTGACAAATGATGGCGGTCTGGCTATGATTTATGCCTTGATTGGCATCCTGATTTATGTCGGTTTTCGTTTTGAATACCGTTTTGCCATTGGCTCGGTGGCGGCTCTGGTGCATGACGTGGTGATTACCCTGGGCGTGTTCTCCCTGTTTCAGCTGAGCTTTGACCTGACAGTGCTGGCGGCCGTTCTTGCGGTGATCGGTTATTCATTGAATGACACTATTGTGGTGTTTGACCGTATTCGGGAAAACTTCCGCAAAATGCGTAAAGGCACCAGTGTTGATATCGTCAATGCCTCATTGAACCAGACTTTGTCGCGAACCATGATGACATCTATCACCACCTTGCTGGTATTGATTGCATTGTTTGTTGTGGGAGGGGAATTAATTCATGGCTTTGCCACCGCATTGATTATCGGTGTGGTTGTGGGTACGTATTCATCAATTTATGTGGCCAGTGCCAGTGCATTGAGCCTGGGTATCAGCAAAGAAGATTTGATGCCAGTGGAAAAAGAAGGCGATGATCTGGATCATATTCCGTGAGCCTGGAGTCTGCATAAGTTATTTAATTTCCATTCCTAAGCGACAAATAATGGCTACTTAATAATGGCTACTTAATAATGGCTACTTAATAATGGCTACTTAATAATGGCTACTTATTGAACGGCTTTATCAGTTTGCGGACCACATCATATTCCGTATCATTGGTGGCTGCAAAACCATCATATTTTTTATCCACGGCTTTGATGATTTTTAAATGTGCGGGGTTGTTCCGGTCAAGACTCAAAAAGGCATCTTTCAGTTTGGCCAATGTATCGTTGTCAACGTTGCCACTGGCGGTGATATTGTAGGGCGGTAGTGCGGGTGATGCGGCCAGGATGCGCAAGCCCTTGTCTTGCCATTGAAATGCCATGGTATCCTTCAAAATACCAGCGTCAAAATCGTCGTTGAGCACAGCACGGGCGATGTTATCGTAGTGACCAATAAATTCATAACGGGAAAAGTCCTCCATATTAATCCCGCTTCCTACCACTGTGGCACGTTGTAATAATGCTTTTTTATCGCCAAAGGCAAACGTTTTTCCCTTCAAGTCAGTTATTGTTTTGTAGGGACTGTCTTCTTTGACAACGATCATTAACTGAAATGAAGCTTTTCCCTGGGTCACTGTTTTGGCAATAATTTTTGCGTTACCCGCTACATGAGCTTTGAGATAAGCGACCGGCGTGAGATAGGCTATATCGACATTTCTGTCAACCACTTCTTTGATGGCGGCTCCCATGTTGGGGGAAAGTTTTAGCGATACGGGACGACCGAGTTTATCACTCAGGTAGCGGGTCAGAGGTTTGAGCCGTCTATGCATGACGGCTGGAATGTCCATAGCCACTGAGCCAAACAGTAATTCGTTGTCTGTTTGAGTGCTGGCCAAGGTGCTGATAGGCAACATTAATGCGGTGTTGAGCAGTATGCCGGTTAACACTATAGGGATATGGATTTTCATGATTTTAGCCCCTTGAGTTTTTATTTTCTCTGGACTCTGTGCCTTCCTGGTGCAGGTCAGTAATGTGGGTGACACGGTTTCGCCCGTTGTTTTTGCTGTAGTACATGGCGGTATCGACATCTTTGTACAATTGTTTAGGTGTGGTGTTTTTAGTGCGGCAAGGCACGCTGGCAACGCCGATGCTTACAGTGATCATCAGACTATCATCGATTTCAGGCGTCATCGGTGTGACTTCAATAGCTGTGCGCAGTTTTTCCGCGATTTTTATCGCCTGTGTTTGGTTAGCCCGCCGACAAAGCACGGCAAATTCTTCGCCACCAATGCGGCAAACAATATCTGTGCGGCGCAGGTTTTTCCGTAAAACGGTCGTCATGTTTTTTAATACAACATCACCAATGTAGTGACCATAGGTGTCGTTGATGGCTTTAAAAAAATCAATATCGAGGAGTAAAATGCTGTTGGGGTCACCGCGGCGATTACTCAGATCTACCTCGGCTTCCATTAATCGATCAAAGTAGCGACGGTTGAACAGACCTGTTAATGGGTCGGTAATGGAAAGCAGTCTGAATTTTTCGTTGAGTTGTTTGAGTTGCTGATTGGTTTCCAATAACTGCTGGTCAGCGGATTCAATTTTGGAGCGCAATTTTTTGTTGGCTTTATTGAGCTGGCTGCTCAGTGTATTAAATTGTTGTGCCAATTGGCCAAATTCATCATTGCTGATCATAGGGATTTTACTGACCAGCTGGCCTTTATTATCGATGTTGCTTTTCAAAAAATCGATGATTTTACCGACCGGTCGCACAATAATGTAAGACAGGGCCAGGAATTCACCCAAGGCAATCAATAGAATAATCAGTGCTTCACGTTTGAGAAGAGTAAATCGCTGAGTTTCCAGCCTGGACATGATGTGTGAAGTGCTGAGGCCCAGATATAGGACGCCGACCGTTTCATTGTCAATCTGGATATTATTGGTGAACATTACCAGGTTTTCATTGGAGGCGGGTTCGATATTGGTATGCAGAGTGGCGAAACCGGATTCACCCATGGTGTTGCCTTTGACATTGGTGACCCTGGCGTAGTCGATTTCGTCCGAAAAAGTGAGCTCATCCAGCAGAAGTTGAATGGTGTGGTAGTCATAACCTACTACGCTGAAGGCCATGGCCTTGGCGACAAAACGACTAATATAGAGGCCACGCTGGTCTATTTCTTTTAGCAGATTGGTCTCTTCTTCGCGCAAAGCCAACCAGCTGCTCATACTCAATGCAATCAGCAATACTGTTAATAGCACCAACAAAACTTTTTGGCGAACGCCAAAGTGAAAGTGAGCTGTTTTTATAGGCGGAGTGATTGTCAATGGTATCGTTATCATTTTTCAGGGGTTTATTTGCTTCTGTTTTTATCGACCGCCAATTCAGTAAACTAAAGAAATGACTAAAGATTTCCAGACTATTTTTTGCATTTCGACGGACTGGAGAAAAGGTGATTTGTGCTACAATCGACATTTTTTCAACACGCTAAAGGCGTGCAACCACACGATATATTTCAGGCAGGGGAAGAGTAATGTTCAGCAAAGACATGAAGATTGAGGGTTTCGATGACGAGTTATGGCGCGCCATGCAGGCCGAGGAAGTCCGCCAGGAGGAGCACATTGAACTCATCGCCTCTGAAAACTACACCAGCCCGCGGGTGTTGCAGGCACAGGGCAGTGTGCTGACCAATAAATATGCCGAGGGTTACCCGTCCAAACGTTATTACGGTGGTTGCGAGCATGTGGATGTGGCCGAGCAACTGGCCATTGATCGCGCCAAAGAACTGTTTGGTGCTGATTATGCCAACGTGCAGCCGCATT
>JALSGT010000008.1 GCA_026982555.1 Chromatiales bacterium
GCTGTGGTCACTTGTCCGAAGGGTCGCACAAAACCACGCACTTTTACGGGAGTGTCGCTGGTCAACTCACCCACATCCAGTGTTGCCACATCAATTTCGTAAAAGGCAGGATCAGAGTCATTCGCAGGTTCATCACCTGTGCCACTGAAGTCAAACAAACCAATGTGGCGACCATCAATGGCCTGTAAGTCGAGCACAAACGGCAGTGGCTGTTCGGGGATACCCACCACATCCAGCACTGTGCCACGCAGCGTGGTCAAGCGCATTTTCACCCGGCCCCGGTTATTCACACCGGCATCTATTTCCAGTTGGTCTGTCATGTCGTTGGTCAGCACACCAAATACACGCACTCGTTGACCGACGGAAACATCGTCAATGTCATAATCCATCCCCATGGAAAGCTGACGTTTCACTTGAGTCAAATCACCCATGTTAACGATAACCTCGTCGTTAAAAACCACGCTGCCGCCCGCACGTATCAGGGTGGCTCCTTTCACGGTGAGTGAATCACCCGTGCGTGCAATAACATTACCGGTCACTACATCCAGCTCACCACCCGGCACACTGGAACCGGCATAGACTTCCCGTGCCTCAAAACGGCGCGGGTTAAATTTTAAATCACCAATAACAATGGTTGCCGTAAATGCCGGTTGCTCGTCCAGCGCTACCAGCCCTGCCCGTCCCTGATAATCATCACCGTTAATGTCAAACAGCGTCGTGTTATTAGTCACGACTTCCAGTTGACCAAAATGGCGTCGATGACGATCTGTGTGCAAACGATGATGGAAGGGACGCAGGATGACATCAAAATGGCTGTTTTCCACATCGACTCTGGCCAATGGTCCACGCAGGCGGTGTATTTTGGGCTGTTTCAGTTCAACGTCGGCCAATAAAAAGGGTTTAACCACTTGTGTTGGCACGCCTTCATTATCGAACCGCACTTTGTTGGAAGCCTTGAGATCAAAGTCCAGTGTGAGATGACTGGGAATACCCGGCGCAATCACCAGTCGGGTACGGCCTTCAAGATTCACAGCCACATCCAGCTGCCCCAGTGCCATGCCATCGGTATCCACGATGTTATCAACCTTCACCGCATCACCCGCTGCATTTTCCACCCAGATATCGGCATC
>JALSGT010000009.1 GCA_026982555.1 Chromatiales bacterium
GCAAACACTGAACCAGAATATCCTGCTCGGTGTCGTCATTGTGCTTGGCATGCTGGTAGACGATGCGGTAGTGGTGGTGGAAGCCATTTATTACCGCATTCAGCGCGGCGCACAAAGTATGCAGGCAGCCATTGATGCCCTGAAAGAAGTCTTTACTCCGGTAACCGCCTCGGTGACCACCACCATGGCGGCCTTTCTGCCATTAATGTTGATGCCAGGCATCGTCGGAAAATTCATGTTCACTGTGCCCTTTGTGGTGTCTGTGGCACTGCTCATCAGCCTGATTCAAGCGTACTGGATGTTGCCAGTGCATATTTCCATGACCCGCCTTGACATGTCATCACCGGGCAAACTGCAACGCTGGCGTACACGTTTTTTGCACAAGCTTCGCCTCAAGTACGGCAAACTGCTGGTGCGGGTCTTACGCAAACCCAAACGTTCTCTGGCCGTCGTTCTGGTATTGTTTCTGGCGGCCATAAGCGCCATTGGCAGCGGCATGGTGCGCGTCGAATTTTTTGCCTTCGACCCCATGCGCACCTTTTATATCAACGTGGAAATGCCGCCCGGCAGCACCCTGCAAAACACACTGGATACGGTGGATGCCATTGCCAACAAGGCGCGTGCGCACCTGAACGACAATGAAACACGCAGCGTCAGTGCCACCGCCGGACAAATGTTTACCGAGGTCGCCCCGTTTTTTGGTGATAACTATGGGCAGGTTTTTGTCAGCCTGAACCCAAAAACCGATGATATGCGCAGCGTCAGTGACATCATTGAATCCATGCGTACCGATGTGATGGCCACAGCGGATGCACGTCTGATCACCTTTTTCAAACTCACCAAAGGGCCACCGGTCACCAAAGCTATCAGTATCAAAGTGCGCGGTGATAATTTTGTGGAATTACGTGCAGCCACTGATGCCTTGCGGGGTATCCTCACGGGTATTCCTGAAGTGATGGACATCACCGACAACGACAGTCCAGGCAAACATGAACTCAAACTGCAACTGGACAGTGATGCCGTACGCCGCAGCGGGCTCAACCCCGCGGATGTCAGCAATGCCATACGCCTGCTGTTTGATGGTGAAGTCGTGGCATCCATGCAATACGAATCAGAACGTGTGGAAGTGCGTGTACAGGCAAAACGCACCAACCTGCACAGTATTGATCAATTACTGGAAATACCGCTGACCCTGCCACAGGGTGGTGAAATAATGTTAGGCCAGCTAGTGATTGCAGAAACCGGACTCAGTCGCAGCAATATCCGTCACTATAACTTCCGCCGCTCCATCACCGTGGAAGCGGATATCGACAAACAAAAAATCAACACGCTTCAGGCAAATAACCGAGTGATGGAAGGCTGGGAAAAAATCCGCCTGCAACACCCCAATGTTGACCTGGATTATTCCGGTGAGCTGGCTGATATTCAGGAAAGCCTGGACTCCATGCTGGTATTGTTTCTGTTTGGTCTTGGGCTGATCTACCTCATCATCGGCACTCAGTTTAAAAGCTACTGGCAGCCGTTCATGATTCTCGCCACCGTGCCATTAGCTTTCACAGGCGTCACCTTCGGCCTGCTGGCAACCGGCAATCCGTTGAGCATGTTCACGATGTATGGCGTGATCGCGCTGGTGGGCATTGCGGTCAATGCCGCCATCGTGATGATCCATGCCGCCAACCAGCGACTGAATGCTGGCATGAGCGTATTGCATGCAACTGTTTATGCCGCACGTCGGCGTGTGGTACCTGTCATCATTACCTCGCTGACCACCATTGCCGGATTGTTTTCACTGGCTGTCGGACTGGCCGGTGAATCCCTGATCTGGGGGCCGGTGGCTTCGGCCATTGTATGGGGGTTGGCCTTTTCCACCGTGTTGACACTTTTTGTTATACCCTTGCTGTACCGTACATTTATGCGGAAATCTCGCCCACAGAATTCAGGCGTAAAATAACCCCCTCGCCGCAAAAAACATTGACAAAAAATTGACGACACCCTCTTTGATTTGGTTACAGCGCGCGCCGTTTGACAAAAATATCATATTCCGCATACTCTTAGGCCGACTGTTAATCAATCATCACATTTCAAACCTAACCAGGGAGTACACAATGAAAAAAACGTTAATTGCTGCTTTATTGATCACCCCAATGGCGGCTGGCATATCGACAGCCATAGCTGCCCCCAATAATGCCGGCTGTGGTCTGGGCTCAACACTGTTTGACGGACAAAGTGGCACTCTCCCACAGATACTCGCCGTCACAACCAACGGCACCTCAGGCAATCAAACCTTCGGTATTACTTCTGGTACTTTGGGCTGTGAAGAAGGTGGCGTTGTGACAGCCTCCGCTGCCGTCAACATGTTTGCTGGCAACAACCTGGATGCCCTGTCCCGTGATATGTCCGTAGGACAAGGTGAATCACTCGAATCATTGGCCAGCCTGATGGGCATCAATGCAGCGGACAAGTCTGCGTTCTTTACAGCGGCTCGTGCAAACTACGGAAAAATCTTTTCCGCAGATGACATCACCGCCGGGAAAATGCTGGAAAACCTGTATCTGGTTATGGCAGAGCAAAAAACGCTGGCGCAATACGCTCGCGGTTAACTCTATTTGCTCCTGACCTTCAGGAATGAAAAAATGCCCCCGGCCAACTCGGCGGGGGCATTTTTTTGTATGCGCCTGCGGTGTCCGGGATTCAGGCTTTTCGTGTGTATCGTATTCATTTCATAGCAAAGCGAAATAACGAGTACTAGTACAGGTTTCCAGCCGAACTGTCGTGAGGGATTTCAGCGCAGCCATGGAATGAAAAGGGCGTGCAATAACACTGAAACCTCAATCGCCACGAGTATATCGATATGTTTCATCCATCCCGTTTCAATCATGCAAAGTCGGCACATTTTTTTATGTGGCCACCCAATTGGAGCGCGTCCGCCCATCGCTGGCATACGCCATTTTATATCTGCGCATTCACTGTAATGCTGGTTTTCAGCCCTTCGTTATCTGCATCACCCTCTGTTTCGAACACCGCGTACCTCAACCAGCTTATTGCACAAGCGCAAAAATTACGCCTGGCCGAAACACCGCAATGGCACTACCTTCTGCATTATCGAAAAAGCCTGCTCGGCCAACTGGAGAGTGACGCGGATGACCCCACTTTTTTCACTGCCTCCAATGGAAAGCATGATTCACAAGCAGAACTTACCGCCACACTGACACAGTTTTTCTCGACAAAACATTGGGGGAAAAAACCGGAAACAGCTCAATGTGCCTTTGTTGCCCGCTATGAATGGCTGAATAGCCAACTCCATTTTGACCCTGAAAAACTACCACCCCAAACCTGTGAGGAATTTGACAAGTGGTATGCAGGCATTAACCCTGGCAGTCTCACCCTGATTTTTCCATCTGCCTATTTGAACAACCCCTCATCCATGTTTGGACATACCTTACTGAGAGTGGACACCCCTGGACAAAGTGAAAACACGCGACTACTTTCCTATGCCATCAACTATGGTGCCCAGACAAACAATGACAATGGCATTGCCTTCGCCGTCAAAGGTATTTTTGGCGGTTATTACGGCACCATTGGCATTGGCCCCTATTATAAAAAAGTCAAAGAATATTCAGACTTTGAAAGCCGGGACATCTGGGAATATCAGCTCGAATTTTCTGATACTGAAATTCGTCGCCTGCTGGCGCATGTGTGGGAGCTTCGAGCCATAAAATTCGATTATTATTTTTTCGATGAAAATTGCTCATATCTAATACTTGTTCTGCTGGATGTTGCCCGCCCCAGCCTTAACCTCAGCCATCAACTTGGCGGCTGGGTGATCCCCTCGGATACCCTGAGACTGGTCGCCGAAAAACCCGGCCTTATCAAAAAAACCGTATATCGACCCGCTGCCGGCACCAAACTGGCACACCTGGCAGACTCCATCTCTGACACTGCCCGGCTTGATGCACTGGCACTGGCTAATCAGCAAAAAAACCTGACGGAATTTCTGGCCGAAAAAAGCATAGACCAGGATGCGGAACAGGAAAAAGCGGATATTTTACTTCTGGCACACGATTTTGTGCGTTATGAATTTCTTGCCCAACGCCGGGAAAAAACAACATCATCCCGTCTTTCACGGGAGTTATTACGCGCACGTAGCACAATCACCTCTGCACATCCGCCAGGCCCTGTCCCTGCGCCTCGCGTGTCTCCCGAACAAGGCCACGCCACAGGCATGATACAACTCGGCATCATCAATGAAAACAATGACAACTTTCTACGGCTGCGCTTACGCCCCGCCTATCACGACCTGCTGGACAATGATGATGGATACGTACCCGGCGCACAAATCGATTTTTTAAATATCGCGCTGCGATACCGCGTGGACGAACCAAAACTGGAACTTGATGAATTCACGCTGGTTGATATTATTTCGCTGTCACCACGTTCCCGTTTTTTTCAACCCGTTTCCTGGCGCATACGCACAGCATGGCAACGCCGCATAGTGCCCGATACGCAATCACCCTCCAGGCTTGTATTTCGTGCCGATGGTGGTGGTGGTTTGGCGATACGCCCCACCCGAAACATCCTGGCGTTCGGCTTTTTAAACGCAGGAATAGATGCCCATTCACAACTAAAAAATAATTACACAGCAGGTGTTGGCGCAGAAGCAGGTGTCATCATACAAGCCACCCCGCAGTGGAAGTGGCAACTGCATGCGCAACACATGAATTTCCGCACAGGTAAACCTCACACCTACAACACATTTAACATTGCCCAGCGTTTTGTTTTTGCACCACAACACGCCCTTGGTCTGGAATGGTCACAGCAACGCGCCTTTGGCCGCAGGCTGGAGAACTGGACACTCTCGTGGCGCTGGTACTTATGACCGGCACACGCCTCCCGTTACTTTTAATTATTTTCCTCAGCATCAGTCTGAAGGGTTGCACGGGGCTTTTTTTCCAACCCATGAAACCATTAGTGCGCACACCGGGCGACATCAACCTCAACTATCAGGACATTCATTTTACCAGCCAGGATGGCACAAACCTGCATGGCTGGTTTTTACCTGCGGAAGGCCCGGCACATGGCACCCTGTTGCTGTTGCATGGTAATGCGGAAAACATCAGCACCCACATTGGCAGTGTGTACTGGCTTCCACCTCGCGGTTTTAATGTATTTTTGTTTGATTACCGCGGTTACGGGCAGTCTGCGGGAAAACCGGATTTACAAGGTGCATTTCAGGATATCGAAGCGGCATTGCTCTGGCTGCAAAACAAACCTGACATTGACCCGACACGCATTGTCGTACTCGGTCAAAGCCTTGGCGGTGCCATGGGCGCTTATGTTTTTGCAAACACCGGTCAGTCAAAAATAATCCGTGCGCTGATTCTGGACAGCGTCTTCAGTGATTATCGGCAAATTGTCCGTGAAAAACTGGCCGGTTTTTGGCTCACATGGCCACTGCAATATCCCTTGTCCTGGCTGGTCACCGGCCAATATGCGCCAGTAGAAGCCATCGGTCGATACCGCTCCACTCCGGTACTGCTTATCCACAGCAAAAATGACACCGTTATACCTGCGCACCACGCAACGCAACTTTTTGCCCGCGCAACACCACCAAAAGAATTATGGCTAATGCCCGAAGGCAGGCACATTGCAGCACTGAACCAGCCGGAAACAAGAAACAGACTGGTAAACTATCTGCTCAAAACCCTGAACAACCCGACACAGCATGAATAAAACATGACAAAAATCATTATCTCCCTGTTTTTCATTGTTGCAGGCACATCCTCCAATATTGGTTTGGCCGCGCTTTCACAAGACCCCTCACTGAACTGGCAAACACTTTATACCGAACATTTTGAAATTCATTTTCACGATGGAGAAGAACCGCTGGCCCGGAAAGTGGGCAGCATTGCCGAATCCGTACATACCAGGCTCACCCGGAAATTTAACTGGACGCCCCGTGCGCGCACACAAGTGATACTGAGTGATCGTTTTGATTTTGCCAATGGCACAGCCTCACCCATACCCCGCAACGAAATGCATCTGCTGGTAACCCCTCCCACTGGCAGCAGTGCGGTTTCGGATCACGATAACTGGCTGGAGCTGCTTATCATTCATGAATACACCCACATCCTGCAACTGGACAAAGTAAGCGGCTTTCCTGCCACGCTGCGCAAACTGTTCGGGCGCAACCTGTTTTTGTTTCCCAACATATTGCAGCCACCCTGGCTCATTGAAGGCCTCGCTACTTACGAAGAAACAAACAAAGCACGCGGCATTGGTCGCGGTCAAAGCACAATGTTTCGAGGCTTGATGCGACAGGAAGTCATCAACGGTATCAAACCCCTTCGCCAGATCAATCAGCCACTGGACAGCTGGCCACTGAATAGCGTGCGCTACCTCTATGGCGTGTATTTTTATCAGTTTGTCGTAGAACGTTATGGTGCAGAAAAAGTCACTGAACTGGTGGCACAATACAGCAACAACTTGCTGCCCTTTTCCATCAACAACAATAGC
>JALSGT010000010.1 GCA_026982555.1 Chromatiales bacterium
GTTTGCTGGAGTTGAAGCTGATGTCCTGAAACACATCCCGCAGCTTGGCGATATTGGCCTCTTCAATGGCGTGCAGCGCCTGGTCGATACGCTCGCCGTTCCCCGGCTCGTGGCGGTGCTCGAAAAGACTGTAAAAACTGGCTTCCTTCGGCAGCACAAAACGCTCGGCCTTCATCAACTCCGTAATCAGCTCCGGCTCGTCCCCATGTTCGGCCTGGTAGGTGTCATAGTGGTCCTGCCAGACATCGCTGATGTATTTGAGAAACAGCAGGGTGAGGACGTAGTCCTTATAGATACTGGGATCGACGACACCCCGGAAGCTGTCGCAAGCGCCCCAGACGGCCTTGTTGATGGCGTCCTGATTGATTTGATGGTTGTGTTCGTTCATGCCGTTTTTATGCTTCGCTATATTTTTTGCAGGTACTGTTCGTGGGCGTAGAGTGTCTGTCGGGCGATGGTGTTCATCAGCTGTCGGCGGTTATCCACCAGTGCTTTCAGGAGTTGCGTTTCTTTCTTGGTGAGACGGTCCACGGCAATGATTTTCTGCTGTGTTTCCAGTGGCGGGATAACAACGGGCAATGTTGCCAGCTCTGATTTTTTGATGTTCCGCAAAACGCCGCCTTGCGCCAGGCGTGAAAAATAGCTTTGGGCGGGTGTCTGGTTGATTTGCCATGCCAGAAACTCCGGCAGCAAATCGGTGGAAGGTTTGATGCGGATCTGAAAAAAGTGGGGTGTGCAGACGGTTTTTTTGTTCAGGCGGTCAATGTAAACCGCAAAGTTATTATTTCCGCGTGCAACAAAAAGCAGGTCGCCGGGTATCAGCCAGTCGGGTGTTTTTTTGCCCGGTAGTTCAACATGTGCGAGATCATTTGTTTTCAAACCTTGTTCGAGTGCGGCGTCTCGCATTTGAATGACGGCAACGCTTCCAGGCTTTTGGGTTTTGATGCTGCCTCTGAACGGGTAGCCGGGCGCAATGGCGGCCGTTTTTTCCAGGGGTAATATCATTTGTTGAATCCATTCATATTAAGTGCGTCGTTTCGTTAGGCGTAATGTATTTGCTTTTTTTGCAGAAGTCAATAAAAATTATTGCGTCTATTTAAAAGGTGCAATAATATTTTCATTCATGCAGGGAAAAAGGGTTATTGCGTGGGTATGTCGCTCAACGCTAAAAAATGATACGCCGGAAGGTGGTAAAAATTGTGTTATTCAGCTAATCGGCCCGGGTGAATGTGTTGCCTGTCGAACAGCTTGCTGGGTTCAGCCGTAACAGAGTGCGATCACCATTATTCTTCCTGGAGAAAAGCCAGATAAAGCCGCTGTGATGGAGGCGTTTTTACATGGCGCGCAAACGCGGCGGGGAATAACTGAAAAATGTGACTTGTCTGACGGAATTACGGCCTTGGCGTGTAATAGCTATAACCCTATAACTAAATAGGGGGGCTGACCTATTACTGTTACGCACAAATAATCGACAACAGATTGTCAACGTTATTGGGCAGTGGCATCAAAAACAGGTGCTCTAAAGTAGTACTAAATTTGTGAGTTATTTTACGAGGTATTGTTTACCATTGTGTTAAATTGTCAGGTAAATGCGGGAAGCCTCTTCGAATGCCTGAACACGTCTTTACGAAATCGACACATCATTCCACTAAACCCGGTTGGGCTGAGTTGTACCAGCACTACAGCCGTTTCAGTCAATATACTCGACCTGATAAGGGTTATTTTACGTTAGATATTTTTTCCATCGTTATTGCCGTGATAACCAATACGGCAATGATCTGGCTTATGGGCCGGCCGCTGAGTTTGATTCAATCAGGGCAGTATGATGCGCTGCCGATGGTGCTGGGTATGTTCACTTTTGTGTTGCTGGTGAATCAGGCGGCGCAACTGGGCGGCGGTTGGTTGACGAATTGGCTGGGTCTGCGTTTTATCGGCCGGTTGCGCAATGCCATGGTTTCACGTTTGCTGCATTTGTCTTTTCCGGTGGCGGGGCAGGCGGCGCGCGGTGATCTGCTGGCCCGTTTGAGCAATGATGTGGATCACGTCAGCACCATTCTGGTGGAGGCGAGGTTGATGCTGGTTTCTCATGTGCTGACGCTTGTTTTGTACACCACGATGTTGTTCTGGATTGATGTGCGCCTGGCATTGATTGCTTTGGCTGCTGTGCCATTGTTTGTGTTGCATCAGCGGTTTTTTTCAGAGCGCAAACGGCGTGCAACGGAGGGGTTTTTACAGACTAACGGGAAGTTGCTGGCTTTTGAGGAGCAGGGACTGGCGAATTTTCGAGGGGTGAGTGCAAATGCCGCTGAAAACCACGTAACGGCGATGCATAAAAAGGTTTTTGCCAGGGTAAGTGCTTGGGCAGTACGCGAGCGTGGCCTGGGCGTGGCCTTTGGTGTGAGTTTCACGCTGTTGATTTATCTGGTGGGCCTGATGATTGCGTTGTTTGGTTTGGATGACGTGCGTAGCGGTGAGATGCCAGTGGGTTTGTTGGTGAGTTTTTTGCTGTATATGGGGTATCTCAGTATGCCGGTGCGTGGTTTGGCGGGCATTGCATTTCAGTATGCCGGTAATGTACCGGCTGCGTTGCGTATTCTGGAGATAATGGATGCAGAGCCAGCGGTGGAGGATAAGCCTGCTGCGCCGGATTTGTGCGTGAGCCAGGGGCAGATTGATATCGATGCGGTGTCGTTCGTCTACCCTGGCGGAGCGACAGTTTTACATCACGCACAGGTACATATTCGAGGGGGTGAAACGGTGGCGCTGGTGGGTCCCAGTGGGGCAGGTAAGTCTACTTTGGCAATGTTGCTGTTGCGTTTTTATGATCCTCAGCAGGGGCGTATTGCCATTGATAAACAGGATTTGCGGGCGGTAAACATTGCGTCGTTACGCCAGAATGTGGCGGTGGTGTGGCAGGAGTCGTTTGTCCTTAACGATACGATTCGTGCCAATCTGCTGATGGCCAGACCGGATGCAACAGAGGAACAGTTGATTGTTGCTTGCCAGCGCAGCCATGCCTGGGGGTTTATTGAGGCTTTGCCTGAAGGGTTGGCGTCAGCATTGGGTGCGGGGGGGGTGGAATTGTCCGGTGGCCAAAAACAGCGTCTTGCTATTGCGCAGGCTTTTTTGCGTGATGCGCCGATTTTGATTCTGGATGAAGCTTCGTCGGCGCTGGATAGTCAGTCTGAGCAGGTGATTGTTCAGGCGCTGGATGCCTTGCGAGCCAATCGCACAACGCTGTTAATCGCTCATCGTTATTCATCCATTCGCACCGCAGACCGGGTGATTTATTTTGAAGCCGATGGCAGTTTCACCGTGGGGCGGCATGAGGAATTTATGGCCAGTCATCCAGCCTATCGTGATGCGGTGCAGTGGCAAACCACGGAACATACATAGATGACATTTCAATGCCATTGGGTCAAGTACACCTGATCAAATCCAGTGCTTGTAAACACATAGCTGCAAAACACTTTAAAGATTCCATATCTTTGCGTAACAGACGCTGTGCTTTTTGTTTCTATACTCTGTGATATGTACGGAATCCCAAAATCTCACTCACCACGGGCGCGGGTTGATCACTGAATGTTTGCTTAATCGACAAAATAAGTATTCCCTTTTTCATTTTCTTTTTTCCTGCACATAAAAAAATGCAGTATGGGCTTGGAAATTTCGCAAGAATCCTTATCTCAGAGAGAGGACAGCAAGGAACTCTTTAACCTAGATTGATCTTGAACACCCTAACTGCTTTTGCGACGGCTCAACAGATTAATTGAGGTTTAACCAACAATTGAAAACAAACAGGAGTCATGTCATGGATATCCGGCACGCGTGTTCTGTTATTGATACGTCATCTTTTTCGCGTCATTTTTTCCCTCAATTGTTTATGCGTTTACAGCGGCAAACACGTTGGCAGTTTGCCGCAGGGGTGCTGTTTATCGTCTGGATGCCGGTGTCGCTGGCAGCGCTGCCCTGGCTGAATGACGCTAATGGTCGGCCGACACTGGCACCTATGTTGCAACAGGTTACGCCCGCCGTGGTGAATATTTCCACCAAGTCACGAGTGAGTATTCGCCAGAATCCGTTGTTTAACGATCCTTTTTTTCGACGTTTTTTTGATATGCCGGATATTCCCCAACAACAAGAGCGCCAGGCTTTGGGCTCAGGGGTGATCGTGGATGCCGACAAAGGGTATGTGCTGACCAATAATCACGTTATTGCCAATGCCGATGAGATTACCGTTACCTTGCGCGACAAGCGCCAGTTTGAAGCCAAGGTCGTGGGCACGGACCCGGACGCAGATCTGGCGGTAATCCGCATTGATGCAGAAGAACTGCGTCAGCTTGATATGGCCGACTCCAGCACCTTGCAGGTGGGGGATTTTGTGGTAGCCATTGGTAATCCTTTTGGTCTGCAACAGACAGTGACATCCGGCATTGTCAGCGCGCTGGGGCGTACCGGGCTGGGTATTGAGGGTTATGAGAATTTCATCCAGACCGACGCTTCCATTAATCCCGGCAACTCCGGTGGTGCGTTGGTGGACCTGGATGGCAAGCTGGTGGGCATTAACACTGCCATTCTTGGTCCCAGTGGCGGTAATGTGGGCATTGGTTTTGCCATTCCCAGCAATATGGCAAAGAGCATCATGGCCCAGCTTATCGAATACGGTGAAGTGCGTCGCGGGCAGCTGGGAGTGATGGTGCAGGATGTCACACCGGATCTCGCCAAAGCATTTGGTATCAAACAACGTGACGGTGCTGTGATCGCTCAGGTGGTGAAAGGCTCTGCTGCGGAAAAGGCCGGGTTAAAGGTAGGTGATGTGGTGACGGCCATTAATGGCAGGGCAGTCACCCGTTCCGCTGATCTGCGCAATGCCGTGGGTATGTTACGAGTGGGTGAAAAAGTGCGTCTGGACATTATTCGCAACGGCAAACCACACACTATACACAGTCGCATTGCAGCGCCGGAACGCACCAAGGCAGAGTCCGCCGGGTTGCCGAAACGGCTGTCGGGAGCGGTGCTGGGTGCTATTGAGATGGGCCACCCTTTGGCGGGTAAAGTGGAAGGGGTGGAGGTTGTTGATGTGGAACGTGGCAGCCCAGCGGCAAGAGCCGGGCTGCGTAAGGGTGACATCATTGTTTCCGTCAATCGTCAGCCAGTGAAATCTGTGAGTGATATACGCAAAGCCGCTAAGGGCAACAAAGGGATTTTGCTGAATATTCAGCGTGGTAATGGTGCATTGTTTTTGGTGATCAAATAAAGATGATGTATTTGCCATTGAAAAACAGTGTAAAGGAACAGATAGAAATGAGTAGGTAATCCTTGTTCATTCAGTGGAGGTGAGTTATGTCAACACTAAGTCAATTACGTCAAGGTGCCGCACAGGTGCTGGGAAATATTGAAGATGGCTGGAATAGTCTGTGGTCACGCGCCAAACATGCGGTCACCCGGTTTACGCCAGGCAAGCAGCAAAGAGAGCAGACAACAGAAACGAGTGAGTGGCCTGCTGCATCACCGGGATGGAGTGTGCTGAGTGCTGAGGTGAAAGATTCCGGTGATGATATTGTTGTCCGTATCGAAGTGCCGGGCATGGAGGCGGATGATTTTGATATTCAGGTGGTGGATGATTATTTGGTGGTGCGAGGTGAAAAACAATGGCAGCGGGATGATAAAAAAGGCCGTTACCATATTACCGAATGTGCCTATGGCCGGTTTGAACGTGCTGTTCCGTTACCCAAGGGAGTGAATGATACTGATGCCAAGGCCAGCTATCGGCGTGGTGTGCTGACGGTCACGTTACCTGTGTCTGAGTACTACCGTTCACGTCGTATTGCGATCAGTCAGTAAAGATATGTTTCCCGGTTCCGGTTGTACACTGCGGTTTGGGTGTGGTGTGAGTTTTATCCAGATCCCGTTTGTGGCCGTACACAGTGTTTGCGAATAATGCCATGGGCGTTACCGGGACCGGGATGAGTGGCTGATGTTACGTGCTTGAATAATGAATCAATGGCTGAAGCCCGTGTAACATCAGTTAGTTAGAATGAGCATGGTGGTTGACCACGTTGGAAAAGTAAAAAATATATGTGACAGTATTTTTTACTTCCGCCCTGCCCAGGTATTTAAAAACAGATTTTTACCTTTATCATCGTTCAAATTAAAACTCAAAAAGAAAGGAACCCTGTTAAATATAAAACAGAGCCCCCTTCTTTTTTTGTGTGGGTTTAGCCACATATCAGGCGTAAAGCAATATAGTGCTTCGCGGTGTTTCCTGTACAACATGCATCTGCAAATAGATGCGGGTTACAACGAATGGCAAGGAGCTTACATGCCGCCGCCCATACCACCGCCGCCGCCACCCATACCACCGCCGCCGCCCA
>JALSGT010000011.1 GCA_026982555.1 Chromatiales bacterium
CTGGCGGTTGAGCATTTCAAGGCCATCAACAGTCACTTGAAAAATGGCCAGGTAGACATCGGCCAGTTAATTATTGTCACACCCCCGAACAGCCAACAGTGCAGCCGCTTTGAAGCTGACCTGATGGATGCTGCCGCTCTGGTGGATCAAAAGCTGGCAGAACTCTCGGAAGCCGACCGGCAAATTATCGCAGACAATTATCAACTGCTCAGCAACATCGCCAGCGCAGGCGGTAACGGCTATGGCGCAACACTGGTGTATTTTGGCCATCATCTGAACCGCATCAAACATATTTTACAGCAGATAGAGAACGTGTACGTACAAACCTACAATGCCACCGGAAAGCTTGGCTCAACCGACTTTTTCCAGTTCAGAAAACAACTGTTCATGCGGCTTGACAGCACTCTGAACAGCTTTATCGGCAGCGCACGCATGGGTTATACCCTGGATCAGACACGCATCAAAAACAGTCTTGGCCTCAACACCAAAAGCATCCTGCACCAGTGGAAACAACAGCCTGGTACAGTCACCAGCGTACCGGGGTTTGCCAAAAACTATAACGAAGTCACTAAACTCTCCGGTATCCTCAAAAATGCCGGTTATGTGGGCATTGCCCTGAACGTAGGGCAAAGCGGCATCAAAATTCACGAAGCGTGTACCGTCGGTGCAGATTTGTCATGTGGCAAGACCACTGCGGGTGAGAGTGGGCGGTTAGTCGGGAGTATTGGTGGTGCTTTCGGCGGTGCCCATTATGGCGCTATTGCCGGATATGGTATTTGTAGCCTGGTTCTCGGCATTCCATCCGGTGGTACCAGTTTATTTTGGTGTGGCATTGTGGCAGGGGTAGCGGGGGGGTATGCGGGGGGGACAGGGGGTGGCGCAGCTCTTAAACATATCAACGAGAGGCTGTACGATGGCGGTGAGGTACTGTATGGAACTATTTACCAGTAGAGAATATACCAATGTCACTTGATCTGGTTATCAGTTTTGTTTTGGCAGTATTGTTTGTTATCTCAACATTTTTAATGATTCCACTGTTATTTTACATTGCCCGCACCCGCATTAAAGAAATGGATAAAGTAGTTTACGGATTTGAGTTTCCGAACGACAACATATTTTCTGTATTTTTTCGTGTACCTAATTATAGTCTTATTTTTTTGTGGAAACTTTATGCAGAAAAAAATGGTTTCAAAGAGAAGATTGCACACTTGGATAAAGGATTTCGCTGGCCATTTGTTGCCGTTTCTTTGCTGTCGGCCTTTAATATTTTTTTAATTATCATTATGACGTTATTTATAAATTATGGCATTATTTAAAAACAGAAATTTTCAATCATGGTCTTGGCCTCAACACCAAACGCATCCTGCACCAGTGGAAACAGCAAACCGGGTTTTACTAAAACGCTCAGCTGCCTGGGTCTTGTTTCTTTTTTATCACTCCCCAACCTTTGGTTTGTATTTAAAAAATCAGGCCGGGTCCTTGCAGCAAAATACGGTAATACGGTAATTTTTTCATCCAGAATGGGTGAGATTTCCTATAATGGGTCACGCACACCATACTCTGGTGATTATGGTGTATAAATTACAGGCCGGGTTACGGCCAATAACCAACGGGTGGCTCTATGGCAGGAAAACGTTTTTCACTTGAGGTTCAGCCCCACGTTCCAGAGCGTCTGAGTCGCCTCAACGAGCTGGCAAATGATCTTCTGTACAGCTGGGATCGTCAGGTGCGAGGACTGTTTTACCACCTGGATTCGACGCTCTGGTCAGAGTGTCGCCACAGCCCTAAAGTCTTCATGCGTCGTATTTCCCAGGCGCGTCTGGAGCAGGTGGTCGAAGACCGTATTTTCATGGAAGATTACGAACGCGCGCTGTCCGCCTATGATATTTACCACCAGAAAAACCGCCATCCCAGTGTTTCGACGCTGTTGGACGATGAACAGGATCTGGTGGCCTATTTTTGTGCCGAGTTTGGTTTGCACGAAAGTGTACCGATTTATTCGGGTGGATTGGGGATACTGGCAGGAGACCATTGCAAGGCAGCCAGCGATCTCGGACTCCCCTTTGTCGCCGTCGGGCTGCTTTATCGCCAGGGCTATTTTAACCAGACCATTGATGGTCAGGGCAATCAGATTGCCCATTACACTCCGGCCAATTTTGATGACCTGCCCATCGTGCCGGCAAAGGATGGAGAAGGCAGGGAACTGCATGTACAGGTCAAATTACCAGGGCGCATGCTGGAGCTGAAGGTCTGGGAGGCGAAGGCCGGTCATATTACCCTCTACTTGCTGGACAGTGATGTGCCAGGAAACGAGGAAGAGGATCGATTGATTACCCGTCAGCTGTATGGCGGTGATATCAATACCCGCATCCAGCAGGAAATTGTGCTGGGTATCGGTGGGGTGCGTGCGCTACGTGCGCTGGGCCTAAAACCGACCGTTTGGCATATCAACGAAGGACATGCCGCTTTTCAGATTTTGGAACGCTGCCGCGAACACACTCTGGATGCCATGGATTTTAGCGCAGCCCTGGAGCTGGTGGCAGCGAATACGGTATTTACCACGCATACACCAGTACCGGCCGGCCATGATATTTTTGATCATCACCAATTCAGCAGTTACTTCAAAAATTTCGTCAATGATTTGCATGAAGAGCTGGATCACATTCTTGAGCTGGGAGCCAGTCCGGATAACCCGGGTAGCTTCAACATGACAGCGCTCGCCCTGCGTGGTTCGCGTTTTCATAATGGCGTCAGCCGCATTCATGGAACAGTGGCTTCTCAAAACGAAGGTTATGTGTGGCCGCAAATCCCACACCCGGAAAACCCCATTCAGTACGTCACAAATGGCGTGCATCTGGCGACATTTCTAGCACGGGAATGGATCAACTTGTTTGATATGACCTTTGATCGCAGCTGGCGCAATGAGCAATTGAATGAAGACTATTGGCAGCGTATTGATGAAATACCGGATCAGTCTTACTGGAGTATTCGCCAGACGCTGAAATCACGCCTGTTCACCGATGTGCGTGAACGTGTCACCCTGCAACTGGAGCGCAATGGTTGCGGTGAGTTCCATATCCAGCGTCTGACCAGCAATATTTCCGAACATCAAACTGATATTTTGACCCTGGGTTTTGCCCGGCGTTTTGCCACTTATAAGCGGGCGACCCTTTTGTTTTCCGACCCGGAGCGTTTGGCGCGTTTGCTGAACAATCCGGATCGTCCTGTGGTGATTTTATTTGCGGGCAAAGCCCATCCCAATGATCATCCCGGCCAGGAACTGATTCGAGCCATCCATCATTTTTCCCGGCGTCCGGAATTTGAAGGCAAGATTATTCTACTGGAAGGCTATGATCTGGCACTGGCCCGAAAGCTGGTAAGCGGAGTGGATGTCTGGGTCAATAATCCGGAATACCCCATGGAGGCCAGTGGCACCTCCGGTGAAAAGGCCGGGCTCAATGGCGTGCTTAATCTCAGTGTGCTGGATGGCTGGTGGGGTGAAGGTTACAACGGCGACAATGGCTGGGGTATTGTCCCTCATGGTGAGGATTACGATGCAGACTTCCGCAATCATGAAGAAGGGGAGGCGTTACTGGACATCCTGGAGCGCGATATCATCCCGACTTATTACGCACGCAATGGCTTTGGTTATTCGGAAGAATGGGTTCGGTTGTCAAAGAGTTCCATGAAGTCTATTTTACCGCATTTTAATTCGCAACGTATGGTTATGGATTATGTGGAAAAATTTTATGCCCCGGCCAGCCTGCAACACCGTAAACTAAAAAAAGACCAGGCCAATCCGGCGAAGGAACTGGCTGCCTGGAAACAGAAAATCAGTGAACGCTGGCCTCAGGTCAGTATGCAGCGCATCGATACAGCCCCGGAACAACTCATGTATGGTGAAACCCTGAAGATTCAGATCAGTGTTTATCTGGATGGACTGGAGTCCAGCGACATTGTGGTGGAGTGTCTGGTGGGTACGACGACAGTTCACGAGGAATTCGTTGTGCAAATGCGCGTCCCATTGCAACCTGATGGTGAAAAAGTCGATAAACAACAGGTTTTTACCCTGAACCTGGAGCCTGTATTGTCCGGCTTACAACATTATAAAATCCGCGCTTATCCATATCATGTTTTGCAGGCGCATCCCTTTGAGACCGGGTATATGATCTGGCTCTAATGGTATTTTAGGTTTTTTCACTTTTTGCGGGAACTGGAAAACGAGATCTGTAGCATAAAGAAAAAGAGCTGGAAACTTAACATTAAGTTAGGGCTGGAAGTGCTTCCTGTATTTGCAATGTTACCG
The DNA here is from genome assembly GCA_026982555.1 of Chromatiales bacterium. GTDB lineage: Bacteria > Pseudomonadota > Gammaproteobacteria > SZUA-152 > SZUA-152 > SZUA-152. The sequence goes on from JALSGT010000011.1 coordinate 4,307, forward strand.
TTGCATGCGCCAGCCAGGAGCAGGTTTTTCTCGCTGACAGAACTTATCCCGGGGTGTTTGTTTTTTGTTCCCGCCCAAAAATCTACAACCCGGGTTCCACCGGTCTTTATCTGATTGTATATACAGTAATTTATGTATGCGGTAACGCATGATGATAGAGGAAAATTTTGTGGTGTCTTTTCAGGTATTTTTTCCTGCTGATTTGGAGTTTCTGGATATTCAAGTTGTAAAACATTGAGCATAAATCATACGAAGGGGTTTGCAATTTGCAATCCAATAAAATGCATATTGCGAATAATGTTTGCAATATGCATTATTGTTTTGTTGCTTTTGATGCAGATATACAGGGTTTTTTTGTATTATATGAGCGTTACGGGTTGTTCAATCTTCCGGTAACAATTTCATGTTATCCAGAGGCAATGTTCCATCTTTTAATTCAAGTTAGCGCCCTGCTCAGGTTACCAAACCAACGTAAAGCTTGAACAATTACACCTATTGCTGGTAAGTAATTACGTATATAGAATAGAGCGGATAGAAAATGTTGCCGAGAATTGGCTGATATCCAAATTATGAAATATACGGAGGTTTAAATGGGTGTGTTAAGGGCCGAATTAGGCGACTTCAGTAGTGTTGCTTGTTTGAAAGCAATTATCGTGGGTATAGAAGGTGCGTTAGGTGAAAAAGCGACGGCCATTGCACTCATTGCGGCTGGTCGTGCCAGAGGGCGGCAGGTAATAGAACAACTCCATCTGACCGGCAAACAGTTATCATTACAGGATTTATCCGCCAGAGTTGCTGAGGTGCTGGGTAAAGATGGTACGCGTTTGCTGATTCTTCATAAAATGGAGAAGACGGATGATGGTTATAAAACGTATTCGACGGATACGGTTTGTTCCGCGGGTGAGCCATCACAAGGCTCAGAGCGTAAATGCGCCTTTACACTTGGTGTGCTGCAAGGCGTACTTGAAGCCGTCTATGGTGGACGATTTCGTGGCAAGCATACAGACTCCGTATTACGAGGTGGTGAGTTTGATGTATTTGAATATGAGTTGATCATTCGTTGACTGGGTCACTCTATTTTGATTCGTCAGGAATGCATACGAAATAATATCCTTTAGCCGAATATCGAATCGGGATGTTATTTTGTGCGTGCCTCTTATGGGTATTGATCAGACAGGTTTTGTGCCTCGCTCTAATCTGCCAGGCTTACAGGCTCGGCTAAACAATTTCTTTTATTACCTGGAAGGCTTCGGCGGCCTGGCAGCCTGCGGCGGCTCCCCTTACTTTTGCAAGTGCGCTAATGGCATCCCGGCTGCGGGGAAAAGGAAAGTCATCCAGTTCATTTTCATAGAGGGTGAGTATTTCCAGTTTTTTTTCCAGATATATGCTGATGTCTACATAACGCTGAACAGGCATCCCCGAGCCATGTGCCGGCAGGGAAAAGTCAGTTTCCGAGGGTGTTTCATAACCATAAATACGGCGCACACTGGGGTAACGAAACCATTTGCTACAGGCTTTGGCGGCTGTGGCTACTATGCGATGATCGGTGTGTATGTCGTCAGCATAAGGGATGTAAAGGGTATCAGGCTGCACCGCATTTACAACGTCACCCAGTGCGGTGATGATGTCACCCATGGGGAGGGTGTCCAGGCGGGTAGCGGGTAACCCGAGTTCATGACAGGCGGCAAACCCTGCGGCGTTATAGACCTGGGCAATTTGCCTGGAACGGTGTTGAATGGTGCCGGCGTCATAACCGTGTTGTTCATGCATGGCGGTGACAATTAACCAGTGTACCGTATTGCCTTCTGCAATATGACGCAGCAACGTGCCGCCACAGCCAAGTATTTCATCATCGGGGTGCGGGGCGATGGCCAGAATAATGCTCATATCAGAATATCCTTGTTGAGTGAAGTCGCTACGGGACAGAAAAACAACGATGCTCGAAAAGCGCTAAAATGTAACCCTGAAAACATAATTTTTATCAATGTGCTATTGCACCCTCTGCACGGTCAACTGCGGAATTTAGGGTAACTTCAGAAACATGTGTGAACCATGAGGTTACAGTGTTATAACATCATTGCCATCAAGTATTTCTGCGTAATCTCCTGTTTACTCCGGCTGAAGCAGTGTTCCATTTTTTCGGGGATGACACTGTGGAGGCAGGCCTCCATTGCAGATACAGGTAACATCGGGCGGGCAAAAACAAGGATCGGATATATATGCGCATCCCGGTCTGCTTTCACAGCTTTCTTTTGTATCCGAGTGTTGGATAAACCCGGTGTCACAACGATTTGTTGAGCGACGGCAAACAAATGTTTTTGGGTCATTTATCATCTCATTCATCACCAGACTGCATTGTTCAGAACCAAGACATGCACTGTGGCTTAACTGCTCACAGTTTTCAACAGCTTTAGTGCCCAGGTCTTTTTTTAATCCGGTACTGAATTCTGCGCGGGTACCCGCCAGCCCGGGTGCAGACGCCAGACTTTTTTGAGAAGAGCGTTTGGCGGCTGTTGTTTTTTGTCGTTCTGCTTTTTGTTCTGTGTCGGTGTCAGTTTGAGCCATATCTGTGATTTCAGCTATCGATAGCTGATCACGGGATGTTTCCCGGCTGGCAGCCGATTTTTTTCTTTCTTCAGCATGGATAACAGAGACATCAGGGCGGATGTCGGATACCGTCGGCGCTTCTTCGTGTATCAATGAAATCAGACTGACGCTCAATACCAGAACGGCAGCCATTGATACGGGCACAGCCCAGGGGAATCGTACACGCCGTGGCGTCGCGCGGACTGAACGTATTGCCGCTGCGCGAATAGCTTGATCAATATGTTCAGGTGGTTGTGCCGTGCTGCCTGCATGATACAGGGCGCTGATTTTTTTATCGTCATTGAATTGATTGTCAGGTTGATCACTCACAAGCATTCCTCCGGCATGAGTTCCCGCAACTTCTTCATGGCATAACGAAGTCGGCTTTTGGCAGTTTCGAGCGTTACACCTGTGATTTCGGCAATATGCCCGAGATTATGTTCGCCTTCATGTTTCAGAATAAACGTTTCATGTTGCTCGTTGGGTAACCGGCTGACGTGGGTTTATAATTGCTCAATGCGGTCGGCAGTGTGAGCGTGCAGGCTCGGGTCATCATGACCGGCGTTGGCGATGTCTTCATGGTTTGTTTCCGGGTCGCTGACAGGTCTTGCGGATATTCGTCTTGCGTGGTCAATCATTCGATTACGGGCAATCTGGAACAGATAGGTACTAAAACGTGCCGAAGGCTGGTATTGCTCCCGGGCGCGAATCAGATTGCTCCAGACTTCCTGAAAAAGTTCTTCTGTGATCGTATGCTGGTGTCTGGTTTGTTTCAGGATATAGCGAAACAGAGACGCTTTGTGTCGCTCATATAACAGGTCAAAAGCAGAAACATCGCCATCGCGGGAAAACTTCAACATTAAATGTTCATCATTATTGTCGTGTATCACGTATTTTCCAATGCTCCAACGACAGGGGAAATGGTACACGGCCAGAATAACTGTAACCGTGTAGCATTATTGTTCAATGGTTTATTGACAACATATCTACAGGTTGATTGTATTGCTGTGCGGGCCTGCTTGCCAGTGAATCGGCAAGATTGACCAGACGAATGAATTCCCCTCGATAGCCGAAAGGGTCTTCACCTTTACTGTTACGTGCAAGCGATAATACATTTTGATACTGGAAAGCGCCGGTATATTGGCCGCCGCGCAATAATTGACCAAATGCGGCGACACTTGCGGCAAAACGAAAATCGATGCTGGTTGTATCCAGATTATATTTGATAGTACGGGTGTAAATGGGGTGTTCTATCAGGGTGCTGGTATTACTTTCCGGAAGTTTATAACGCAACCGCAGGAAAGCCAGCTCCGATGATGCGGCCTTGTCTGAAGTGCTTAAAGCGGGTTGTTTGGTTGTTTGATAGCGTAGTGGATCAATCAGTTGTGACTGACTGCTGGCCAGACTCAGCTCATACAATGCTGTTACCCGGTATCCTGCGCCGAGTTCACCGGCATCAACGTTGTCGTTATTAAAGTCTTCCCGTTTGAGGACACGATTCTCGTAACCAATCAGGCGGTATTCACTCACAACGTCCGGATTAAACTCGATTTGAATTTTGGTATCTTTGGCAATGGTTTGCAGGGTTGATGACATTTCATCAACCAGCACCTTTTGTGCTTCATTCAGCGTATCGATGTATGCATACTGGCCATTTGCCTTGTTTGACAGCTGTTCCATTAGCGGGTCATTTACATTGCCCGTACCGAATGCGAGGGTAGATAAGGTAATGCCTGTTTTACGTTTTTCTTCAACAAGATCAATCAATGCCTCGAAGGACACCGTGCCAACATTAAAATCACCATCCGAAGCCAATATAATCCGGTTAATACCCTCCGGTATAAAAGCCTGTTCGGCAAGCTGGTAGGCCAGCCGAATACCCGCACCACCATTGGTGCTGCCACCTGCGGTGAGCCGCTCAAGAGCAGAAAAGATATGTGAACGCTGATTGCCGGGCGTTGGATTTAATACCACCCCCGAGGCACCCGCATAAACCACGATGGATATTCTGTCCTGTTGCCGTAACTGTTTGGTGAGCAATCGCAATGATTGTTTCAGTAGTTCGAGCTTGTTTGCGGAGCGCATGGAACCGCTGACATCAACCAGATAAACAATATTTGATGCGGGCAGGTGGCGTGCATTCACGTTATACGCTTTCAAGCCAATGCGTAATAAATGACGCTCCTGTGACCACGGGCTTGGGCCGATTTCCGTCGTGACCGAAAAAGGGTGATCCGAATGAGTGGGGACAGGATAGGCATAATCAAAATAGTTCAAAAACTCTTCGACGCGCACGGCATCCTGTGGCGGCAACCGGCCCGCCATCATCATGCGTCTTGTATTGGTATACGAACCACTGTCCACATCAATGCTGAAAGTGGATACCGGGTTTTCGGCAGCACGAACCACCGGGTTTGTATGAATTTTGGCATAGCTTTCATGATCAACCGGTTCAGTTGGCCAATATAATTGAGGCGATAGTGCTGGCATGGGGCGGGAATAAGCGGCAATGTCTGCCGTTTGCGCTTGTAAGAGCAAGGGGACTGATTGCGCTGTTGTGGCGTTATGGGACTTGACAAGAGTATCTGCCAGCTTATCTTCGCGTGTTTTATGTCTTTCCGGGGCAGCAGCCGTTTCCTGTTCTTTCGTGGTATCGTTTTTTTTACTTTCAGCGAATCGGGCAACGCTCAAAGCATCATTTTTTTTCGATGGTGTCTCTGTTTTGCTTTTTGGGTTGGTCAAGATGATTTTCCGGTGACTATCTGCTGTGTTGGTTGTGGGTATGCCGCAGGCAGCCAGACTCAATAAGACAATACTGCTGATAAAGTATCGTGTAACAAACAGGGTATTCACGGTTGTTCTCCTTTGGTTTAATGGCGTTCATTAGTTATAAACGCAGCCGAATGGAAAACAGGGTTAACCTGTTTATTGGAAAGCGTTCTTTATCAAACGGGTGTTCAAATTTTATACGTTAAAAAAGTGCTTGACTTGTCGCCAAGCCATAGGCTTTACACTGGCGGGCAATGTGTTTTGGAAAAAACAATTTCAAGTTTCAGGCTATGAGGTCGATTTCAAGTTAATTTTTACTATCCTAGGATAAGACTCCGGCTTTTCATCATTGAAGGCGGTTGCTTGTCGTTTTGGCATATAACTTGGTCTTTTCTTAGCTGCTGAATATACACACTTAACTTCTATACCATTTTTACCAATAGGGACAATTATGAAAACAATTATTGGCACTCTGGTTCTAGCAACTGTCTTCGCAATATTAATGACACTGCTCGTGATTTATACGGGGGCATTTAATGTCGCCACAACATGGAAAGACCCTGCCCCTATAAGCTGGGTGTTGGAGACGACCAGGGAAAACTCCATAGAAACCCGTGCTGCTTCGATTGTGGCACCCCCCACCAAAGGCGATAAACAGATTGACTCAGGGTTTCGCAGCTATCGTGAAATGTGTGCGATGTGTCATACCCCTCCTGGCGGTACAGATTCACCGATAACCAAAGGTATGAACCCACCTCCACCTGATCTTGCCAAAAGCGCAGAACACATGTCTGCTGCCGAATTGTTTTGGGCAACAAAAAATGGCATCAGGATGACCGGAATGCCTGCATGGGGAGTAACGCATAAAGATGGTGAACTGTGGGATATTATTGCCTTTGTGAAGAAACTGCCTGAAATGAGTAAAGCGGACTACCTGGCGCTGGATGCCCGCCTGGAGAAGGGACATGATCACGCCGGTGGTGGCCATGGTCACGGTGATGATAGTCATGGTGGTAATAGCCATGGTGGTAGTAGCCATGGTGATTCCGAACCACAAAAAAATGATGGTCACGCGCACAAACACGATGACGACGGGCATGCGCACTAGGTCTGCTTTGACATAAAGCCGGAATCCACATAGAATCCCGCGTTTATGTCGGTCGCGTCCGCTGTTGATGAGGGTCGGGTGCGCCAGAATATCGGCCTTCGGGGCTGGCTGAATGGGTGTTTTGGTTAATGTCTACGAGGGAAACGATTGAGCCGCTGGCGTTAGCTGCGCGCGGGCGTACCCTGGAGGGGTGCCTGCCAATATCCTCATTGCCACGATTGTTGCCATTGCTGGCGACAGATGAAGCAGGTCTGTCACAGCAGGGCGATGTAGATTATCGACTGGAGTTTGGTGTTGACGAAGGAGGCACCCCCAGAGTGACAGGGTCTGTCAAGGCCACTTTGCCGCTGACATGTCAGCGCTGCATGGAAACCATGGGATTTTCCGTGTCCACCCGCACCCGGTTGGGTATCGTATCTTCACGGGCGGCGGCGCAGCAATTACCGGAATGTTATGACCCACTGCTGGTGCTCGATGATGAAATCACCGTAGCGTCGATTATCGAAGATGAACTGATTTTGGCATTGCCCCAGGTGGCGATGCATGACAATGAAAAATGTCCGCAGGGCACAGCCTTTCTCAATAACGGGGAGGGGCAAGAGGGAGTGACAACAGTGCGACGTGAAAACCCGTTTGCGGTGCTGTCTCAGTTGAAAACCTCTCAGTCGGGAAAAAACGACTGAGAAAACATGTTAAATATGAGGAATCACAATGGCTGTTCAAAAAAGTAAAGTAACTCCATCACGCCGTGGCATGCGTCGTTCACACGATGCGTTGAAGGGTGCCACGTTGTCGATTGAGCCCACCACGGGCGAAACTCATCGCCGTCATCATGTCAGCGCTGATGGTTATTACCGTGGCCGCAAAGTGATTGCGTCCGCCAGCGACGAATAATAATTGCCTTTCCTTTTTTATTACGTTGCCTGAACGTCTAGTGTCTTGATCAATATGCAAGGCGCTGGGCGTTTGTCGTGCAGCCTCTTTTAACTCTGTTTTTACCAGGGTTCGATCCAAATTACCGATGACTCAAATAATCGCCATCTCCCTTGATGCCATGGGAGGCGACCACGGCCCCTCTGTGGTTGTGCCCGCAGCATTGCAGGTGCTTTCTGAAACACCCCGGCTGCACATTGTGCTGGTGGGTGATGAAAAAATGCTGACGACAGAGCTGGCCTCACACAATAAAAAACCGACCAAGCGTTTGAGTATCCAGCATGCTTCTCAGCAGGTGGCCATGGATGAAAAACCGTCCGTCGCTTTGCGTACCAAAAAAGATTCGTCCATGCGTGTGGCCATTAATCTGGTGAAGGAGGGGCGTACACAGGCCTGTGTCAGCGCGGGTAATACCGGTGCGCTAATGGCGACTGCACGCTTTGTGTTGAAAATGTTACCAGGTATTGATCGCCCGGCCATTATTTCCACGTTGCCCAATATCAAGGGGGTAACGCACATGCTGGATCTGGGCGCCAATGTGGATACCAGTGCGGATAACTTGTTTGAGTTTGCGGTAATGGGTTCGGTGCTCACCAGCGCGGTGGAAAATATTGAAGCGCCCACCATTGGCCTGCTCAATATTGGTGAAGAAGAAGTCAAAGGTAACGAGCGCGTCAAGGAAGCCGCGCGTATTTTGGCGGGCAGTAATCTCAATTACGTGGGATTCGTGGAAGGTGACGATATTTTCAAAGGCGCAGTGGATGTGGTGGTATGCGACGGTTTTGTCGGTAATATTTCACTGAAAACCACGGAAGGCGTCGCAAAAATGATCAGCCACTTTTTGCGCGAAGAATTCAAACGCAACCTGTTGACTCGCGTGGCAGCGCTGGTGGCTATGCCGGTGCTCAATGCCCTTAAACGACGCATTGATCCACGACGTTACAATGGTGCCAGTTTTGTGGGCTTGCAGGGTATTGTGATCAAAAGCCATGGTGGTGCTGATGAACTGGCCTATGCCAGCGCTATCCGTGAGGCCATTGTAGAAGTGAAAAAGAACGTACCTGAACGTATCAGCAAACACGTTGAAACAGCGATGACCCAAAGAGTCGCAACACAGGGGCAGGCAGTATGACAACTTCTCAATCTCAATCCCGTATTTATTCACGCATCGAAGGTACCGGTGGTTATCTGCCAGAGAAAGTGCTCAGTAACCATGATCTGGAAAAAATGGTTGAGACATCGGATCAATGGATCACTGATCGCACCGGTATAAAAAAACGCCACATTGCCGCGGACGGTGAAACCACTTGTGACCTGGCTGAGCATGCGGCGCGGCAGGCCATAGATGCGGCAGGCATTCTACCCACAGACATTGATCTGATTATTGTCGCCACTACCACACCGGATCGTGTGTTTCCCAGTACCGCCTGCCTGTTGCAACAGCGCCTGGGTATTCGTGGTTGTGCGGCTTTTGATGTGCAGGCGGTGTGTACCGGGTTTGTTTATGCATTGGGTGTCGCCGACAAATTTATTGCCAGTGGCAGTCATCGGCGTGCGCTGGTGGTCGGGGCCGAAACCATGTCGCGCATTATTGACTGGACGGATCGCGCCACCTGCGTATTGTTTGGCGATGGGGCGGGTGCTGTGGTGGTGGGTGCCAGCGATAAAGCTGGCATTCTGTCCACACATTTGCATGCAGATGGTCAGTACAAGGATTTGTTATCCACCACAGGTGGTGTGTCAGAGGGTTATGGTGATCAGGAGGATGGCGTGGTGTATATCACCATGCAGGGTAACGAAGTCTTTAAAATCGCGGTGAATACGCTTGGCCGCATTGTTGATGAAACCCTGGCGGCGAATAACATGAAAAAGGCGGACATTAACTGGCTGGTGCCGCATCAGGCGAATATTCGCATCATCAACGCCACCGCCAAAAAACTGAAAATGAATATGAATCATGTCGTCGTGACAGTGCAGGAACATGGCAACACATCCTCAGCATCAGTACCGCTGGCATTGAACGAAGCAGTGCGGGATGGCCGCATCCAGCGTGGTGAAACCGTATTGCTGGAAGCCTTTGGCGGCGGTTTTACCTGGGGGTCGGCCTTGTTGCGCTACTGATTTACGGGTCATGGACCTATATTTCGAATGGGTAAAAAACCAGCTCACTCGACAAAAACACAACATATTTCAGGAAACAAAGAATGACGTACGCGGTAGTTTTCCCCGGTCAGGGTTCTCAGTCCATTGGCATGTTGATGGCGCTGGCTGAAGTCCACGCACACATCAAAGAGACCTTTCAGGAAGCCAGTGATGCTTTAGGTTACGATCTTTGGCATCTGGTGCAAAATGGCCCGGAAGAGGAACTCAATAAAACACACATTACCCAGCCGGCAATGTTAGCAGGTGGCGTGGCAGTGTGGCGTGTATGGCAGTCACAGCAAGGCACACAGCCTGTGGCAATGGCGGGACACAGTCTTGGTGAGTACAGCGCTTTAGTGGCTGCCGACAGTTTGTCGTTAAGTGATGCCGTGACTGTGGTGGCTGATCGCGGTCGCTTTATGCAGGAGGCCGTGCCCGCAGGCGAGGGCGCCATGGCGGCGATTTTAGGGCTGGATGATGACAAGGTCAGTGAGGTTTGTGCCGAAGCCACAAAAAGTGTGACGGGTGAAGTGGTTACCGCTGTGAATTATAATTCGCCAGGGCAGGTGGTGATCGCGGGTAACACGGCTGCGGTTAATCGTGCCGTGGAACTGGCCAGGGAAACTGGTGCAAAACGCGCATTGTCACTGCCAGTCAGTGTACCATCGCATTGCAGTCTGATGATGCCTGCTGCCGAGCGTCTGGCTGAGCGTCTGGCGGGCATAGCGATTCAGAGACCGGTAATCCCTGTTTTTAATAACGTGGATGTGCAGGCCGAGAACACTGCCGATGCGATTCGTGACGCACTTAAGCGCCAGCTGTTCAGTCCGGTGCGTTGGGTGGATATTGTCCAGGCCTTCGCTGCACAGGGCATACAACAGGTAGTGGAATGTGGCCCGGGCAAGGTGCTGGCAGGACTGAATAAACGCATTAATCGTGAGATGACCGGCTTGACGACATCGGATCTCGCCGGTCTGGACAAGGCCGTGCAGGCTGTTGGAGAGGGGAAATAATGGTGACAAACACAAACATTCTCAGTGGCGAAATTGCCCTGGTTACTGGTGCCAGCAGAGGCATTGGCCAAAGCATTGCGTTGGCGCTGGGTCAGCAGGGGGCGACGGTTGTGGGTACTGCAACTTCGGATAAAGGTGCAGAATCGATCAGCGCCTACCTGACTGAAAACGGTATCAGCGGACAGGGCATGGCGCTCAATGTCACCGATGCCGATTCCATTAAACAACTACTGGCGGGCATGGCCGAGACTTTCGGTGCCCCGGGTATTCTGGTTAACAATGCCGGTATTACCCGGGATAATCTGCTGATGCGCATGAAAGAAGAAGAATGGGATGACATTATCAGTACCAATTTGACCTCGGTATATCGCATGTCCAAGGCCTGCCTGCGGGCGATGACCAAAGCGCGCAAGGGTCGTATTATCAGCATCAGCTCAGTGGTGGGTGCTGCGGGCAATGCCGGTCAGGCCAACTATGCGGCGGCCAAAGCGGGTTTGATTGGTTTCAGTAAATCGTTAGCACGGGAAGTGGGCGTGCGAGGCATTACGGTGAATACCGTTGCGCCCGGATTTATCGACACTGACATGACTCGTGCTTTACCGGATGCTCAGAGAGAGGCACTGCTGGGTGAAATTCCCTTGAATCGCCTGGGCCAGCCAGAGGAAATTGCGGCGGCTGTTGCCTTTCTGGCGTCACCCGGTGCGGCCTATATCACTGGCGAGACATTGCATGTGAACGGTGGAATGTACATGGCATAAGTCATTTTTTATTCTTTTGAAAATTAATTGTTATGAAAAACAATGATATATGGTATTTTTGTAAAGGTTTTTATCGCTTGTAACCGAGCGGGCTTTTTACTAGAATACCGCCACGCGGCTCGGGGCTGTTTTATAAAACTTATCAGGCTTTATAAAAACAAAGAGAAAGTCAGGGCTGCTTCGAAATTACTTTGGAGGGTTAATCCGAAATGAGCACCATTGAGGAACGAGTCAAGAAAATCGTTGTTGAGCAACTTGGCGTGAAGGAAGAAGAGGTTAGCAGCGAATCATCTTTTGTTGACGATTTGGGTGCCGATTCCCTGGATACAGTGGAACTGGTAATGGCATTGGAAGAGGAATTTGAAACTGAAATTCCGGATGAAGATGCGGAAAAAATTACCACAGTACAACAAGCAACGGATTACGTTACCGCGCACTCCGGCTGATTTTTGTTGAACGCGGGAAGCCTTTAGTTTCCTCTGCTGTCAACGAAGAACCGTCAAGCTGGATTACGTTGTCAAGGCCGCAGAACCACCCGGTGGATTGCGGCCTTTTTCGTTGGCAAAAATAAGGGTAATAAAATAACTTAAAAACCCCTATGCCCAAGTTATTTTGTTACATCTCCCAGGTTTGTTGTTACACCGGTGTATCAGGCCGGGGACACCGGGCATGAGTCAACCGACTATTTAACAGGTATTTTTTTGTGACGAAGCGACGCGTAGTGATTACTGGTTTAGGCATGGTTTCCCCTGTGGGATTGAATGTGGCGGATGCCTGGACAAATGTGCTGGCAGGTAACAGTGGTATTGCACCACTCACACATTTTGATGTCAGTGAATATTCCGTGCGTTTTGGGGGCTCCGTACGTGATTTCGATATCACCGATTACATTGCTGCCAAAGATGCCAAAAAAATGGATCTGTTTATCCATTATGGTATTGCCGCGGGTATTCAGGCGGTACGTGATGCCGGTCTGGAAGTAACAGGAGAAAATGCCGAGCGTATTGGTGTCGCCATCGGCTCCGGTATTGGCGGTCTCACGGGTATCGAAAAGGGACACAACGCCTTCCTCAAGGGCGGGCCGCGCAAGATTTCCCCGTTTTTTGTACCCAGCAATATTATCAATATGATTTCCGGCAACCTGTCGATAATCTATGGCATGAAAGGCCCCAACTATGCCATTACCACGGCGTGCGCGACAGCGACGCATTGCATTGGTGATGCCGCGCGGTTCATCGAATACGGTGACGCCGATGTGATGGTGGCTGGTGGTTCGGAAATGTCCACTTCAACCACCGGGCTGGGCGGCTTTGCTGCTGCTCGCGCATTATCGACACGCAACGATGATCCGCAGGCCGCCAGTCGCCCCTGGGACAAAGACCGCGATGGTTTTGTACTCAGTGATGGTGCGGGCGTGGTAGTGCTGGAAGAGTATGAATTTGCCAAAGCGCGTGGGGCGAAAATCTATGCGGAAGTCATTGGCTTTGGCATGAGCGGAGATGCTTACCATATGACTTCGCCGTCGCAGGGGGGTGAGGGTGCGGCGCGTTGCATGAAGCTGGCATTGAAAAATGCCGGCATTAATCCGGAAGAAGTGGATTACATCAATGCTCACGGCACTTCCACACCGGCAGGCGACGTGGGTGAAGCCCATGCGATGAAAACCGCCTTTGGTGACCATGCGTACAAGGTGGCGATCAGTTCCACCAAATCCATGACCGGTCACCTGCTGGGTGCTGCGGGTGGTATTGAGGCCGTGTTCTCGGCGCTAGCGATTCGGGATCAGGTGGCACCGCCCACCATCAACCTGGACAACCCGGACGCCGAATGTGATCTGGATTTTGTGCCGGGTACTGCGCGTGAAATGAACATTGATATTGTTATGTCCAACTCTTTTGGTTTTGGTGGCACCAACGGCACATTGGTTTTCCGTAAACCGGCTTAGGATATGATCGATACATTATTGTCCCGATTTGACGGTGTATCGTGAAAATTGAAAAACAGCATCTTCCGTCATCGGGCACTGGTAATGACATTGATATCATTGAAATGACGTGGGGCAAAATCAAGTATCACTGATTCCTTTCAGGTCAATGGTGGAACCGCTGCGCTTGTTCCACCCTACGGCTGGGTGCTATTGGGTAGGGTGGAACAAGCGTAGCGGTTCCACCTTGTGTCAGTGGAAAAATCATAAATACCAAAAAACCAGCAAAAACAGACACCCAATACGCTGATTCTTTCAAACAAACAACTTTATCGAAAATTGAGAGAGTGTCCGGTGGTTTCAAATTTTAGGGTGACTTCCTTCATACAAAATGACAGTTATTGTTCGAGCGATCCTTAGCACGTACGCGAAATAACCCCTCTGTTTTGTATCCCGGCTTCAGTCCCTTTTCGTCCGCTCTTTAACCACAAAAGCGCGAAATAGAACACAAACATCGCGAGCGCCAACAAATTTAACTCGGTACCTGCTGCCCACGCTCAATCATTTCACGGGCGTGGGAGAGTGTCTGTTCGGTGATCTCCAGCCCACCCAGCATGCGGGCAATTTCATCCACCCGTGCCTGTTTGCTGATAGGTGAAACATCGGTGACGGTTTCCTGTTGCTGTTTATTGACCTGCTTGCTGACGTGCAAATGCTGGTGGGCCAGGGAGGCTACCTGCGGTTGATGGGTAACGCATAATACCTGTCGTTGTTCGCTGAGATTGCGCAGCAGCCTGCCCACCACTTCGGCAATACCACCGCCGATGCCGACATCCACTTCATCAAAAATCAGGGTGGGAATTTTACCGCTACCGGCGGCAATCACCTGAATAGCGAGACTGATACGCGCCAGCTCACCGCCCGAAGCGACTTTGGCCAATGGTTGAATGGGTTGCCCGGGGTTGGTGGTGACACAAAACTCCACACGCTCCAGCCCACTGGCTGTAAAGGTGTCCAGTGGTTCCAGGGTGATCTCAAACACGCCGTGTGGCATACCTAACTGGTGCATGTTGTCGGTGACGGCCTTGCCCAGTTTTTTTGCGGCCCGCTGGCGCGCGCTGCCCAGTTTTTGCGCGCTGGCACGATAATCTTTTTCGGCAGTAGCTACAGCCGCAGCCACTTCGCCCAATTGTATGCTGGCGTTTTGCAGGCTGCTGAGTTCGTTTTCCTGCTGCGCCAGCAGGGCGGGCAATTCCTCTGGTGGCAGGCGATGTTTGCGAGCCAGCTCGTGGATCAGTGCTAAACGCTCATCCACGGCTTGTAAACGTTCCGGGTCCAGGGACAGGCCATCCAGATAATCGCGTAATTCATTGGCTGCTTCACGGGCCTGAATTGCTGCACCTTGCAAGGCTTCGCTGGCATTACTGAGCGCCGGGTCGGTGGCTTGCAGCTGGCCGAGTTCAGCGCTGAGATGCTCCAGTCCATCGACGATGCTGCCGGATTGCTCGTTACTGAGCCCGGAAAGAATGCGTTCGCCACCTTCACGCAACTGGTTGAGGTTGGCCAGTCGGGCATGTTCGGAGGCCAGCTCCGCCAGTTCGTCGGTGGTGAGATTCAGCACACGCAATTCTTCCACCTGATATTGCAATAATTCCAGACGGTCATCCCGCTGCTCACGACTGGCCTGCAAACGAGCCAGTTCAGCGTTGAGTTGTTGCCACTGCTGGAAACATTGCGCGGTGTTGTCGATCAGCCGGGTATATTTTTTATCATGGCTGCTGGCGAAGACATCCAGCGCCTGTCGTTGTACTTCACGCTTCAGCAATGATTGATGGGCGTGCTGGCCGTGGATATCCACCAGTTGTTCGCCCAGCTCGCGCAGCGAGTGCATGGGCACAGGGCGGCCGTTGATGTACCCCTTGGAGCGACCGTCTTTGCTAACGGTGCGGCGAATCAGGCATTGACCATCATCATCCAGCTCATGTTTCGTCAGCCATGCCTGTGCTGTGGGCAAGGTGTGGATATCAAACTCAGCACTGATCTCGGCGCGCTCGGCATTGGCGCGAATAGTGCCCGATTCAGCGCGGTCACCCAGCGCCAGTCCCAGCGCATCCAGTAAAATGGATTTGCCAGCGCCGGTTTCGCCAGTGAGCACAGTCATGCCGTTCTGAAAACCCAGGGCGAGTTCATCGACGATGGCGAAGTGATGGATGTGGATATGTTGTAGCATGATGTGACAACCTTTCTGTGTTTACAGCCAGGGCTACAGACGCTTGCCCCAATGCAGTTTGGCACGCAGGATACCGTAGTAGTTGTAATCGGTGGGGTGTACCAGACGAATGGAGTGTTCCTTTTTCTCGATCACGACTTTGTCACCATTTTGCAGGCTGAGATCGACTTGCCCGTCGCAGGAGCACTGCGCCCGTGCCTGATTTGTTTCACTGAGCACGATTTCAATCCGACCGTCTGCATCCACCACAATAGGTCGGTAACTCATGGTGTGTGGACAAATGGGTACCAATACCAGCGCGTTTAATGACGGATGCACAATGGGCCCGCCGCCGGAGAGGGCATAAGCTGTGGAGCCAGTGGGTGTGGCGACAATAAGACCGTCGGAACGGGTGATGTTGATAAACTGTCCGTTGATGTATGTTTCGTATTCGATCATTCGTGCGACGTTGCAGGTATGGACCACCACATCGTTCAGGGCGACGCTTTCATCGATTTGCTGATGGTCACGTATGACACGGGCATGCAACAGGGAGCGCCGCTCTTCCTGATAATCCCCCCCCAGAATTTTGTCCAGGGTTTGCTGTAATTCCGACGGTGCCACGTCGGTGAGAAAGCCGAGGCGGCCCAGGTTGATACCCAGCAGGGGAACTTCGTAGTCCACCAGACTGCGCGCGGCATTGAGCAGGGTGCCATCACCACCGACAACGATGATGAGGTCACAGGACTCGCCCAGCACAGTACGCTCAACGTAGTCTTCCTGATGATTTTCCTGCGGGTCATCGGCTGCCAGCGAGAGACTGTCCAGCAACACACTGATTTGCCGTTGCTGTAAATAAACCAGCAGTTCTTTAAGCACGCCGCCTGTATTTGGTGCGCCGTGCTTGCCAATAATGCCGATGGTGTTGAAAGTTGTTGCCATATTTTGTGGTTTGCTCTTGTTGTAAGGCAGTTAGGGCCAACGGCGCAACGGTAGCATGTTGTTGATAAGTGTCCAACTGTCAGCGGCGCGGGCGCATTGTATGAAAAAATACCGGTAAAGTGTAAAAAACGGGTGTTGGTGTGTACCCGAAAATCCTGGGCGTATAACATTGCAGACTGGAACAATGATTATCCAGATGATAACGGTGGGGAGCCAGCAGTGAGTGATCAGACAATCAACGAGTCCGTGGCCAATGAAACCATCATTAATGAGCGTGCCCAACTGCTGTTGAAAACACTCATCGAGCGTTATATTCGCGAGGGACAGCCAGTGGGCTCCAAATCGCTGGCGCAGGATGCCGGGCTGGATCTTAGCTCGGCGACGGTACGCAATGTGATGGCAGATCTGGAACGACTGGGGCTAGTGAGTGCGCCACATACTTCGGCGGGCCGGGTGCCCACGGAGCAGGGTTATCGACTGTTTATTGATAATCTGCTGACCATTAAGCCGCTGGGCTCCAATGATGTGCAAATCCTGGCCAGCACATTGACGCCACAATCGGATGTTTCACAGCTGGTGGAATCAGCATCGTCACTGTTGTCAGGATTCACTCAAATGGCCGGTGTGGTGATGCTGCCTACGCAAAAACCGGCAGCCTTGCGGCAGATTGAGTTTTTACCCTTATCAGAAAACCGGGTGCTGACGATCCTGGTTTTCAACGAAAAAGATGTACAGAACCGGGTGATTCATACCTCGCGCCCGTATGCATTACCGGAGCTTGAGCGCATCGCGGCTTATCTCAATGCGCAGTTTACGGGCAAAAATGTGCAAATGGTGCGGGGTGACCTGCTCAGGGAAATGGAAAATGCGCAAAGCAATATGGACCGGTTGATGCGTTCGGCTATCGAAATGGCACATCAGGTATTCGATGATACCGATACCGGACAGGACTACATCATGGCCGGGGAGACCAATCTCATGGATTACGAAGAAATGGCCGACGTACCCCGCCTGCGCCAGTTATTTGATGCTTTCAGTGAAAAACAAGGTATTCTCGATTTGCTGGATAAATCCCTGCATGCTCAGGGGGTGCAGATTTTTATCGGTCATGAATCCGGCTACGAGGCGTTGGATAATTGCAGCGTGGTAACAGCCACTTATTCTGCCAATGACGAGGTACTGGGCGTGCTGGGCGTCATTGGCCCGACGCGCATGGCGTATGATCGCATCATCCCTGTGGTGGATGTCACCGCAAAATTATTGGGCACGGTCTTGAATCAACGGAATTAGTCCACATATTTTGTCCGGGCGTGTAATGTGCCCACGAGCGTGTTCTGTGAAAAATAACCGGCACTTAACGTGGAGAAGAAGGCATGGCGAAAGACGAAACCCGACCCGAAAAAACAACAGCAGAGGAATATGCACCCGGGACCGAAGCAACTGACGAGGTTATTGAGGGTGTGGTGGAGGATGTTACCACTGACAATTTGCTGCCGCTGCTGGAAGATGCCCGCGCCAAGGCGGATGAACACTGGAATCAGCTTCTGCGTGTCAAAGCTGACATGGAAAATACCCGTCGGCGCGCCAAACAGGATGTCGAAAACGCCCATAAATTTGCTCTGGAAAAATTTGCCCTGGAATTGTTGCCCATCAAGGACAGCCTGGAAATGGGATTGACTGCCGCCGATGGTGTTGCTGAAAGCAGTGATGCCATCGCACAATTGAAAGAAGGTACTGCGCTGACGCTGAAGATGCTTACCGCTGCGCTGGAAAAATTTGGTATCGAAGCCGTTGACCCGACGGGCGATACTTTTGATCCCGATAAACACCAGGCCATGTCCATGCAGGAAAGTCCCGATCACAAACCCAATACGGTGATGGCAGTCATGCAAAAAGGGTATCAGCTCAACGAACGTCTGTTGCGTCCGGCCATGGTGGTGGTATCCAAAGCCGCAGCCGAAACCTCAGACAGTGAATCTGATAACCAGATTAATGAACAGGCTTGAATTAAGGTTTTTCGCCCACACCTAGCTGTACAAGTTGGAAATGTATCAAATTAGTTAAACAACTCAATTTTTTAAACGACCTTTTTTAGAGAAACAAGCGGAGAACTGGAGCCATGGGAAAAATTATCGGCATTGACTTGGGAACCACAAACTCATGTGTTGCGGTGATGGAGGGTGGTGAGCCCCGTGTCATCGAAAATGCAGAGGGTGATCGCACGACACCTTCGGTGGTGGCCTTTACGGATGACAACGATGTTATCGTCGGTGCGCCGGCCAAACGTCAGGCTGTGACCAACCCGGCCAACACGCTGTATGCGGTAAAACGCCTGATCGGGCGCCGTTTCACCGACGATGAAGTCCAGAAAGACATTGATCTTGTGCCTTACAAAATCATCAAGGCTGATAACGGCGACGCCTGGGTAGAAGCTCACGGCAAAAAAATGGCTGCCCCGGAGGTTTCTGCACGGGTGCTGCAAAAAATGAAAAAGACCGCTGAGGATTATCTTGGCGAAGAAGTGACCGAAGCGGTGATTACCGTACCCGCTTATTTTAATGATTCCCAGCGTCAGGCGACCAAAGACGCCGGCAAAATCGCAGGTCTGGATGTCAAACGCATCATCAACGAGCCCACCGCAGCAGCACTGGCCTTCGGCATGGACAAAAAAGAAGGTGACCGCAAGGTTGCTGTTTATGACCTGGGTGGTGGTACGTTTGATATTTCAATTATTGAACTGGCTGACATCGATGGTGAACATCAGGTGGAGGTTTTGTCCACCAATGGTGACACTTTCCTCGGCGGTGAAGATTTCGATCAGCGTTTGATCGATTACCTCGTGGATGAGTTCAAGAAAGATCAGGGCGTGGACCTGCGTAACGACCCGTTGGCGCTGCAACGTTTGAAAGAAGGTGCAGAGAAGGCCAAAATCGAGCTATCTTCTACAAACCAGACCGATGTTAACCTGCCGTACATTACTGCCGATGCCAGCGGACCCAAGCATCTGAATATCAAGCTGACCCGTGCCAAACTGGAATCATTGGTAGAGGAGCTGGTGGAGCGCACCATCGCACCCTGTCGCATGGCACTGAGCGATGCGGGTATTGGCGCACAGGATATTGATGATGTCATCCTCGTGGGTGGTCAGACCCGTATGCCCATGGTGCAGGAGAAGGTCAAAGAGTTTTTCGGCAAAGAGCCACGCCGTGATGTGAATCCCGATGAGGCTGTCGCCATGGGTGCCGCGATTCAGGGTGGTGTGCTGGGCGGCGATGTGAAAGATGTATTGCTGCTGGATGTGACTCCGCTGAGCCTGGGTATCGAGACCATGGGTGGCGTGATGACCAAGCTTATCGATAAAAACACCACGATCCCCACCAAGGCACAGCAGGTGTTTTCCACGGCGGAAGACAACCAGACGGCAGTGACCGTACATGTGTTGCAGGGTGAACGTGAGGTGGCTTCCGGTAACAAATCGCTGGGGCGTTTTGATTTGTCCGACATTCCGCCAGCCGCACGCGGCGTACCACAAATCGAAGTCGCGTTTGATATCGATGCCAACGGTATCCTTAACGTGTCAGCCAAAGACAAGGCCACCGGTAAAGAACAGTCCATCGTGATCAAGGCCTCCAGCGGTCTGTCGGACGAGGATATCCAGAAAATGGTTCAGGATGCCGAAGCCCATGCAGCGGAAGATGCCAGTTTCCACGAGTTGGTGGCCGCCCGTAATCAGGCGGACAACATGATTCATGCCACCAAAAAGTCCATGAAGGAGATGGGCGATGACAAATTGGAGGCGGGTGAAAAAGAAGCTATCGAAAAGGCCATCAGCGAACTGGAAGAGGTCATGAAGAGCGACGATAAAGATGCCATCGAAGCCAAAACTAAAACATTGGCGGAGGCATCGGGTAAAATGGCTGAACGTGCCTATGCACAGCAGACAAAAACCGACCAGCCTGAGGCTGCTGCTGATACAAGTGGCGAAGCCAATACGGCCAACGATGATGTTGTTGACGCTGAGTTTGAAGAAGTGAAAGACGACGATAAAAAGTAAGCAGGTATGGGCGCAGGTCAGTGAGACATGTGCCCGGAAGTAACAGCGGCGCGGCAGCGGGATTTTCCTTCTGTCGCGTTTCCGCATTCGGGGCATCATTAAACCTGGATTCTGCCAGCATGATTGCTGACAGAATCCAGATTTAATGTCGTTTATTGATTAACCTTATAACTGGCTGAATTTAAAGATGTCTAAACGTGATTATTATGAAGTGCTGGGCGTACAACGCAACGCCAGCGAGGCAGAACTGAAAAAGGCTTTCAAACGGTTGGCGATGAAACACCACCCGGACCGTAACTCGGGCGACACGACGGCGGAGGAGAAATTCAAGGAGGCCAAAGAGGCTTACGAGGTTTTGGGCGACGCACAAAAACGTGCGGCCTACGACCAGTTTGGTCATGCCGGTGTGGATGCGAGTATGGGGGGTGGTCATCCCGGTGGTGGTGCCAGCTTCAGTGATATTTTTGGAGACGTGTTTGGCGATATCTTCAGTGGTGGAGGTGGTCCGGGCAGTAGTCAGCAACGAGCACGACGGGGTGCTGATCTACGTTACAACCTGGAGCTGAGCCTGGAAGATGCCGTACGCGGTACAACCGTAAAAATCCGGGTCCCTACCTCCGTGACCTGTTCCACCTGTGGTGGCAGCGGTGCCAAAAAAGGCTCCAAGCCCGAACAGTGTACGACCTGTGGCGGTGTGGGCCAGGTGCGCATGCAACAGGGTTTCTTTTCGCTGCAACAAACCTGTCCGCAATGCCAGGGTGCAGGACAAATGATCAAAACCCCCTGTGGCAGTTGCCATGGTCAGGGCCGCACCCAGGAACACAAAACCTTGTCCGTGAAAGTGCCGCCAGGTGTTGATAATGGCGACCGGATTCGTCTCAGTGGTGAAGGTGAGTCCGGTGAGCGCGGCGCGCCCAGCGGTGATCTCTATGTGCAAATTGCGGTGAAAGAGCATCCGTTGTTTGTGCGTGACGAAAACAATCTGTACTGCGAAGTTCCCATCAGCTTTGTCACAGCAGCCCTGGGTGGTTCGCTGGAAGTGCCCACGCTTGATGGTAAGGTCAAACTGAAAATCCCGGCGGAAACGCAAACGGGCAAAATGTTTAAACTGCGCGGCAAAGGTGTAAAATCCGTGCGCGGGGGGCCGGTGGGTGACTTGCTCTGTCGGGTGCAGATTGAAACGCCGGTGAATCTGAATGGCAAGCAAAAAGAACTGCTGAAGCATTTTGATGAAACCATGAATGACCAGAGCGCCAAAAAACACAGTCCGAAGGAGCACTCCTGGCTGGATGGGGTCAAAAGGTTCATAGATGACATTAAGTTATAGCCGATACCTAAAATAGGGGTTAAGCACTTTTTTGCAGGGAATGCCGCCATTCTGGCGTATTGCCAGCCGGAATCCAGGGGTTTGGATCCCGTGGTGCTGGGAAGTGACGTGTTATAAACGCAGAGGTTGCAAAGGACGCAGAAAAACACACTAAACACTCTGCGTCTCTGAAGACCTGGACCGCTTAATGTGAAATTTTGCCCTGGAGACTGCGCCATGAAAAACGCACAAAACTATTTATTGTTATGGTCGCTGCTGATGTTTTTCGGGTTAAGTGGCATTACCCGGGCTGAAGAAGAATTACGTTTCCCGGGTGATCCACCGGATCACAAGGTGGTGTATCAATTCAACACGGCAGATGAAGCCACGCAAAAAGCCATCTTGTTTTCCATCGGTGCCATGCTGCGTAAATGGGGTGATAATATCTCTATTGTCGTCGTGGGTATTGGTCCCGGTCTGCATATTCTGGCCAAAAACCCGGGCCGCCCGGTCAGTGAAGAAACGCGCCAGCGGGTTTCCAGTCTTGCCCAGTACGGCGTGGAATTTCAAGCCTGCGGCAATACCATGAAAGCATTGAAGTGGACTGAAAAGGATATGCTGCCCTTTGCCAGCGTTGTGGAAGTCGGCGCATCGGCCCTGATGGAGTTGCAGGAACAAGGGTATGCCTACATCAGCTGGTAAAAAACAGCGCAGATACCAGAAAAAAGCAAAGATAAGATGCATTGTTGTTGCGTGCGTGGGCAGCACGAGCACATCGTCAAACAGAAAGTCAGCCATAAATTATTCCCTCTCCCTCTGTGGGAGAAGAGGGTGAAGGAGTAAACCCTGAAAATGACAAAAATCGCAATTACCGGTGCAGCCGGGCGCATGGGCAAAGCCCTGCAGGAAGCTGTTAATCAAGCCGACAGGGCGCAGGTCAGTGTGGCATTGGAACGACCGGGCAGCACGGTTATTGGTGTGGATGCCGGTGAGTTGGCAGGTATCGGTAAACTGGGTGTGGCTGTCGTGGATGACATCACAACCGCAGATGTCTTCGACGTGCTCATTGACTTTACCCGGCCCGAAGTGACGTTAGCCAACTTAACCGTGTGTCGTCAGCGCGGCAGCGCCATGGTGATCGGTACCACCGGCTTTGATGAAATACAAAAGGCACAAATCACTGAAGCTGCACGGGATATTGGCATTGTCTTCGCGCCCAATATGAGCGTGGGTATCAATCTCTGTCTCAAATTACTGGAGACTGCCGCCAAAGTACTGGGCGATGAGGTAGACATCGAAATCATCGAAGCCCATCACCGACATAAAGTGGATGCCCCTTCCGGCACGGCATTGCGCATGGGCGAAGTGATCGCCGATGTGTTGGGGCGTGATCTGAAAGACTGCGCAGTATACGGTCGCGAAGGTGTCACCGGTGAACGTGATCGCAAAACCATTGGTTTTGAAACCATTCGCGCGGGTGACATTGTGGGTGACCACACTGTGTTATTTGCGGGCGATGGCGAGCGGGTGGAAATTACCCACAAAGCCTCCAGCCGTATGACATTTGCCAGCGGTGCCGTGCGTGCTGCGCAATGGCTGGTCGGGCGTAAGGCCGGCTTATATGATATGCAGGATGTGCTCGGGTTGTCGCTAAAAACCTGAAAGAAACGTGCGGATTATCTCGTATACAGACTATATCTCAGAGGTTCACCACGTTTGAAAAACACGGGACGCAAATGCCAGAAAAAATCGTTATTTGCCTTCGGTATCAATACAAATAGAGGCTGTATACGGCACGTTTTGCATATCCCAATGCGTTGTAGCCCAGCTCAATAACAAGGCGGGACCGGCACCTTGCAGTTCGGCCGGTGGCGGGTGACCGAGAAAGGCTAGCGCCTTGCTCAGTGTCGGGCCGGGATGCCGGGTATCGATGGCGGTCGCGAAGTTTTGCTTGCTGAGTTTTTGACCGTGTTGATTAACGGCAAGCGGCAGATGACTATATTGTGGATGTGAGTAATCGAGACACCTTTGCAAATAACGTTGTGGCAGGGTGGAGCCCAGCAGATCAGTACCACGCACAATATCAGTGATGCCTTGCTTTGCATCATCAACCACCACTGCCAGATGATAAGCATAAAGACCATCGGCGCGGCGAACGATAAAATCGCCCACATCGGTTTGCAAATTGGCTTTCACCTGACCTTGCAGGGCATCAGTGAAAATTTCATATTCATCCGGCACGCGAACTCGCACTGTGCGAGGTGTTTTACCTGGGGAGAGCCCATCCCGACAAGTGCCGGGGTAAATATGACCGCCACCGTTGACAGCAATGGTTTTGCGACTACAACTACAGGCAAAGCTGTGATGGTTTTCAATCAGTTGAGTCAATGCGGTTTCGTAAGCCTCGTAGCGCAGGCTCTGATATAGCACGGCACCGTCCCAATTCAGATGATAGGCCTCCAGCGCACGCAAAATGGCATCGGCAGCACCTGCCTGCTCACGAGGTGGATCAATGTCTTCCATGCGCAGCAACCATTCGCCCTGTTGAGTGCGGGCTTCTAAATAGCTGCCAAGGGCAGTGACCAGTGAACCAAAATGCAAGGGACCGGTGGGCGAGGGGGCAAAGCGGCCACGATACGGTACATGCTTTGCGGTTGTGGTGAAAGATTGGTCAGATGACATGGAACCGATTGTAACAGCCCAGCGTGTCTAGCCTTAATAGTCCCATCACGATTGGGGTTTAGGTCTGACGGCACATCCTGCGACTGAATCCCAATTACGATGGGTTACGATGAGTATGGAGTCTTGAGCCTAAACCCTTGGTTTGGATCGAAGTGTTTTGAGTTCTGGCCGGTTTGCCAGAAAGTTTGGGTTCAGGCCAATATTTCCCCTAACGGAAACATTGCTTTGGCCGATGCAAGAAGCAACATAAATGTTCATTGTTATTAAATGACAGAATACACTGAGGAGCACGCTGTGAGTTGGTTAGTTGAAGGAACAATGCAAAATGGTCGCACTTTTCGCCCCAGTGACTGGGTGGATCGGGTGTCAGGTGTTTTAGCCAAGTTTGGTGCTGATCACCGTTTGCGCTATGGCGCAGTGCGTCCTTGTTATGTGAAAGGAAAAAAGTGCCTGCTGGTACAAAAAACATTGGAACGTGATGATCCGGTGGCTTTCGAATATGTCAGCACGTTTGTACGCACCAATGGTTTGCAGATGCATGATTTGCTGGCCGGAACAGAAGTGGAAGAGATCGGGCCGGGTAAAACAGTGAAAGAATTAGGGGCGGTGGCTTAAACTAGGGGATATGCATGCCCCCTGCCTGAGGGTCATAGTTCGGCATGGCCGCCAGTCTGCAAGGACGGGCGGCCATTTTTCGTTAGGTTTTCCGCAAAAGATTATTTACCGTATTGTTTTTCGCGGATTTCATTCAGGGTTTTGCAATCGATGCACTGGGTGGCTGTAGGACGGGCTTCCAGACGACGGATGCCGATTTCCACGCCGCAATGTGAGCAGTAGCCGTAATCTTCACCAAGGTTATCGATGGATTCATCGATTTTCTTGATGAGTTTGCGTTCCCGGTCCCGGGTTCGCAGTTCCATGGCGAATTCTGATTCCTGGCTGGCCCGGTCATTGGGGTCCGGGAAATTTGCTGCTTCATCCTGCATATGATGCACGGTTTCATCAACCTTGCCCATCAGCTGTTGTTTCCAGCCCTCCAGAATGTGACGAAAATGCTCTACCTGCTCTGCATTCATGTATTCCTCACCCTTTTTAGCCTTATAGGGGGTGAAATTGGTGAAGTGATTGTCATCCATTTTATGCGTCTTTTGGGGTGTCGTTTTTTTTGCGGTCACTTTTTGAGTCTCGGCCTTTTTCAGCGTTGCCTTTTGGGTGAGTGCAGCCTTTTCGGTGGCACCCTTCTGGGTTGAACGGGTTGTTCCTTTTTTCTTTACAGCCTTCTTGACGGCCATAGAGGTGCTCCTCTGTTCTGCCTTTCTCCTGTTCGTTACCGATAGTGATAATCCGGTTGACAGGATGCATTACACATTGGGCAGGGAGTATAAAAATAAGGGCGCATTTTATAGCAAAGAAGGCATTGTTGCGCAAATTTATTGCTTCATCTGGATGTTTTATAACCAATCCTTAAGGCACAAGCGGGTATTAAAGGTGACATTGCGGGGCGTCGTGCCGCCAGGAAATCTGGGGTAAGATGTGCGACCGCCCGTTATTGGGCATGGATTTCTCATGCTCTGCGAATATCGAGATAGTTGAAGTTTTACGTTAAGAGAAAGCTAAATGAATGAATTAAAAGCACTTTTGTTTGATGTGGATGGCACGTTGGCAGATACCGAACGCGATGGTCACCTCGTCGCCTTTAATCGCGCCTTTGCTGATGCCGGGCTGGATTGGCACTGGTCATCGGAATTGTATGGTGAATTGTTAACAGTGACCGGCGGTAAAGAGCGCATGCACTTTTATCTTGATGAATACAACACTGACTTCACGCACCCCGGTAATCTGGATGACTTTATCAAACAGCTGCACATTGCGAAAACCGAGCATTATGTGAACATTCTGGCGGAAGGTGGAATGCCTTTGCGCAGCGGCGTGCGTCGGCTGATCGAGGAAGCCCGCGCCGCTGATATGCGTATGGCCATCGTTACCACCACAAGTCCCGATAACGTGACCGCCTTGTTAACCCATGCTCTGGCCCCGGATGCGACCTCCTGGTTTGAAGTGATTGCCGCCGGTGATGTGGTACCTGCGAAAAAACCTGCACCGGATATTTACGTCTATGCCATGCAGGAAATGGGGCTGAGCCCGGCGGAATGTATCGCTCTGGAGGATTCACGTAACGGTATTCTTTCAGCGCAGGGTGCAGGGCTCAAAACGATTATCACCGTGGATGCTTACACCAAAGGCAGTGATTTTAGCGGTGCGGCCATTGTGCTGGATCAGATGGGTGAACCGGATATACCCTTTACTGTGCTGGCGGGTGATGCAGGTTCATCCCGCTATCTGGATCTGGCGCTGGTTAAACGCCTGCACGCGGCCTGAAACAGCGTTAACCCGGATGTAAAATGCAGAGACAATTTGCCCGTATCGCCCACCGTATGGCGGATATCGAACCCTTCCATGTCATGGATTTGCTCGCCCGTGCCCAGGCACTGGAAGCCACCGGACGGGATATCATACATATGGAAATCGGCGAGCCGGACTTTGTCACTCCCGCTCCCATTCGTGAGGCTGCGAAACAGGCGCTGGATGCGGGTAAAACCCACTACACCCCGGCGGTGGGCCTGCCTGCCTTGCGTGAGGTGATTAGCAACTTTTACCAGACCGAATATGGGATAAGTGTCGCCCTGGAACGTATTGTGGTTACTCCGGGTGCTTCGGGTGCATTGTTGTTGGCGTTGGGGGTGCTGGTAAACCCCGCTGAACAAGTGCTGATGGCCGATCCTGGTTATCCCTGCAATCGGCATTTTGTCCGCCTGCTGGAAGCTGAGGCGCTGAGCGTACCGGTGGGGCCGGAGTCTGACTATCAGCTGACTCCGGCGCTGTTGGAACAGCACTGGACAGCGGATACCATTGCGGCGCTGCTGGCCTCACCATCGAATCCCACCGGTACTGTGATTGGTAGGGATAATCTGGCCGATATGCACAGTGCTGCCGCAAAGCGCGGTGGCCGACTGATTGTCGATGAGATTTATCACGGTCTGATTTACGATAGCGTGGCTAATAGCGCATTGTGTGTGTCCGACGAGCTGTTTGTTATCAACAGTTTCTCCAAGTATTTCTGCATGACCGGCTGGCGTCTGGGCTGGCTGGTGGCTCCTGCCGATTATGTACGCGAAGCTGACAAACTGGCGCAGAATATCTTTCTTGCTGCGCCCACACTTTCCCAGCATGCTGCTTTGGCAGCCTTTACGCCGGAAAGCCGGGAGATTCTGAACGGATACCGTGATGATTTTCGTCAACGCCGTGATTTTCTACTGCCCGCCCTGCGCGAACTGGGTTTTGACATTCCAATCGCTCCGGCTGGCGCTTTTTACCTGTACGCCGATTGCAGCCGACTCACCAACGACAGCTACGCTTTTGCGCTGGATGTGCTGGAAAAGGCCGGGGTGGCGATTACGCCCGGTCGGGATTTCGGTGCGAACCAACCAGAATGCCATCTGCGCTTTGCCTACACGACATCGCTGACCCGGTTGGAAGAGGGTGTTGATCGACTTGCCGCCTATTTGCGTTCACGCTGATTTTTTTATGGAAATTATTTGTTTGAAAAATGAACTATGTGCAAGGCACTCAGTCCTAGCTAATGACGGTGATGTAGGTGGTGTGAAAACACCCGATAAGTCGGAAAGGCTTTACGGAAGTCGATGTACCCTGGGCGTCTCATGCATGGTCTCGTGCAAAAAGACTACCCCCCACTCAATGTGTTGGGATGTCCGGGGCAGTGTCGATACCGTAGAGCCTTTTTATTGATTTGGCAGAAACAGGTTCAATCTCTGAATTGCCTGACCCACATTGCCGTTGCCCCGGCCACCGCAGCGGGCATCACCAGGAAGTTCACTATCGGAATCATGGTTGCCAGCGTTACCGCGCCGCCAAAGCCCAGTGATAGCAAGCGCTTGTTGCCCAGGCGCTGTTTTTGCTCATCTGAACGCAGGCCGTGATTGCCCATGGGGTAATCGGCATATTCCACGGTGAGCATCCATGCGCTGAAGGCCAGCCAGGTGAAGGGCGCAATG
>JALSGT010000012.1 GCA_026982555.1 Chromatiales bacterium
CCCAGCAGTTTTTGCAGGCGATTGACCAGATAGCTGCCGATTTCACGGCCAGTCCATTGGTAGGCCGCCAGCAGGAAAATCAGGAAAAAAGCCAGCCCGAAGGCAAACGACATGACAATGAACATGGGAGCCATGATGGCGGCATCGTAATACTGGCGGGCGACGATGAAACCAAAAATCGAACCGGTGCCTGTGGTGAGTGCCAGCCGCCACAAAAAGGCAAAAAAACCTGCGGTTTTTGAATATTTATTCAGGTTGCGTTGCATCATGGTCCACAGGTAGATGCCGACGATGAGGAAAAAGCCGTTATACAGAATCATGTTCCAGGCAAAAATGGAGGTGAAGTTGTAAGTGGTCATGGCCACGATAAGACGATCCGGTCGGCCCAGATCCAATACCAGAACCATGAGTCCACCTGCCAGTAGGGTGATTGCCATAAGGCCCGAAAGCGGGGCCAGCGGTTTGTAGGATGTTTTACCGAATACCGATGACATGGAAGCCACGTTAAGTGCGCCGGAGGCAGCGACAATCAGAAATACCGCAAACACATGGGGCATGCCCCAGACAATCTGATTGTTCATGCCGGTGATCCAGTGGCCGTTGTGTTCCATGTACCAGGCCGAACCCAGCCCGGCGGTGACCATCAGGCCCAGCAGGGCTAACATCATATAGTAACCTTTGCTGTTGCCGGTGATTTCGCGGAAGGTTGTGGGTTTCATTGGTTATTGCTCGCCGTTAATTGTTGATCAATTTAAATGCCGGTTTTGTAGGGTGGGCATTGTCCACTCTACAGCCCACTACCATTAAGTTAAACTCACACCCTGGTTCCCATGCTCCTGCGTGGGAACCCCTATCGCAATAAAATGATAGCGCTGTCTGCATCCCCACGCGGAGCATGGGGACGAGTAGCGGTTAACTTAATGGCAGTGATTTCATTGTTTCGTAGGTTGGGGTGAATGTTTTTTTATGAACCCCAACGTGCCAGAACAACAAGCTGCCTCCACATCATATTCAAGCCTCTACGAACACCTTTATTTCCCGTGGTTGAACATTTGAGGTTCGTGCCTCACCCCCACCTGCCGGGTTAAATACCCTGATAACGTACCCCCAGATCCAGGCGCAGATCTCCCCGGATCTCAGTGGAAGCCGTGCTGGCCATGCGTCGGGCAATGTCGCTGTTGGCATCATTCATGTTACCAAATAAAATCGCTTTTTCCGGACAGGCTTCGGCACAGGCAGGAATTTCACCCTTGTCCACACGGTGGACACACAGGGTGCAGCTTTCCACAGTGCCTTTGCCTCGTGGCCCGTATTCTTTCTGGTTTTCGATAGTTTCATGTACAAAAGAACGCGCCTTGTAGGGGCAGGCGATCATGCAATAACGACAACCGATGCAGGTATGTTTGTCCACCAGTACGATACCATCCGCACGTTTGAAGGAGGCACCGGTGGGGCAGACATCCACACAGGGCGGGTGTGCGCAGTGCTGGCACATTAACGGTAATTTTGTGGTGTGCCCGGTTTTTTTATCGCGCAGGGTGACGGTACGAATCCATTGCGCATCGGTTTCGGGGCGACCAAAACCGGTAAGATTGAATTCGTCATTACAGGCCGTTACGCATTTATCACAATTGTCTACACACTTGTTGGTGTCTATCAGGAAACCCCAGCGTACTTCACTGCTGACAGGTTCGGCATCTGGTTTGGCGCGGGCGATGCTAGTGAAAAATACGCCCGGCCCCAGTGTTGCTGCTCCGGTAAGTGCGGCACCCGCGCCCAGCAACTTGCGACGATAATGGTCGATTCGATTTTTATTGTCATTTTCAGGTAAACGGCTCATGGTCTGGCCCCCGTTGTTTTGGCACCACCGGGTATGGATGTGTGGCATTGAAAACAATCAACCCGTACTGCTGCGTAATCATGACATTCACGACAAAAATGACGCGGGTCTTTTGCGGTAACAGGTTGGTTATCCATTCCTTTTACGATATGGCAGGTAAAGCAGTTTTTCAGACTGTGTTTTGAGGTGCGAATACCTTTGCGCACGGTGTCATCACGCTGGTGCGATAGCAGTTCCATATGATTTCTGCGCATGAAGCCGGTTTCTTCCACACATTCTTCACCTTTTACGGCTTCGGGTATATCAGGCACGGGTACGCCCGCTATAACCTCAAAAGAAAAAAACGCAAAGATAAAGGCAATAAGCCCGGCGCTTTGTATTTTACTTTTATCTTTCATTTTCCCCTTTTCCTTTTTTCCCCTGTCTTTTATTCACCCAGACCCATCTGGATATAACCGGTGGGACAGACATCCGCACAAATGTGACAGCCAATACACTTGTTATAATCGGTGGCGACATAACGCCCCATGGTGGATTTCTCTTTACTGACTTTGAACACAGCATCCTGCGGACAGTAGATAATGCAGTTGTCACATTCAAAGCACATGCCGCAACTCATGCAGCGTTTGGCTTCGGCAATCGTCTCTTCTTCCGACAGTGCGTTCATGCGTTCCTCAAAGTGGCCCAATACTTCATCAGAACTGGGCACATCTTCAGTACGAACGTGACGTTCCTCGTGAGGGAAATGGCCGAGAAACAGTTTGTTCGCTGCAATAACCTGTTGTGCAGAGCGATCTTCATAGTTATGAACAGCGAAGTCGGCACTTGCGGTACCATGCTGGCCGCGATCGATACCGCGCACTTTTGCATCACCTTCAGGATCAAAGTGCGCAGGTTCAAGGTGGGTTTCACGCAGCTTGTTCAGCAGGTTGAAATGATGCACATCCACCTTCGGGCGTTTGCCTGCTTCTTCATTTTTCAGGTAGTGATCGATGCTTTCCACTGCCACGGAAGCTTGACCGATCACCGTGGTCAACAGATGAGGTTGTACAATGTCGCCCGCGACAAAAAAACCGGGTTTATTCGGTACCTGAAAATTCTTGTCGGCATCGATAAGGCCTCGTTCATTACCGAATGTTTCCATACCTTTCAGATTGCCAGTCTGGCCGATAGCAGAAACAATGAGATCGGCTTCGATGTCATACTCGGAACCTTCGATGGGCTCCATTTTGTGACCTTCCCATTTCAGCTTGCGCACGCGCAGGGCTTTGGCGCGACCATTGTCACCCATGATCACCGCAACGGGATCAATGGCATCGATGATGTCTACTCCCTCCCGTGTTGCATCATCTATTTCATGTTTGGCAGCCGTCATGCTGGAAACAGGATGGCGTGACAGCAGGGTGACTTCTGCACCCTCGCGGTTGGCAACACCTGCTACATCGTGAGCCGTCTGGCCAAGGATAATATGTTCCGGTCGGTCATTTTCATGAAGATTGGTGATCTTGCCGATACGGCGAGCCACAGAAGCCACGTCGATAGAGGTGTCTCCCCCGCCGATCACCACCACCTTGCCAGCCACCCCTTTCAGGCGGCCTTCATTAAAGGCGGCAAGAAAGGCAACACCGGAGAGACAGTTACTGGCTTCACGGAAATTGTCCACCGGTAAATCCCGGCCTGACTGTGCGCCGATGGCGAACAGTATGGCATCAAAGTCTTTTTCCAGTTGTTCCAGAGTGATGTCTTCACCGACACGGGTTTTTAATCGGGTTTCAACTCCCATGTTGATGATGCGGTTCATTTCACCGTGTAACACATCACGCGGTGTGCGATAGCCGGGAATGCCATACATCATCATGCCACCGAGATTATCGTGGTCATCAAAAATTGTGCAGGCGTGGCCCTTCAAACGCAGCTGATACGCAGCAGATAACCCGCAAGGGCCACCACCGATAATGGCCACTTTTTTGCCAGTGTCGGCACCGGGGGTAAATGTCAGACCGGCATCCAGCGCACTGTCGCCGATAAATTGTTCGACGGCATTAATGCCCACAAAATCATCCACTTGGTTTCGGTTGCAACCGTCCTGACAGGGAGCAGGGCAGACACGACCCATAACAGAAGGAAAAGGGTTAGCCTGAGTGGAGCGACGAAAAGCATATTCCTGCCAGTCCATACCGTCGGCAGGTTTTTCGATACCGCGCACGATGTTCAGCCAGCCGCGAATGTCTTCACCGGAGGGGCAGCTACTTTGGCATGGCGGTGTTTGATGCACATAAGTGGGGCATTTGTGTGTGCGGTCACCATCGAAGATTTGCTCACTCCAACGGGTGACTTCGTGGTCGCCATCTTTGTATTTGCGAAAGGTGTGTGCTTTTACTTTATCTGCCGGTGTTGCCATAGCGTCAGTCTCCTGATCCACTTGTGTTGAATGCGCTCAGCCCATCTTGTACAGGGTGGGCACTGCCTACCATAATGCGCCGTTTAAACCTCGATGGTGGGCAATGCCCACCTGACATTTTAGTCTTTGGTTCCCAGCTGGATGGCATCACCAACCACCTGATGCAAACTGGTAATCATGTCCATGGGAAACTGATACGCAGGCAACGCCTTGCTAAACTGGGCTTTGCAAATGGCGCAAATGGCTACCATGGAATTGACATCATGTTCATCCACCACCTGTTTCAATGCCTGCATACGTGGCATGGCTCCCTTGATGCGAATTTCCAGCAGATCATCGGTTAACAGGCCGCCGCCACCGCCACAGCAAAACGTATTTTCATGAATGGTTTCGGGTGACATATCAAAAAAGTGATTGGCCGAAGCGGTGATTAATGCACGAGGTAAAATAAACTGGCCGCCGGGTATGTTGCCCATGCGTGAGGCGCGCGCCACATTGCAGGAATCATGAAAGGTAATGCGCCGGTGATCGTTGGCTTCCTTGTCGAGATTTAACGCACCCCGCTGAATCAGGTCATAAGTGAATTCAACAATATGTTGCGGCGCAGGATAGGCAGGGTCGAGAAAATCAAACGGGCCCACCAGCGTATTCCAGAAGCTGTAAGCCACACGCCAGGCATGGCCACACTCACCAATGATGATACGTTTAACACCCAGCTCTTCAGCCGCATCACGAATGCGTTGCGCCACCTTTTTCAAGTTATCGTTACTGCCGATAAACATGGAAAAGTTCGCGGCCTCGGAGGCATATGAAGATAAGGTCCAGCTGATCCCCGCCTGATGAAAGACCTTGCCGTAACCGATCAAGCCATCAATATGGGGTTCGGCAAAAAAATCAGCAGAAGGTACCACCAGCAAAACATCCGCCCCTTTAACGTCCACCGGATATTTCACCGCAACGCCGGTATCTTCTTCCACTTCCTCTTCCAGATTTTCCAGCGTATTGACCAGCGCCTTTTCAGGCAGGCCAAGGTTGTTGCCGACGGTCTGTAGTTTGCCGATAATTTCGTTACAGTATTTTTGACCGTGACCCACAGAGTCCATGATTTCCCGCGCCGCCATGGAAATTTCTGCAGTGTCGATGCCGTAAGGACAGAACACAGCACAACGACGGCACTGCGAACATTGATGAAAATAGCTATACCATTCGTCCAGTACACTTTTGTCCATGTCGCGGGCACCGACGAGCTTGGGGAAATACTTGCCCGCAAACGTGTAATAACGGCGGTACACACTGCGCAATAAATCCTGACGTGCCACTGGCATGTTTTTGGGGTCTTTGGTACCCAGATAATAGTGGCATTTGTCAGTGCAGGCACCGCACTTTACACAACTGTCAAGAAAGGTACGCAGGGCGCGGGAACCGTCCACCAGTTCGCCCAGTCGGGTAACGGCTTTTTCCTCCC
The DNA here is from genome assembly GCA_026982555.1 of Chromatiales bacterium. Lineage (GTDB taxonomy): Bacteria > Pseudomonadota > Gammaproteobacteria > SZUA-152 > SZUA-152 > SZUA-152. Next base: position 5,707 of record JALSGT010000012.1, read on the forward strand.
AGTTGTCTACCAGTTCACCGGGGAAACCGAGACTCTCGTTATGTTGAGCCTTGGCCAGATATGGGCGGCTGTGCGCCATCGAGTCCGTCTCATACTTCGGCGTATCGATGATCTCGATATTTTTGAACAGCTCAGGTGTATCAAATTTGGCAGCCACGTATCAACTCTCTTTATTCTGAAAACAACGAAAAATTATTTTTTGGTCCAGCCCGCCGTGTGACGAACCTCACGCGGGTTATCCACCTGCGTGCGTGTGGGCATAAAAAACAAACCCGGCACATGCAGCAGTTTGCTGATGGGAAAAATCACCATCAATATAATCACCAGCCCCAGATGCAGCAGCACAAAAAAATCAGCAGGCAAGGGTTGCAAATCAAAATATATCAGACCCAGCATCCAGGTTTTAAGTGCCACGATATCGGTGTGTGCCAGATATTTAATCGCCAGCCCGCTAAAGCCAATGGCCATCAACAGGGCTAACATC
>JALSGT010000013.1 GCA_026982555.1 Chromatiales bacterium
CGGGTATTGCTCATCGCATATTTGTAATGTTTCAATCCTGTCCAGCCGGAAGTTTCTGAAGGCTTCGCGCATTTCACACCAGGCACCCAGTGTCCAGGTTGTCCCCCAGAAAAACAGGCCCAGGGGCCAGATGATGCGATTGGAGTCTGCACCGTCAGCCCGTGTATAGGTGATAACGACTTTGTTATGACAATCTGCGGCATTGCGCAGTTCCTCCATAAAAGCCGCCACTTGTGTCGGTATTCTTACCAGGGGGGAGAATAACCGGGTTTGGTCAAGCTCCCCTTTCAGGGAGTCCGGCAGTACGGTTTCCACTTTACTGAGCACCGATTGAGCCGCCATTGCCAGCCTGGGGTCTGCCCAGCTGTTGACGATACGGGCTCCCAGTGTCAGGGCGGCGATTTCTTCCCGGGTAAACATTAACGGCGGTAAATCATAACCGCGCCGAATCACGTAACCGACACCGGCCTCGCCTTCTATCGGCACGTTGGACATCATCAGGTCTTGTATATCCCGATAGATGGTTCGTTCGGAAACTTCTAGCACGTCCGCCAGCCAACGTGCGGTGGTGACCCGTCGTGAGCGCAGAAACTGGACGATTTGAAACAGTCTGTCAGCACGTCGCACTGGCGGTTGCCGTCCTATTTGTTGAGATAGGTGATCAGGGACAGGGCTGCACCCTGTGGGTCACCAATAACGCAGAACCGCCCGACATTCGGGATATCACGCGGAGCCATGAGTATTTTCCCGCCCAGTGTTTCGGCCTGTTTTGCACTGGCGTCCACATCGTCCACGGTGACATAGGCACCCCACATGGGTGGCATTTCTCCGGTTTCGGGTGTCATTCCCATGATGCCCGCGACTTCCTGATCCCCTGCTTTGGCCATGGTGTATTCCATGTCATTGGTCTTCATGTCGTCAAATGCCCAGCCGAACATGTCGCCATAGAACGTTTTTGCGGCGTTAACATCGGTGGTCATCAGTTCATTCCAGCTAAAGGCACCGTGTTGTTTCATTGTGTCAGTCATTGTTCTCTCCTGCGTCAGTGATTAAAGAACGCTGACTATACGCTACTCCTCCTGACAGCCTGATGTCAGGAGTCATTGCCCATGAAGGTCAGTATCCACCGGGCAATGGCGGTTTCATCGGTGGGAATTTGCAATGAACATATCCCTCGCTCAAACACGCTTTCGCCCAGCAGTTGCTGGCGATGTCGTATGAGCGCTTCTGAGTAGTCTTTGCTGAATTCCGGATGCCCCTGAATCGCCAGAATGTTATCGCCGCGCTGAAACATGGCGATAGGACAAAACTCATTACCGGCAAGCAATTCTGCATTGTCCGGCAATTGTGTCACTTGATCCTGATGACTGACAATCAATTTGTAGTGATGCAGTGGCGGTTTCATCCAGTGCCGTTGTGTTTGTATTTGGCAGGTGTGTACACCGACGCCCCAGCCGTTGTCGGTTTTTTCGGTTTTACCCCCGAATGCCTGAGCCACCAGCTGATGCCCGAAACATACCGCGACCAGTTTTTTCTGTTGCTGATCCAGGGTCACGATAAATGTCTGCAATACCGTGATCCATGGATCAGCATCGTAAACACTGGCCTTGCTTCCGGTGGTGATATAGGCATCACACTCATGAATGTCTGCGGGGTAGATGTTGTGCTGCACGTCATAAACCCTGAATTCCAGACGCGGGTCAACGCTCCGCAACAGTGTTTGAAACATGGCGGGGTATTCACCAAATAATGGACTGAATGCCGGTTTGACCCGGTCAGTCTGCAATATACCGATAATCATGCTATATGTTTACCCAGCCTTGAGGGAGTAATTGATGGTTGAAATAATAAATACAGGTGGGAGATTTTCCGGATGAAAGCAAGAGAGGTAAAGACCGCTGCTGATGCCAGAGAAATCGTCATTACCCATGATTTGACGCACATTAAAGTTGGTGTGTTTGACATTGATGGTATATTGCGTGGCAAGTATATGTCCCGTGAAAAGTTTTTGTCTGCCCTGGATAAGGGTTTCGGGTTTTGTGATGTGGTGCTTGGCTGGGATAGCAATGACCAGCTGTACGATAACGTGAAATATACCGGATGGCATACCGGTTATCCAGATGCACCGGTGCGTATTCTGCCGGAGTCCTGTCGTGAGATTCCGTTTGAACCGGATACATTGTTTTTTCTTGCGGAATTTTCTGCGCCTGCTGAAAAAATCTGCCCTCGTGGTGTTTTGCGGCGTGTCATTGAAAAAGCGAATACTATGGGGCTTTCTGCGTATGTTGGTTTCGAATATGAGTTCTTTGTGTTTAATGAAACACGCGAGTCTATTCGTGAGAAACATTATCATGATTTAAAACCCCTCGCCCCCGGAAATTTTGGCTATTCGATGTTACGTAACAGTGTTGATATCGATATTTATCAACAAATACTGGACACCAGCGAGTCAATGGATTTTCCCATTGAGGGGTTGCATGAAGAAACCGGGCCCGGTGTGCTGGAGGCCGCCCTTGCGGTAGATTCTGCCCTCAATGCCGCTGACAAGGCCGCATTATTCAAAACCTTCAGTAAAGTACTGGCACAACGACAAGGACTGCTGGCCACGTTTATGGCTAAATGGTCGCCGGACTATCCGGGGCAAAGTGGTCATATTCATATTTCATTGAAAGACAGTGAAGGCAACCCTGTGTTTTTCGATGCCGATGCCAGCGATAATATGAGTGATGTCATGTGTCAGTTTGTTGCAGGACAACAAAAACTGATGCCGGAATTATTGGCCATGATCGCTCCCACCGTTAATTCCTGGTCACGGCTCGTACCCGGTTTCTGGGCACCCACGGTGGCGAGCTGGGGAGTGGACAATCGCACCTGTGCGCTACGTGTTATTGCAGGTAGTGAACAGGCGCAGCGGGTTGAGTATCGGGTGGGTGCGGCTGATGCCAATCCTTATCTCGTCCTCGCGGCGGCACTGGCCTCCGGTTTGTGGGGTATTGAACACGGTCTGACGCTGGATGCCGGGGTTAAAGGTAATGCTTATGATCAACAATTTGCGGAGCACCTGCATTTCCCTGCTGGCTTGTGGGATGCAGCACAGCGATTAAAACAGTCTGCCATGGCCAGGCAGGCATTTGGGGATGAATTTGTCGAACATTTTGCCGCCAGCCGGGAATGGGAAGAGCGTGAATTTCGTCAGCATATTACCGACTGGGAGCTGAATCGTTACCTGGAGATTATTTGATGGGTTAAATTTTGATGACAGCAAAAAAACTCCTGATTACCCACAATTCACAGCCACGTTGGACAAATTAAACCTCCATATATTCAATTTGTGACACGCAAGAACCAAACTCACCCTACCAGGATATTGACGTAGTGAAGAAAATTGACCTCATCGGGTGACGCTATTTCATGTGGATACTCATGTTTACAGGGACAGCCGCCGGTCACGAGGCTACCCAATGGCTGAGAATCATGAGTAATCAGAAAGTGTTAAACCTAAAGCAGCAGCATCCACAAAGCGCCACTAATGCAGGTACAAGTATCACGTTTGTAGAGGAAATACGCCGCGACAACAGAGGGGCATACGTTATCGTGGCACTGGAAAATGACGTGTTATGAACGCAAAGATCGCAAAGGCGCAGAGGGCGCTAAGTGTACTCATTGCCTATGAAACACAGCCATGATGACGCCCACACCATAAATAATGGACTGAATGAGTAACAAAATAATACTGCCCGGCGATGGCTGAAATTCAGCATAATCAGGCAGCTTTATATTTTTCTTTGCGTCCTCTGCGCCTTTGCGATCTTTGCGTTAAATACTCACCTAATTACTCTCAACAGTGATATGGTTTGTTGCAGTGGATTTCCGCTTAAATAGTCATGTGTGAAAATGTTGCTGCCTATTGTTGTTGCTTATAACCCATTGAATGCCTTTTTCATTAATTTTTATCGGAATGGCTGAGAGTTGTGGGTAATCAGAAAAAAATTTATCACCCGCGTTATTCCCAGTTGTTCGTCCCAACACCCGGAGGAAAACTAAGGCAAGGTTAGAAAATCAACTTTGGTGTAATTCACCCCTCACCCCAACTCTCTCCCCTCAAAGGGAGAGGGAGTAAAACACTATACGACCTAAAGGCGGTGGATTTAAAAACTTTAAAATGACAAATGTACTAAAAATTATATCGCCGGTAGATGGCCGTATATACGCACAACGACAATTTGCCACAAGCCATGACATTGCTCACGCACTCGATTCGGCTATTGCGGCACAAATTAAATGGCGACTGACTCCACTTGTGGAACGCAAATCTGTTTGTCTCGCTGCGGTGGATGCATTGTTGAAAAACAAACAGCAACTGGGTGAAGAACTCAGTTGGCAAATGGGTCGCCCGATACGTTATGCGCCAGGTGAGATAGACGGCTTTACCGAACGAGCCCGCTATATGATTGGTATCGCGGAACAACAACTGGCGGATATTCAACTCTCCAACGGTGGACAGCTGACACGTTATATTCAGCGTGAACCCCTTGGGGTTATTTTTTCTATTGTGCCATGGAACTATCCTTACCTTACCGCCGTGAATTCAATCATTCCCGCGATAATGGCGGGCAACACGGTATTGATGAAACCATCCTCACAAACAGCGATTACCGCCGAGCGTATTGCTGAAGCTTTTCAGTCTGCTGGTCTTCCGGAGGGTGTTTTTCAATCATTGTTATTGACTCATGAAGCAAGCCTGAACATTGTGGCCTGCGGGAAAGTGGATTACGTTTCATTTACCGGCTCCGGGGAAGGCGGAAAACGTATTGAACATGCTGCTGCCGGGTGTTTTATTGATGTGGGGCTGGAGCTGGGTGGAAACGATCCTGCCTATGTACGTGCCGATGCAGACATCTCGTTTGCTATCGACAATATTGCCGATGGCGCTTTTTTCAATGCCGGGCAATCTTGTTGTGCCATTGAACGGGTCTACGTCCATCAGGATGTTTATCAACCTTTTGTAGATGGTCTGGTAAAACAGGTCAGTCAATACCGGGTGGGCAATCCGCTTGATCCCGACACCACTCTGGGTCCGATGGTACGGGCAAGCCTTGCTGACAAGGTCAGGCAACAGATTCAACAGGCGGTAAAAAAAGGCGCGCAAACTTGCATTGATGACAAGACTTTTACAATCCATTCAGAAAACCCGTCCCCGGCCTTTCTGGCACCTCAGGTATTGCTCAATGTTGATCACTCAATGCCGATAATGCACGAAGAAACCTTTGGTCCGGTCGTCGGCATTATGAAAGTCACGTCAGACGAACAAGCCATTCAATTAATGAATGACAGCGTTCATGGCCTGACTGCATCTGTCTGGACCCGAGACCAACAGGCCGCCATTACTATCGGTAAACAGGTACACACCGGCACTTGGTTTATGAATCGCTGTGATTATCTTGACCCGGCACTGGCATGGACGGGCATCAGGCAATCCGGCAAAGGATGCAGCCTGTCAGGTTGCGGTTATCAACGACTCAGCAGACCCAAATCATTTTATCTTCGGACGGGGCACTAAATGCAGTTACAGGAAAGTTTGACAGGAAACTGGAATTATCCTACAAGCATCCGTTTTGGCAGTGGCCGGATAGGCGAACTGGCCGACGCCTGTGCAACACTGGGCATGCGTAATCCTTTACTGGTCAGCGATCCAGGATTGGCAGCATTGCCCATGATTGCAAATGCCATTGCTGACAATCGCTCGGCAGGCATGAAGACCGGACTGTTCAGTGAGATAAAACCCAATCCCAATATCGCAAACATTGAGGCCGGGGTAAAGCACTACAACAACGGCCAGCATGACGGTGTGATTGCTTTTGGTGGTGGCAGCGCCCTTGATGCCGGAAAAGCCATTGCATTCATGGCCGGTCAGTCACGCAACCTCCGGGGTTTTGAAGATGAGGGTGACAACTGGACACGCGCAGACCGCACCGGCATTGCACCGGTAGTGGCCGTACCCACCACGGCAGGAACCGGTTCCGAGGTGGG
>JALSGT010000014.1 GCA_026982555.1 Chromatiales bacterium
GCCCAGTCAATAATGGTCAGGGTGCGCAACCCCAGAAAGTCGAACTTGACCAGACCGACTGCTTCAACATCATCTTTGTCGAACTGGCTGACGACACTATCTCCGCCCTCCTCGCAATACAGCGGGCAGAAATCGGTGAGCTTGGTGGGCGCAATAACCACGCCGCCTGCGTGTTTACCGGCATTACGCTTGAGGCCTTCCAGCGACTTCGCCATGTCGATGAGCGCGGTCACCTCTTCGTCCTGTTCGTAGAGCTCGCGCAGGGAGTCTTCCTGCTCCATGGCCTGTTCGAGGGTAATACCCACCTCGAAGGGAATCATTTTGGAAATGCGGTCCACAAAACCGTAGGGATGACCGAACACACGGCCCACATCACGTACTACAGCCTTGGCGGCCATGGAGCCGTAAGTAATAATTTGCGAGACTTTTTCGCGGCCATAGTGCTGGGCCACATAATCAATGACTCTATCCCGGCCTTCCATGCAAAAGTCCACGTCGAAATCCGGCATGGAGACACGCTCGGGATTCAAAAACCGCTCAAACAGCAAATCGTATTCCAGCGGGTCAAGGTCAGTGATGGTCAGCACATAAGCCACCAGCGAGCCCGCACCGGAACCACGCCCCGGCCCCACCGGGATGCCATTGTTTTTGGCCCATTGAATAAAATCCGCAACAATCAAAAAGTAACCAGGGAAGCCCATTTCAATGATCACGCCCAGCTCGATCTCCAGCCGCTCATCGTAGGGCTTGCGTATCGCTGCAAAATCCGGGGCATTGCGATCAAACAGCTTGTCGAGCCGCGCCTCCAGTCCCTTTCTCGACTCCTGACGGAAATATTCAGCCTCGGTGAGGCCATCGGGAATGGGGAAATCCGGCAGAAAATTTTCGCCCAGTGTCAGCTCAACATTGCAGCGTTTGGCGATTTCCAGCGTATTTTCCAGTGCCTCGGGAATATCGCTGAACAGCTCGGCCATTTCTTCGGGCGAACGCAGGTATTGCTGTTCGGAGTAATTTTTGGGACGACGCGGGTCGTCCAGTGTACGGCCATCATGGATGCAAACCCGTGCCTCGTGGGCTTCGAAATCCCCGGCCTGCAAAAAGCGCACGTCGTTGGTGGCCACCACAGGCAGATCCGCCGTTTGTGCCAGAGCCACAGCGGCATGCAAATAATCTTCCTCATCAGGACGCCCGGTGCGTTGCAGTTCCAGATAATAACGATCCGGAAACAGGCGTTGCCAACGATTGAGACAAACCTGGACACGCGCTGCATCCCCGGCCAGCAAGGCCCGCCCCACATCACCTTCGCGTGCGCCCGACAGTGCAATCAAACCGTCACTGTGGCCTTCCAGCCATTCGGGCTGTAAAACAGGAATGCCCCGGTGCTGGCCTTCGGTATAGGTGCGGGACACCAGCTCGGTAAGATTGCGATAGCCATCATTACTCTGGCACAGCAGGGTCAGGCGGTGCGGCTGGGTGGGCTCATCGTCGCTGGCCAGCCAGATATCGACACCAATAATGGGTTTGATACCCTGCGTCATGGCCGCGCGATAAAATTTGACCATGGCAAACAGGTTGCTCTGGTCGGTAACCGCCACGGCAGGCATGCCTTTTTCTGCCACGGTTTTGGCCAGGGGCTTGATGCGTACCAAGCCATCCACCAGTGAATACTCTGTGTGCAGGCGCAGATGGACGAAAGCAAAAGTCATCGGGCAATTCTCCGGTGTCAGCGCCGAACATTCAAGACTTGACACGCACTACGGACAGAAGATTTTCACTGCGTGACGCAGCGACACAAAATATTCTCTCGCAACCTGGGAGCCAGACAAGCCTAACTTGCCTGGCGACTCGAAAGCGGGATATTGCACCACCTATACTCGTGGCGGGATGTTTTACTCGATTTACACTTCAACAACAGTGTCGGGTTATTGAAAATCAAAACTCAAGAGGGGTTTGATTTTTTCAGACGATACCAAATAAGCATCATGAATAATTCTCTGGCCAACAATGGTCTTTTTTAACGTATTTGCCGAACTGAATGTTACCGCCTCGCCTAGTAGCACAGGATAAAAACCATTCCTCGCTTTACTCCCCACATGCGCACGATAGATACTGTCTCTATTATTTATGGCTTGCGCATGTTTCAACGCACTGTCCTTATCCTTAAATGAACCGGCAACCACATAATACGATTTAATTTCTTTACCATAACCAAAAAACATTTTTATCCCGCTGATGCCTGCGTTCCACCAATTCATTGAGGTGCGTTTCATCGGGTCAACAACCGTTAGCGCATCATCTTCGGTATTTTTACTTTGCTCACTCGCATGCGCTGACGAAATAAAACTGAAACCTGCCACTGAAACAGCTTCACTGGTTTTAATTCCACCCGACCACGTTGTAATCATTGCCGGAGCAGCAATAGCGATAGCCAGTAATTTGATGCGACTCGGTTCATCCGAAACCCACGCCAAAACTGCACCCAGGAATATCAGGATCGGCGTCAAAATAAAATAACCCACTTTAAAAGCAAACCACTGATCAGCGCTCAAATTAGCACCCTGCTCAATAAGCAGCGCGTAATCCTGACCAAGAAATTTGACGCACACCGCAGACAAACCGCCCAGTGCGCCGATGATGACCTTCTCCCAGGTCGTAAGCTGAGGTAGCTTTGCCATATCTTGTTATCCTTTTTTTCTTTTTGTATTGTCCCTGCAACCGTTAAATCAGTCTCGTTAACGTAAATCCTGTTTTACTGCGAAAAACCCATTTTAATCAATTTTTACCCCGTGTTAACGCCTTACGCACCGGCGCAAAAGAACGGCGATGGATCGGGGTTACGCCCAGACGCTGTAGCGCCGCCATATGCGCTTTGGTGGGATAGCCTTTGTGTCCCGCCAAACCATAACCGGGGTACTCGGCATCCAGTAACACCATTTCACGGTCGCGCGTCACTTTGGCAATAATGGATGCCGCGCTGATGGCCGGTATTTTACCATCTCCTTTGATAACAGCCTCGGCAGTACAGGGCAATTCCGGGCAACGATTGCCATCCACCAGGACGTGCCCGGGTTGCAATGCCAGCCCGGCGACAGCGCGCTGCATGGCCAGCATGGTCGCTTGCAGGATGTTGATTTTGTCAATTTCCTCCACTTCGGCGCGACCGATAGCCCAGGCTTTAGCCTTTATTTGAATTTCATCAAAAAGAATTCCGCGCTTTTTTTCACTGAGCGCTTTGGAATCTGCCAAACCCGAAATAGGCTGCGCCGGGTCAAGTATCACAGCAGCCGTGACCACAGGCCCGGCCAGTGGTCCCCGCCCTACTTCATCAACCCCGGCCACCCACAATGCAGCATCGGAAAAATCAAGTGTTGATTGCGTATCCATATCCCGTTATGCCTTTGCTCTTATACAATTTTTTGCAAAATAGCGTCCGCGGCCTGTTGGCTCGCATCCTGCCGCAATGTTCGATGGATGTCTGTAAAACGCTGATTCAGGTCATCCATTATCGCGGGATTTTCAAAATAGGCCAACACCTTCTGTCCAAGATTTTCCGGTGTTGCTTCATGCTGAATCAGTTCCGGCACCAGCGTTTCATTGGCCAATAAATTAGGCAACGACACATTCTCCACTTTCACCAGGCGCCTGGCCAGCCAGTAGGTCAATGGCGCCAGTTTGTACGCCACGACCATGGGCCGTTTTAGCAACATGGCCTCCAATGCGGCGGTGCCCGAAGCCAGCAACACCACATCGGCGGCGGCCATCACTTCACGCGACTGGCCATCCACCAGGGTCAACCGGGGCAACTCCCTGCCCTGTGCCTTGATTTCTGTCATAGCCTGCTCAAACTGAATGCGTCGCTCAGGATTTGCCAACGGTACGACAAATCCCAGGCCAGGGCGTCGTGCCTGCAACCAGCAAGCGGTTTCGATAAACGGCTGTGCAAGGTAATGCAATTCGTTGGAACGACTGCCCGGTAGCAGGGCCAGGATTTCAGTATCCGTTGGCAGGTTCAGTTGTTGTCGTGCCGCCTGTTTGTCCACCGCGAGCGGAATCGTATCGGCCAGAGGATGTCCCACAAAATGCACTGGCACTTGATATTGTTGGTAAAAGCGCGCTTCAAAGGGAAACAGGGTGAGCATCAAGTCCGTGGACGCCGCAATTTTTTTCACCCGCCCTTGCCGCCAGGCCCATACAGAGGGACTGACATAGTGTACGGTTTTGATACCAGCGATACGCAGCTGTTTCTCCAGACCCAGCGTAAAATCCGGCGCATCGATGCCAATAAAGGCATCCGGTGGGTTTTGTTTGAAATAGGCGGCCAACTGGCGGCGTATGCCCAGCAGTTCACGATAACGCCCCAGCACTTCCACAATACCCATCACCGACAAACGATCCATGGGAAACAGACTGTTAGCCCCTGCGGCAATCATTTGCGGGCCGGCAATGCCTTCAAAAACGGCATCTGGATATTGTTGTTTAATGGCGGCAATAAGTCCGGCACCCAGTAAATCACCTGAAGCCTCACCGGCAACGATGCCAAAGCGCAACAGCGGCTTTGCCACTTATCGCACAATCCCGCGTGTACTGCCTTTGATGAACATCAGCAATTGAGCAATTTCATCGCAGTTTTCCGCCATGGGCTCAAGCTGGGTAACCGCCTGCACCAGCGTATTACCCGAGCGGTAAATGATTTTATAGGCTTTGCGTAATTGACTCAGCGCATCACTGGAGAAACCACGACGCTTAAGACCTTCGGTATTCAAGCCATGCGGTTTAGCCATATGCCCGGAGACCATCAGAAACGGTAATACATCTTTGGAAATCACACTGTTCATGCCCGTAAAACAATGTGTGCCTACTTTGCAAAACTGGTGTACCAAAGTAAAACCGCCAAGAATAACGTAGTCTTCGATGATCACATGACCCGCCAGTGTCGTGCTGTTGGCAAAGATGGTGTGATCACCAATCTGGCAATCATGAGCGATATGCACAGTGGCCATAATCCAGTTGTCATTACCGATGCGGGTAATGCCGACATCCTGCGCAGTGCCACGGCTAATGGTGCAATACTCACGGATAACATTGCGGTCACCTATTTCAAGTTCGGTGGCCTCACCGGCGTATTTTTTGTCCTGGGGATCACCACCAATGGCAGCAAAAGAATAGATTTTGTTCTCACGGCCAATGCGCGAGGGGCCATTGATCACAACATGCGAATCAATGACCGTACCTTCACCGATTTCCACACCGGCACCGATGACAGAAAAAGGACCGACGCTGACATCTTTGGCAAGACGGGCGTCAGGATCAATGATGGCCTGGGAATGGATCAAGAACCTTCTGCCTCAGTCAGTCTGTACGCCCCGTTCGGCACACATCAGTTCTGCGGAACATACGACTTTGCCATCCACTTTTGCAATACCGTTGAATTTCCAGACACCACGCTTGGTTTTGATAATATCGACTTCCAGCATCAACTGGTCACCGGGAATAACCGGCTGCTTGAAACGCGCGTTATCAATACCGACAAGATAATACAGCGAGTCTTTATCCGGCACCTTGCCACTGGTACGAAAAGCAAGAATACCGGTTGCCTGAGCCAGCGCTTCCAGGATCAGTACACCGGGCATTACCGCACGATCAGGAAAATGCCCGGTAAAGCAGGGCTCGTTATAGGTGACATTTTTATAGCCAACCAGCCGTTCACCGACTTTGCATTCGGTCACCCGGTCAATCAACAAAAACGGGTAGCGATGCGGGAGATGCTCCAAAATTGCGTAAATATCCAGCGTGGTTAGCGATGTATCCAGTGACTCACTCATTATTTTTTTGTCTCATCAAGATGCTCAGAAGCAGCTAATCGCTTTTCCAGTTTTTTTAACCGGCGCGCCATATCGTCCAGCTGTTTTAAACGAATAAAATTCCGGTGCCAT
>JALSGT010000015.1 GCA_026982555.1 Chromatiales bacterium
CCAACCTTGAAACTTATGGGGTGGGTGATTATGAGACTCCCCCCAGACCCGGCCAGTAGCCAAGGGTAAAAGGGCTCAGTAAAAGCAGCAAAAGGGGATGTGTTTGGTTTCAGCCGGGGTGCGCAACTGTATTAAGCTCAAGTTTCGGAGTTCAAATCAGCCATTCTCCGCTCAATGTGCTGTGTCGGGTTGCGCGATATATCCCAATTTTCCGTGGGGGCCAATTTGGGCCATTTCTACAGAGCGTAATACTCCCTGATCATCCATGCCGCCTGCAACGTAGGCGTAACGTCCGTTGATGGCTATGGCGGTGGCGCTACGCTGGTGATTCAGCTCGGGTTGCTGCGTCCACGCAGTGATTTTGTCATCAGCGGTTACATGAGCCATTTCTACAGAGGAGAGCCGCCGGATACCGTCATGCCCTCCCACGATGTACAGATAGTCGTCAAAAGCAAAGGCTGATGCAATGAATCGTGCGGTGAGCAGGTGCGTGGGTGCAATCCGCCACGGTGCCAGCTGGCCGGTGGCGTTAACGGTGCTGAATTCGACATCGCCATAACTCACCGGCCCGCCTTTTTCGACATGACCTCCCAGCAGATACATTCGATTTCCCAGCGTGGCGCTGGCATGGATGTAGCGATCCACTTGTGCCTGTTGTGCGGCCAATTGCCATTGGGCAGGCTGTTGCTTGGCATCAAGTGCGATGAATTCTGTGGATTTGAGAAATTGTCCGTTATAGCCGCCGATGGCGTAGAGGCGCTCGTTGATAATGGCGGCGGTGAGACCGCGGCGCGGTGTGGTGAGGTAGCTGTGGTGTTGCCAGGCTTGCAGGCTGCCGTCGGCGTTGATTTTTGCCCGCTCCACGGAGGCCAGCGGTATGTTGTCATCGCCCAATTGTCCGCCGCCACCGCCCAGTGCATACAGGTATCCATCGTGACTGGCGGCTGCCAGGTAGAACCGCCCTTCCAATAAAGCACTGGTTTGCTTCCAGGGGCCCAACCGGCCATCGGAGAGGATGCGTGCGTATTCCACCGGGCGTACATATCGATTTTGTGCATCGACACCTCCCAGGACATACAAATAATCCTTTGTGGCAGCGGTTGCCAAAGCGCGTCGTGGATGTGTGAACGGGGTGAGTTCCTGCCAGCCTTCGACCCAGTCTTCTTGCGGGTTATTGCTCTGTTTGCTCAGGATAACGAGAAGTACCAGGCCAAAAATGGATAAAAGTCCCAGGGCGGGGAGGGTACGTTGAGGAGTCACTTCAGTCATTTAATGAATACAATAAAATATGTCGGGTTGATAGGGTAGATGGCGGTTGAATTTTCGAGTTCGCTGGGATGCGATGAAAGCCCGAGTTTACATAGCCACCCTTGAGACATATAGTCTCATCAGTTGGGGGGTGCTCCCAGTCTGGCTCACATTATCATATAAAACAGACAATTTACCCGATGATATGAGCCGATGCCTTGAAAGTATTCAAGGCGGGTCATTTTTTTGCAGTTGTTAGGGGCCGGACAGGCTTCCATGTAAACGTTTCAGGGTATGCAGTATATGGGCAAGAAGGGTTCCAGGGATGAAGTGGGCACCGGTGCGCCGGGTTCCGAAAATGTGCCGGTAGTCGCGCGTCTGTGTTATGTGGACGATAGTCGTACGTCGGCGTATGTGGTACGGCGGTTGCTTCAGCCTCTTGGTTATCAGGTTGACCATTTTTCCTCAGCTGAGCCTGCCTTTGTGGCACTGGTGCAGGAAGACTACGACCTGTTGCTCACCGACTTGAAAGTATCCCCCACCGGTATGGACGGCGATGACCTGATTCGTACTCTGCGACAGAGTGGTCATCCAACAATCAGTATTATGCCGATTATCGTCATCACGGGTGCTACGGATGCCGAGGTGCTGGTGAATGTGTATGATGCGGGCGCCAATCAGGTGATGAAAAAACCGGTGAACGCGGATGAGCTGGATGCGCATATCCGGCGTCTGTTGTTTGATGGCAGACCGTCCGAGACAACATCTTCGCAAAGCAAACCGAAAAAAATGGAACGCGGCCTGGACGATGGCAAGGTCGTGACATTACACGCCATGCAACGCCCTTTGCGTAAGCCGGAGTTACCCATCGCACCGCAATTGGCTTCTTCCCCTTCTTCCAATCCACCCGCCGAAAAAACAGATATTCCGGTGTTAAGCAGCATGCCGCCTGTTGTTGAATCCACTGAGCCTGTTTTTTCTGCAACAAAAAAAGCAGCAAAAGACTCATCAATTTTGCGGGCGATGGAAAACCCCCCAGGTGCCACAAGCGCAGACAATCAAGCGAGGGATGTGGCTCAGTCCGAGCCTGTGATTGCCGGTGAACCAGAGAAAACGAAAGAAGTACCCATGGATGAACCGGCGATGCACAAAGACCAAAACACTCGCAGTGTCAAACAAGCCGATGATGACAATATTCTCAGCGAGATTGAACAATATCCGTTGCTGGAAAGTGAGCGCACGGGGTTGTTTGTGCGTTCCAAAGGGGTGCGAGGCTTGTTGCTGGGTATGTTGAGTGTTGCTGTTATGGTGGCAGCGGCGCTGATGGCCTGGGATATTTATTTTAAACCGGCCCAGCCGGTTGATACGGTGTCTGTGGAATTCGGTGAAATATTTCAATCTGTCACTGTGTCGGGACGTGTGGTAAGCAAGCAGCGTGTCAATGTGAGTGCGGCGAGAGCTGGGCGTTTGGTGGAAATACGGGTAAAAGAGGGTGATGACGTTAAACAGGGACAAGTGCTGGCCAAGATGGATGACCGTGAATTAACCAGTCGTTTGAACCGCGTCAAAATCAGTTTATCGTCGGCGCAGGAAAATATTGTAGTGGCAGAGCGCACACTGGATCGATTGCGCAAAGCGCATGCAAAAGGCGCAGTGGCACGACATTTGGTTGAAGATGCGGAGGCTGATTTGCTGACTGCACGCAGTAAGGCCGACATTGCGGCGGAAGAAGTGCGTAGCGCAACACTGGAACTTGACAGCCAAAAAATTACCGCAGCGTTTGGTGGCACGGTCACCGCACGCCATGCCGAAATAGGTCAATGGGTGGACCCGACAGAAACATTGTTTACCCTGGTGGACGACTCTCAACGCGAAATTGAAGCACATGTGGATGCGGCGGACAGTGTAGCTGTTAACGTCGGACAAGTAGTGATGGTGTCCAGTGATGCTTTTCCCGGGCTGGAGTGGCAGGAGTCGGTTGTGCGCCTGGGGGCAGAGGCGGGCAGTCAGAAAAATGCAAATTCAATAAAAGTGTATATCAGCCTGGGCAGTGATTCACCCGTGCTTCACTACGGTCAACAGGTTAATGCTGACATTCGCACAGTGTGGAATCCCAATACGCTCAAAATCCCTTTTGCCGCATTGAGCCGCCATAATGGGCAAACTGTGGTAGCCGTGTTGGAAGGTGAGCATGCCCGTATGAGAATTATTGAAACCGGCATTGAAGATTTTTCCATGGCGGAAGTCAAACAGGGTCTGAGTGAGGGTGAAACAGTGATTTTACTCAGGGGAACAATGTTAAAAAATGGTGATAAGGTCTATCCCCGTACATCATCAAAATGATTTTGACCGTGTACGAGATAGACTGACAAAAACCACGATGCCGGAATGGCGCGTGCAAATCGACATCAAATGATTCAGTTGCACAACATTCACAAATCCTATCGGCGTGGAAGTTTATTGGTACCGGTATTGCGGAATGTTTCTGTTAACATCAAAAAAGGTGAGTTCGTTGCCATTATGGGGCCGTCCGGTTCTGGCAAATCCACGCTGTTGAATATTCTGGGTTGTCTTGATACTGCCGACAGTGGTAGCTACACACTGGATAGTAAAATCATTCAGGGGGCCAGTGAGGATGACCTTGCTGCGATTCGTAATCACTGGCTTGGCTTTGTTTTTCAGTCGTTTAATCTGATTCCCCGCATTGATGCAAGGTATAACGTTGAACTGCCCATGGTTTATGCCGGTGTGTTGCCCGCCGTGCGTAAAAAGCGCGCACTTGCAGCCTTAAACATTGTTGGTCTTGCTGATCGCGCTACACATATTCCCGCACACTTGTCGGGTGGCCAACAGCAGCGGGTGGCGATTGCGCGTGCGATTGTCAATAATCCTGAAATCATCATTGCCGATGAGCCAACGGGTGCGCTGGACTCACAGGCGAGCCATGAAATCATGCACCTTTTTCAACAATTACAAGCCAGTGGAAAAACCATTGTAATGGTGACTCATGAGGATGAAGTTGCCGCTTTTGCACAACGTATTATTCGTGTGCGTGATGGTGAAGTTGCTGATCATCAAAATGAGTGCATACAAAAATGAAGACACTGCATGCCAGCATTTTCCATGGTGTCTTGTTGCAGGCTATTTCATCACTCAAAGAAAACAAGCTACGTACTGTGCTCAGCATTATGGGTATTACTATTGGTATTTGTGCCGTTATGGTGGTAGGTACGGTTAGCCAGGGGATGAAAAAATATATTTACCAGGAACTGGATACTTACGGACTGGAAACATTATGGGTTTATCGAAACTGGAAAGATGACAACCCTTTCCGTAACGTGCGGCAGGGCAGTGGTATTAATAATGATGACCTGGAATTTATGCCGTCATGTTGTGCCTCAGTAAAACAAGTAACACCGGTGGTGTATCATCAAAGAAACCGGGTGCCGTTGCATTCAAAAGGCAACTTTACCAATGCCAATCTTGAAGGTGTCGGTATCGCTTATGTTGATATCAATAATGATAAATTCAACCTGGGGCGTAATTTTCGCCAGGACGACATTAAGCATCGCAAGCGGGTTGTTATCATTGGCACTAAAATACGGGACGCATTATTTGGTGTACACACGAGCCCTGTTGGAAAAGTGATACGCTGGGGGGATATTCGCTTGACGGTGATTGGTGTTCTGGCAGTCAAAAACAGGGATATTTTATCGCAACTGGGTAAAAATGATTATGATATAAATCAGCGTGCATTAATTCCGTATACCCTCTATCAGCAACAGCTGGGCTCCAAAGATATTCACACCTTGCAAGCAGAAGCTGTCAGTGTGGCAGTGACGGGTAACGCGCTGAATGAATTAACAGATCTGCTCAAGCGTCGGCATCATTATCGCTATGAATACGTCGCAGAAAGCATGGATGTCTGGATTTCCACGGCAGAGGATTTACTGCGAAAAATTTCATTTATTGGTTTATTGGCAGCCCTGATCTCATTGTTGGTTGGTGGTATCGGCATTATGAATATCATGAGCACTTCAGTGGTTGAGCGCACGCGTGAAATTGGTATTCGCAAGGCATTGGGGGCATATCGCCGGGATATTTTAATGCAGTTTCTACTGGAAGCGGCAGTGATCAGCGTTATCGGTGGTGTGCTGGGTATGGTGCTGGGAATTTTTGCAGGTTTTGGAATCAGTTATTTGAGCGGGTATGATCTGGGTGTTTCGTGGTTAACCGCATTTCTGGCCGTGCTGGTATCGATCATCGTGGGTATGCTGTCTGGTTATTACCCGGCATATCGGGCGGCCAGTTTGAAACCGGTTGATGCATTGCGTTATGAATAAAGAAACAGTAATTATTCAGGGGCTGGTTTTTTTTCGAGCACCTAAGCGTTTGATCTGGCCGTGTAATACCCCGCTTTCGCGTAGCAAAAGTCTCGCGCCAGCGAGATAGCTTGCTGCGGGGTAGTTTATTGCTGAGTATTTAACGAAGTATTAATCGTTGCATAAGTATTGGCATGGTATAATGCGGCCATGTCCAAATCAGAATACCGCAATCAAAAACGTAAAGAATTTGTTGAAGCCATTATTACCAGAAA
>JALSGT010000016.1 GCA_026982555.1 Chromatiales bacterium
ACCCGGACGAATTTGTGCGCTGGATTTTCCCCCGTTTATTTCATGCCCGTATTCCACGCTATGAAGCCATTGCCAAAAAATACGGCTACACCATCAGCACGGATGAGCTGGCAAACGTCCGCACAGAAGATGATTTTGTTAAACTGATTGCTGACGCCATTGCGCGAAAACCACCAACCAACTCAAACCTGTAACCTGGAAACCCCATGCCGCTGGTCGCCAACTCATTATTGCCCACATTTACCCGCCTTCGTGAAGAAGGAGACGCCGTGCTGGATCCGGCACGAGCCCGGCAACAGGATATCCGGGAAATGCACATTGGCCTGCTGAACATGATGCCGGATGCGGCACTTGAAGCGACTGAACGACAGTTTTTGCGCATTGTCAGCGAAAGTAATCAAATTGCACAGTTTTACATTCACCTGTTCACCCTGCCGCAATTGCCGCGCGGTGAAAAGGCAGCTCAGCACATCAGAAAATATTACGAGACATTTGACACCATTAAAACCGAAGGGCTGGATGCGCTTATTATTACCGGAGCCAACGTCACCCAGCCCGACCTGGCTGATGAAGCATTTTGGGAACCCCTGATTGAAGTCATCGACTGGGGATATAACAATGTCACATCCATACTGTGTTCCTGTCTGGCCACCCATGCGGTCGTGCAATTCAGGCATCAGCAAAAACGGAAAAAACTGGCTGAAAAATGCTGGGGTGTATTTCAGCACGAGGTAATTGATCGCTCCCATCCACTGGTCAGCGATATCAACACACGCTTTAATGTGCCCCACTCCCGTTATAACGAAATAACACAACAGCAGTTTGAAGAAGCAGGTTTACGCGTGCTGGTTGCAAGCCCTGATGCAGGGGTGCATCTTGCGGTCAGTGAAGACCTGTTTCGCATTGTTTATTTTCAGGGACATCCGGAATACGATATCAACAGCCTGTTAAAAGAATACAAACGGGAAGTGCTGTTGTTTATTGATGATAAACGAGACGATTACCCCCCTTTCCCCCACGATTATTTCAGCCGACAGGTGCAGGCCATTCTGCTTGAGCACAAGTCCCGGCTGCTCAAAGCAAAAGCACGCAAGGCACCGTTACCAACATTCCCGGAAGAACTGATCCGCTCACGCCTGCACAACACCTGGCATGACACCGGGGAGGCGATGATCAATAACTGGATAGGTCGTGTTTACCAAACTACAAATAGCGACCGCAAAAAACGTTTCATGGTCGGTATTGATCCCGATGATCCCTTAGGCATTCGATATACTCGTAGTGAATAACGACCCTGCAGAAAGCTATCTCGCTAACACTCGACCTTCCGGCAACGGTTATGAACATCGTCGTCAGTGGATAGAGCACAAGTTACTGGCATTGGCGGATATTTTTCACTGACCACAACAAAAAACAACTATTTGGCACAGTCACTTATTGAGTGAATCGCTACGACCGGTATAGCACGTTGCCTTTTGCCTCTGGCCGCTCAACTGCACGTTCTGGGATGAAGGAATAAAAAGCAGCGCCATCACTTAATATCACAAAGATATGATACACTTTTTTGATACTTCAAATTTGATACACCCGTGGTGTTTGAGATTTAGGCTTTTAGTGTGCGTCATATGCATTTCATGGCAAGGCGAAATGACGAGTAATAGCCGGACTATTGCGAGGAATTTCAACGAAGTCATGGAATGAAGAAGGCGTACAATAAAACCTAAATCTCAAACGCTACGGGTAGATATATCCAAACGATATCATCAACATAATGACCACTAAACTCAACATCACCCTCGGACAACATTCTGAGCAAGGCCGCAAGGAAGAAAACCAGGATTTCCACGGCGCACTTATTCCCGATGAACCGCAGTTAAAAAACAAGGGCATTGCCATTGCCATTGCCGATGGTGTAAGCAGTTGCATTGCCGGGCGTGAAGCGGCAGAGACCTGTGTGGGTAGTTTTTTATCGGATTATTATTCCACGCCGGATTCATGGACCACCAAAACCTCGGCGCACAAAATTCTCACCGCTATCAACAGCTGGCTGTACAGTAAAGGTCAGCGGCACGAGGATGACCCACGCCATCATAGTCAGGGTATGATCACGACGTTCAGTGCGCTGGTGCTGAAATCCACCACCGGACATATTTTTCATGTGGGTGATTCGCGGGTATATCGCATGCAGGACAACAACCTGGAATGCCTTACCACAGACCATCGCCGCTGGGTGGGCGAGAAGGATTATCTCAATCGTGCCATGGGTATCGATATACACCTGGAAATCGACTACCGCCGTACTCGCCTGGAAGCGGGTGATATTTATGTACTCACCACCGATGGTGTACATGACTTTATTTCAGACAAAGAAATTGCCCGGCTTGTCTCCACCAATAATGATCCCGATCAGGCGGCAAAGTCCATCGTACAATTTTCGTTAGACCACGGCAGCACAGACAACATTACCTGTCAGGTGCTGCGCATTAATACTCTGCCGGTGCAAACCGCCAACGAAGCCCATCAGGAACTCACCCGCCTGCCCTTCCCCCCGGATCTCGAACCCGGCATGATTCTGGATGGCTATCGCATTTTGCGTGAAATTCATGCCAGCAATCGCACCCAGGTTTACAAGGCAGAAGATGTTGATACAGGCCAACTGGTGGTGATCAAAACACCGTCCGTCAACTTTGAAGATGAAGCCACTTACATTGAAAGTTTCATGCGTGAAGAATGGGTGGGTAAACGCATTCACAACTCGCGCGTGCTCACCATTTATGACAAGGACCGGCCCCGGCAATTTTTATATTACGTTACCGAATACATCAACGGGCAAACCCTGCGTGACTGGATGAACCAGCACTCCAAACCTGACATCAAGGATGTACGTCTGTTGGTGGAGCAGATCGCCACCGGACTGCGCGCCTTTCACCGGCTGGAAATGCTGCATCAGGACTTAAAGCCCGAAAACCTCATGCTGGATGCCAGCGGCAAGGTGCGCATTATCGACTTTGGCTCCACCAAAATTGCCGGTATCGCCGAAATTTATTCCCCCATCGAGCGCCTTGACCTGCTGGGCACGCGCAACTACACCGCACCGGAATATCTGTTAAGTCAGCCCGGCAGTAACCGCTCGGATATTTTTTCTCTGGGGACCATCACTTACGAATTACTTACCGGCAAACTGCCTTATGGCAACAGCCTGGAAAATGCCGACAACCCCCGCACGGTGGCAAAACTGACATACCAGACCAGCACGCAATATAACCCGATGATTCCGCTATGGATGGATCGCACTCTGCGCAAGGCCGTACACCCTGACCCCCAACAACGTTACGGCACACTCTCGGAATTCGTACACGACCTGTCACACCCCAACCCGGAGTTCATGAAAGACCAGAAACGCCCTCTGCTGGAAAGAGACCCCACTGAATTCTGGCGATTACTGGCCGTCGCCATGGTGTTCACCAATCTTGTTCTGATTTACTTCCTGGTACGCTAAATTTTCCTCCGGCGGGCCCGCTAATACGTCAAGAGCCTGAAACAGAGACAACCCAACGGTAGCTTGTTTCTGAACCATACCCAGCGGAGAAACCATGTCCAGCGAACTGAAAAACCGTATCCTGACCCAGCTCATCACCGAACTGGAAAGCAACAAGCTGGTGCTGCCCAGCCTGCCCGAAGTTGCACTAAAAGTCAGAGATACTCTGGCCGACGAAAACGCCAACACCAAGGCCGTAGCCCAGGTGATCAGCACCGATGCTGCACTTTCCGCCAAACTGATACAAGTTGCCAACAGCCCGCTTCTTCGCGGCACCAAACACATTGACAGCGTGGATATGGCAGTCACCCGCATGGGTAACACCACGGTTAAAAACACCGTCAACAGCCTCATTGTGCAACAAATTTTTCAACCGGGCACAGACGTTACCGACAAACTGTTTCACGCCTTCTGGACACACAGCACCGAAGTGGCTGCCATCAGCCAGGCATTGGCGGGCATGGCCAGACTAAAGGCCGACCAAGCCATGTTCGCCGGTCTGGTACACGATATCGGTGCGCTGCCGATTATCAAATACGCAGAAGACATTCCCGAGTTGCTGGCGAAACCCTATATTCTTGAAGAAATTATTCGTGAAATGCATACCACCATTGGCGTTGCACTGTTGAGCAGCTGGGAATTCCCGCAAGACATCATCAATGTTGCTGCAAAACACGAAGACCTGAGCTATGACCCCGGGGGCGCTGCGGATCTGATCGATGTCGTTATCGCTGCCAACCTGCAAAGCTACTTTGGCAAAGAACACCCGCATGGCAACGTTAACTGGAGCGATGTCCCCGCTTTTGCACGCCTGGGTCTGGATACCGATGTCAGTATCATTGACATGGATGAAAAAGGCGAAGCTATTAAAGAAGTGCAAGCATCTTTGTTGGTTTGACAAACACAGAACAAACTATCCCCGAAGACTGAAAGACCCACTCATGAGCATGATGAATTTTCTTCTTCAGCCTGCTGCTTCACTTTCTCTTTCCATTCACGGTGTTTGATCATGGTTTCCACAACCTGATCAATATCATCCGTGAGTGTAATAAAATCGAAATCCGCCTCTGAAACAGTGCCATTGGGTATCATCGTACTTTTCATCCAGTCAATAAGCCCCTGCCAATACTGCACACCAAACAAAATCATCGGCATGGGATAAATTTTTTGTGTCTGCATCAGTGTCAACGACTCAAAAAACTCATCCATAGTGCCAAACCCGCCCGGCATACACACATAACCCATGGAGTGTTTAACAAACATCACCTTGCGCACAAAGAAGTAACGATAATCCAGCGTAATATCCTGATACGGGTTTGCCGTTTGCTCATGCGGCAAACGAATATTCAAACCAACGGATTTGGTTTTTGACTCAAAGGCACCTTTATTGGCCGCCTCCATAATACCCGGCCCGCCCCCGGTAATAATGGCGAAATTCTCCTTGGCCAGGCGCTTGGCCATTTCCACCGTTTGCTGATAATACGGATTTTCCAGAGGCAATCGTGCAGAACCAAAAATAGATACGGCATAACCCAGATTGGAAAGCCGGTCCACCCCCTCAGTGAATTCACTGATAATTCTGAATATGCGCCAGGATTCATCACCTTTTAAATCTTCAATCATTTCAAAAGCCTTTGTTTTTTATCAGAAACATACAGGTATCGCTCCATTCTTCCCCCAACATAAGCTATTGGAAAGTAAGAATAAAGGTAAAACCGAGCTTTTGCTGCTAATCTTTATCATAAACACACCGATAGTAAAATCAGTGAAGATGGATGGTAAACGCCCCATCCGTTACAGACAAAACCGGAGGTTTTTATCATGATTTCCGTTGGAAAATTACTCGAAGACAAAGGTGGAGAGGTTTGGAGTGTCAGTCCGGAAGACACTGTATTCGACGCCATAAAATATATGGATGACAAACACGTTGGTGCGCTCGCCGTTGTCCACGAAGGCAAACTGGTTGGCATTCTTTCCGAACGCGACTATGCCCGTAAAATCATCCTGAAAGATCGTGCCTCAAAGGAGACCCTGGTAAAAGAGATTATGACCAGCCAGGTTATTCACACCTTTCCGGCACAACCCGTCAACGAATGCCTGGTGATCATCAATGAACGGCGCATCCGGCATCTGCCGGTGATGGACGATGGCGAGCTGGTCGGCATGATTTCAGTGGGCGATGTAGTGAAAGAAATCATCAAAGAGCAGCAGTACACAATTCAGCAACTGGAAAATCATCTTTCCTGGGCAGAATCGTATTAAT
>JALSGT010000017.1 GCA_026982555.1 Chromatiales bacterium
AATCCTTTAGCCTGTCCCATTAGCGTACTCCTCTACCGCGAACATTGTCGCGCAGTCGTTGTTCTACAATTTGTCGTGATGCTGAATCACCTTCAATAATGCGTCGTCCATCGGATGAACCCGTGGAGGAACCGCCAGACATCATTTTATCCAACGGCAAATACAACAGATTGCCGCCGCCTTCGACATCCACCAACACTTTGCTGCTGTTGGTCATCACCGATTCCATCGCCTCAAGATACAAACGCTTGCGTGTGACTTCAGGCGCTTTTTTGTATTCCGCCAACACTTGCGTGAAACGCGATGCTTCACCTGTCGCCTCAGCAATCACCTGCTCCTTATACGCATTGGCTTCAGCCAGTTGGCGTGCAGCCTTACCACGCGCACGAGGAACGATGTCATTGGAATAGGCCTTGGCTTCATTGATCACACGCACCTGATCGCCTTGCGCCTTGACGGCGTCAGCAAAGGCATCCTGCACCTGCTCGGGAGGTTGTGCGTCTTGCAGGTTAACGGTTGTTACTTGCAGACCGGTTTTATAACGATCCAGAATTTCCTGCACCTGCTCGCGCGTTTGCTCCGTCACATCAGCACGACCTTCTTTAAGAATGTAATCCATCTCGCTTTTACCAATCGTTTCGCGTATCGCACTTTCGATCACCTGACGTAACGTGGTCTCTGGATCTTTGACGTTAAACAGATAATCACTGGCGCTTTTCACCTTGTATTGCACGGCCAGTTTGACATCGACGATATTTTCATCCTCGGTCAGCATCAGTGACTCGCGTCCCACGCTGCTGCCCGTCTGGCGATTACCGCCTCCGGCACGAAAACCGATGCTGATACCACGGATGTTGGCAATGTCCACCGTTTCCACCGTCTGAATGCCGCGCGGATGCCAATGCGGCCCTGGCTGGGTGGTTTTATTGTATTTGCCAAATTGCAGCACCACACCACGAGTACCTTCCTCGACGATGTACACACCGGAGATCGCCCACACGGTAATCGCCACAATGGCAATCAAACCAATACCAATGGAACCCGCCCTGCCGGAACCGGAGCTTCCATTACGTTTGCCTCCGCCACCAAACAAGCCGCCAAATTTTTCCTGAAGTTTTTTCACCACTTCATCGAGATCGGGTGGACCCTGCTCATTATTTTTACGTCCGCCCCAGGGATCTTTGTTCCCTGAACCGCCAGGTTCATTC
This sequence comes from Chromatiales bacterium, assembly GCA_026982555.1. GTDB lineage: Bacteria > Pseudomonadota > Gammaproteobacteria > SZUA-152 > SZUA-152 > SZUA-152. Next base: position 1,209 of record JALSGT010000017.1, read on the forward strand.
CAGGCCATTATTACGCTCCACGTTTAAAAACTGTTTTATAAAACTGCTGTAAAAATTACGACAAAAACCATTGCTCTGACCGATGTCAGTAAAATACTGCATTTCAGCATACGCACCCGATACGCCAATCTGGCAACAGGCAGTACACACCAAGATGTGAATAAGTAAGTCGCCAGCTTTCCGCCGACACAAGATGTGGATTTTAGGGGGTTTCGGTACCTAGCTGCAACCGTTATATCCCAAGTTATGTTTCACGCGCTCAGAAAACGGGACCATTACCCTCAGCCTGCACCCCTTCTGTCTTTTGCAGATTTTCAAAATCCCGTCGCGCCAGCTCGACTTCCAGCAGCAGATCACCATTTTCCTCCACCTGCTCTTTGAGCACCTTGCCGAGATCAAACAGTCTGGCACGCAACCGGCCATTGGCCGCCGGCACGCGAATCCACTCGTGCAACTGGTCAGCGCTGAAAAGCTGATCCAGCGCGGTTTGCAACAACGCCAGACCTTCGCTGGTTTGTGCAGAACACCAGGCACGGCGCACCTGTCCGTCTTCATCATGATCCAAACGGGCAGGATGATCCGTCAACAAATCCACTTTGTTGAATACCTCGATCTGCGGCACCTTGTCCGCGCCAATCTCTTTCAGCACGGCATTCACCTGTTCGATTTGTTGCGGATAATTCTCGTTACTCGCATCAATCACATGCAACAATAAATCGGCCTGTCGGGTTTCTTCCAGCGTCGAGCGGAAAGCTGCCACCAGATCATGGGGCAGATTCCGGATAAACCCCACAGTATCAGCAAGAATAATGGTACCGGCATCCGGTAATACCAGACGCCGCAGGGTGGGGTCCAACGTCGCGAACAACTGATCAGCCGCGTACACCCCGGATTCCGTCAATCGATTAAACAACGTGGACTTGCCCGCATTGGTGTACCCCACCAGCGAGACCGTAGGCACTTCAGCCTTACGACGTGAGCGACGACTCTGCTCACGCTGATTCTGTACCTTGTCCAGGCGCTTATTGAGCTGTTTGATGCGCGCAGCCAGCAAACGCCGATCTGTTTCCAGCTGGGTTTCACCCGGTCCACGCAGGCCGATACCGCCCTTTTGGCGTTCCAGATGCGTCCAACCCCGGACCAACCGTGTGGACAGATGTCGTAACTGGGCCAGTTCTACCTGCAATCGCCCTTCATGGGAAGTCGCACGCTGGGCAAAAATATCCAGAATCAGTCCGGTACGGTCCAGCACCCGGCATTTAAGCAGGCGCTCCAGATTACGCTCCTGCGAGGGTGCCAGCGGTGCATCCACCAATACCAGTTCTGCCCGCTCGTGTTCAATCAGCGCCAGCACCTCATCGGCTTTACCGGTGCCGATAAAATATTTCGGGTCGGGTTTACGCCGCGTACCGGACACCATGGCCACAGGCTCCGCGCCTGCCGACATAGCCAGTTCACGAAACTCAGACAAGGCTTCGTCATCGATACGCGAAGAAGTGGCTTGGGGGGAGATGCTGTGAGAAAAATCCACATGCACCAGAACGGCACGCTCTCTTGAAGGGTCACGCAGGCCAGACGCATCTTCCAGGGTACCGGGACGCTCAAACAAACACGTCCCTCCCCGAAATAATGACAGCGACTTCAGGAATTATGAGAATCTTGACCACCTTCGCCTGCTACCGGTAATTTCACGTTACGCGCAGGCACCACCGTGGAGATAGCATGTTTATAAACCATTTGATTGACACTGTTTTTCAGCAACACGACAAACTGATCAAACGAATCGATTTGTCCCTGTAGTTTAATACCATTAACCAGAAAAATTGAGACGGGAACACGCTCCTTACGCAGCGCATTCAGGAAAGGGTCTTGTAATGATTGCCCCTTTGACATGGTGTTTCTCCTTTTATGTATCCTTATTAGAGTTATTGGAACTCAGCGCGCCTTAATTGTCCGCTGTTTGTTGCACTATAAAACGCACCAGCTTCCTCGGACAACGCAGGGAAAACCCAACCACTCGGCCGTAAAAACCACTAACAAATACGTGCTAGTCAGCTCTCACACAATTACGGGAGATGCCTGAATCCGGCAACTCCCGCCCCTGTGTCTCTCATATGGCACTAGCGGCAAGATATTTCAAGACCTGAGTCAGAATTTGCTCGGGTTTTTCTTCAAAGCTGAGTCGGAACGCCGCCGCCTCCGGCTCGTGTTTCAACCAGGTAAGCTGACGTTTGGCGAATTGACGGGTGGCAATAATACCTTTTTCCACCATCGTATCGTAGCTCCATTGACCATCGAGATATGCCCACGCCTGACGGTAACCCACTGCGCGCATTGAAGGCAGGTCTGCATGCAGATCATCGCGCCGATACAAAGCATCCACCTCCGCCATGAGACCCTGCGCCAGCATAACCTGAAAACGCCGTTCAATACGCTGATGCAGCGAAGCACGATCCATCGGCGTCAGCACGATTTTTATGGGGAGACAAGGTAAATCATTCTCAACATCCCGTTGCAAAAAAGTGCTCATGGGTTCACCGCTCAGCTCAAACACCTCCAGGGCGCGCAGAGTCCGTTGCGGGTCATTGATATGAATGCGCCTGGCAGCCTCGGGGTCCACCTGTGCCAGCCGGGCGTGCAAATGAGCCAGACCCTGCTCGGCCAGTTCAGCCTCCAAACGTACCCGCACCACAGGATCAGACGACGGCAGAGCCGACAACCCCTGCTCCAGCGCCCGAAAATACAACATGGTGCCACCCACCAATAGCGGAATACGGCCACGGGCCAGAATCTCATTGATTTCCACCAGCGCCCGCTGGCGAAACTGCGCCGCTGAAAACGGCTCGGCGGGATCACAAATATCAATAAGCCGGTGAGGAGCAGCAACCAGGGTTGCCGCATCAGGCTTCGCTGAACCAATGTCCAGACCACGGTAAACCATGACCGAATCCACGCTGATAATATCGCAAGGCAACGCCTTGCAAAGCGCGATGGCCAGATCAGTCTTGCCAGTGGCCGTGGGACCCATGAGGAAAATAGCAGGCGGGAGTGTATTTGACATGAGGCATTCTACTGTGAGCTGTGGCTATGGCAAAATTTGTGATGGCGGTGAGTAGTAATGTATATACAAAATTAAAAGGTGATAACAATCTTGGCAGATCTGCGGATTAAACTTGCGGTTGCTCCAGGTGGCCGCTATAGTTGGCCAAGCGTCAAGAAAACTGAAATGAATACTTTTACTGACAAGACACATCATGATGCCTTCTCCGGACGACCGTCCTTGCGTGCCGCTTTTCTACTGCCCCTGAACCTGCTGCCTTAGGGCAGACAAATAACTCCCCACAATCCGATGAAATATCTGTGCTGCGCGAATACGCAGATCACAGTCTATGAATATCATGTGCCATCATCTGCAATGAGCGACTGAAAATTACCTGCGCCACTGATAAGATGGTTTCACGTAGAATGGAGCAGACAATGAGCGAACAATTAATTATTTTTGATACCACCTTGCGTGACGGTGAGCAAAGCCCCGGCGCATCCATGACCCGCGATGAAAAGGTGCGTATCGCCAAAGCGCTGGAGCGCATGCGCGTGGATGTGATTGAGGCCGGTTTTCCCATCGCCAGCGAAGGTGATTTTGAATCAGTGAAAGCCGTGGCCGATGCCATTAAAGACAGCACGGTTTGTGGTTTGGCCCGTGCGCTGGACAAGGACATTGACCGGGCCGGTGCAGCGCTGAAAGGAGCCAGCTCGGCACGTATTCATACCTTCATCGCCACTTCGCCCATACATATGAAAATGAAATTGCGCATGGAGCCTGATGCTGTTGTTGAACAGGCAGTACGTGCGGTGAAACGTGCGCGGCAATTTACCGATAATGTAGAATTTTCACCAGAGGATGCCGGTCGTTCCGAACTGGATTTTTTGTGTCGTGTATTGGAAGCGGTGATTGATGCTGGCGCCACTACAGTGAATATTCCCGACACAGTGGGCTACAACCTGCCGCATCAGTTTGGCAGTCTCATTGCCCGTCTTATTGAGCGGGTACCCAACGCGGACAAGGCGGTATTCTCTGTGCATTGTCATAACGACCTGGGTATGGCTGTGGCCAATTCCCTGGCGGCTGTGACACAGGGCGCACGGCAGGTGGAATGTACCATCAACGGTTTGGGCGAACGTGCCGGTAACGCCGCGCTGGAAGAAATCGTTATGGCGGTAAGTACACGGCAGGATGTTTTTGATTGCAATGTCGATCATCTGGATCGCACTCAAATTGTCCCGTGCTCACGTTTGGTATCGAGCATTACCGGCTTTACCGTACAGCCCAATAAAGCCATCGTCGGTGCCAATGCCTTTGCCCATGAATCCGGCATTCATCAGGATGGCGTACTCAAAAGCCGCGAGACATACGAAATCATGCGCGCTGAAGATGTAGGCTGGTCAGCCAACCGCATGGTGTTGGGCAAACACTCGGGCCGCAATGCCTTTCGTACACGCCTGCAAGAGCTGGGGGTCAGCTTTGCCAGCGAGGAAGAACTTAACGCTGCCTTTGTGCGCTTTAAAGAACTTGCCGATAAAAAACATGAAATTTTTGATGATGACTTGCAGGCGCTGGTCACTGAAGCCAGCCTTGAATCCGAAAACGAACGGATAAAACTGGTGGCACTCAAAGTCTGTTCCGAAACAGGTGAAACACCCAACGCCCTGGTAACACTTAAAATCGATGGCACAGAAAAAACCGCCACAGCCTCCGGTGGTGGTCCGGTGGATGCCGCATTCAAGGCCATTGAATCCCTGGTGAATAGTGGTGCCGAATTACAATTGTATTCGGTGAACAATATCACCAGCGGTACAGATTCGCAGGGCGAAGTCACCGTGCGTCTGGAGCAGGATGGACGCATCGTTAACGGGCAAGGTGCGGATACCGATATTGTTATCGCCTCGGCCAAAGCCTACATCAATACCCTTAATCGGGTGCTGATGCCGGTGGAGCGGCAGCATCCGCAGGTGTAAACGCGAGATTGATGACGGTGACGACACGACAACAACAAGCAGCCCGTTTGCAGGCAATGGGCATTCAGGTCTGGGTATCACGAGAAGTGACAGAAGATACGTCGGACCTGGAAACACCGGCTGAAACAGCGCGAGAAAACGTTGTAGCACCTCCGGTTTTACCCAGTGCTGAGCCTGAACCACCACCTGTAGTTAGCGAAGCACGGGTTGAAAATACAGGGGCTGGAAATACTCAGGTTGACACTGCATGGGTTGATGAAGAACCCCCGTTGCCCACCGACGACTTCATGCCCGGCCTGGACATATCGGAAATGTCGTCACAACCTGCCCCAGCCATTGATATCAGCAGTCTGGACTGGCCTGAACTGCAAGTAGCGGTATCTTCGTGTACAGCCTGCGAGTTACACAAAACCCGCACACAAACGGTGTTTGGGGTGGGCGACCATGCAGCGGAATGGATGATTATCGGTGAGGCACCAGGAGCGGATGAGGACCAGCAAGGCGAGCCCTTTGTTGGACGTGCAGGCCAGTTGCTCAACAATATGCTCAAAGCGCTGGGTCTACAGCGCGAACAGGTATTCATCGCCAATATCCTTAAATGCCGTCCGCCCGAAAATCGTAACCCGCAGCCGGAGGAAATTGTTCACTGTGAAGCCTTCCTGCAACGTCAAGTCGCATTAGTGAAACCAAAAGTTATTCTCGCTGTGGGCGGTGTGGCAGCCCATAATCTGTTGAAAGTGGATACTGCGGTGAGCAAACTGCGTGGACAGTTACATCATTATGGCGAAACACCGCTGGTCGTGACTTACCATCCGGCCTATTTGTTGCGAAAACCCAGCGAAAAGCGCAAGAGCTGGGCCGACCTGAAATTTGCGGCGGCTGTGGTGAGAGGCGAGCAGTCATGAGTGCTGTGGTACAAACGCCAGAGTTATGGATACGGCCAATGATGACACAGGATCTTGAGCGGGTTATGCGTATCGAACTGGCCATGTATCCTTTTCCCTGGACCCGGCGCATTTTTGAAGACTGCCTGCGTGTGGGTTATCGCTGTCATGTGGGGGAGATTGAAGGAAACCTTGCGGGTTATGGTGTGATGTCCACCGGGGCCAGTGAAGCACATGTACTGAATTTATGCGTGGCCGGAGAATTTCAGCGGCGGGGGCTGGCGCGTGAAATGTTGAGCCTGTTGCTGGATGAAGCGGATAAATTGGAAGTACGTGACGTATTTCTGGAAGTACGGCCATCCAACACTGCTGCGATCACATTGTACGAACAAATGGGTTTTAATCAGGTAGGTGTACGCAAGGATTATTATCCGGCGCAAGAGGGGCGTGAAGACGCGATTATTTTTGCGTCCAGTTTGCGCCTGTAGTCTTAATGTGATTACTTTATTAAACTAATACATCAACCACTTTGTATTGCCTAATCCGTAGACCCGTCCTGTTCATTCTGTGCCCGGCGTTCTGCCCGACGGCGACGCAGAGACCACAGCGTTCCCACCGGCCCGGAAAATGCGTATACGGCAAACCCGGCGAGCAGCACCTGCGGAGGGTCCAGAGAAACCAGTACAAACACCAATACCACGGCAAGAATCGCCACAAATGGCACTTTCCCCTTGAGGTCAAGATCCTTGAAGCTGCGATAACGCACATTGCTCACCATCAGCAGGCCCACACACACCGTTACCATTGTGGCAAAAATGGAAACAGCCAGACCTTCGGCCTGATAATCGTGCCCTACCCAAACCATACCGGCAACCACCGCAGCGGCAGCCGGACTTGCCAGCCCCTGAAAATAGCGTTTGTCGGCGCGGCCGACTTGCGTATTAAAACGCGCCAGACGCAATGCTGTGCCGGCGGTGTAAATAAAAGCCCCCAGCCAGCCCAGCTTACCCAGGTCAGACAAGGCCCACACGTATACCACCAGTGCAGGTGCCAGACCAAAAGACACCATGTCAGCAAGGCTGTCGTATTCAGCGCCAAAAGCACTTTGTGTATTGGTCATCCGCGCCACCCGGCCATCGAGACCATCAAGAATCATCGCGATAAAAATAGCCACGGCGGCCGACTCAAAATGTCCGCCCATGGCGGCGACAATGGCATAAAAACCCGCAAACAGGCAGCCCGTGGTAAACAGGTTAGGCAACAGATAAATGCCACGGTGACGGCGACGCTCTGGCGACCCCACTCGCTTACCTTCGTCCGGGGTTTCGTTGCTGCTACCCGTACGCTTATCTGTTTTGTCTTCGCTCATAATCTATTGTCGATATGATCGTGTTATTTTTTAACCCGTTGCCAACTGGGCGGGTTTGGAGGGTGTTACCTTTGCATGCACCAGAGTAGCAATGATGTCTGTGCCCGCCAATACATTATCGCCTACCGATACATCAATACGTGACCCCATGGGAATCAACACTTCAACGTGCGAACCAAAGTGAATAAAACCACAACGTTGTCCCTGGCCAATGCGTTCACCACTCTGCGCATAACATTGCGGCCGTGGCAAATGCGGATTAACTTCAACCACCAACACGACATCGTCATCTTCATCACTTTGTATCCATTGTGCATAGGTTGTCACTTCTTCGTCCGTACCGGCAATTTTTCGCGGCGCATCCAGCCATTGCTGCATCACTTTACCTTCCATGGGGCTGTGTGCAGAATACACGTTGGTAATACCCATTTTCACGCTTATGCTCAACGCCTGCCGGTCCAGGTAAGCATCATGCACGGTATCAATTGCCATCACTTTGCCATCCACCGGGCTCACAATCCCCAAAGGTACTGCGGGCACTTTACGTGCCGGGTCACGAAACAGGAACAATAACAGTAGCACCAATGCCCATAATGGCAACGATGCCAGTCCATACAATAAATGCACAATAGCAGCAGGAATAGCGATGGCGGCAATCCATAACCAGCCTTCGCGTGCAATCAAGGGGTAGCGATAAGACAGCATTGTTAGTGAACCAGAGGGATCAAAAAATGTTAGACAGAAAAAAGGGCAAAGTATTTACTTTGCCCTTTACTTATTTTGTTTTATCTTTAATTTTTGCTTTTATCGACCAACGCATTTGCCGTGATCCAGGGCATCATCTCTCGAAGTTTGGCACCGGTTTCCTCAATGGGGTGCGCAGCATTAAGACGACGGCGCGCGGTCATTTCAGGATAATTGGTCTGCCCTTCGGCGATAAATCGCTTAGCGTATTCACCGGTCTGGATATTGCGCAGACATTCACGCATGGCCTTGCGACTTTCTTCGTTGATGATTTTTTCACCTGTGACATATTCGCCGTATTCTGCATTATTGGAAATGGAATAATTCATATTGGCAATGCCACCTTCGTACATCAGGTCAACAATCAGTTTTAATTCATGCAGACACTCAAAATAGGCCATTTCCGGTGCATAACCTGCTTCGGTCAACGTTTCAAAACCGGCCTTCACCAGCTCGACGGCACCACCACACAACACAGCCTGTTCGCCAAACAAATCCGTTTCGGTTTCGTCTTTAAACGTGGTTTCAATAATGCCGGTACGACCACCACCGACACCCGAAGCATAGGATAGCGCCACATTTTTAGCCTTGCCGGAAGCATCCTGAAATACGGCAATCAAATCAGGAATGCCACCGCCATTTTTGAATTCATTACGCACAGTGTGGCCTGGTGCTTTCGGTGCAATCATAATCACATCCAGGTCAGCACGCGGTACAATCTGGTTATAATGAATCGCAAACCCGTGAGCGAAGGCCAACGTTGCCCCCTGCTTCAGGTTAGGCTCGATTTCATTTTTGTACAGCTGTGACTGAAACTCATCGGGAGTCAGAATCATCACCACATCGGCACTGGCCACAGCTTCAGGCACATTTTTCACCGTCAGACCAGAGGCTTCAGCCTTGGCAACAGATGCCGAACCATCACGCAAACCCACGGTGACATCAACGCCGGATTCCTTCAGGTTGTTGGCGTGGGCATGACCCTGTGAACCATAACCAATAATAGACACTTTCAGGCCTTTAATGATGGAAAGGTCACAATCTTTGTCATAATAAATGTTCATTTCTTCTTCCGCTCCCGCTATCAATTTTTGTGTATCCACTTTACTGCTGCTATATAACTTTAAATATGTAAATTTTTCGCGCCGCGCGAAATACCGGAAATGCCTGAGCGCACAGTTTCCAGTATCGGTGTCTTTTCAAAGGCATTAATAAAGGCATCCAGTTTGTCACCGGTACCTGTCAGCTCAATGGTATAGCTGGTCGCTGTCACATCAATAATGCGTCCACGAAAAATATCCACTAAACGTGTCACCTCTTCCCGCGAATCATTGCTTGAAGTACGCACTTTGATCATTAGCATTTCGCGTTCGATGTGCGGGCCTTCGGTGAGGTCTACCAATTTAACCACATCCACCAGCTTGTTCAGTTGTTTGGTAATCTGCTCAATAATTTCATCCGAGCCCCAGGTCACCACGGTCATACGTGACAACGTGACATCTTCGGTGGGTGCCACGGTCAGTGACTCTATGTTGTAACCCCGCGCAGAAAATAATCCTGCCACCCGTGACAAAGCACCCGCTTCATTTTCCATCAAGATGGAAATAATATGGCGCATGCCTTCTTCGTCAGTTTTCGTTTTTTGTTTCATTTCAGTCTGAATTCAATATTAGCCGCATAAAATAACAAACTAGATGAGAATCATCTCATCCAGCCCGGCACCCGCAGGCACCATAGGGTAAACGTTTTCTTCCGGATCGGTGAGGATATCAAGAAACACCAGACGGTCTTTCAGCTTGAAAGCCTCTTTCATGGCGGCTTCCACATCTTCCGGCTTTGTCACCTGTATACCCACATGGCCGTATGCCTCGGCAAGTTTCACAAAATCCGGCAGGGAGTCCATGTAAGAGTGTGAGTAGCGCTCATCGTAAAAGAATTCCTGCCACTGACGCACCATGCCCAGAAAACCGTTATTCAAACAGACAATCTTAATCGGCAGATTATGCTGCATACAAGAAGACAGCTCCTGGATATTCATCTGGATACTACCTTCACCGGTCACACACGCGACCGTTGCCTTGGGAAAAGCCAGCTGCACACCCATGGCGGCAGGCAGGCCGAAGCCCATGGTGCCAAGACCACCGGAATTGATCCAGCGCCGTGGTTTGTCAAAACGATAATATTGCGCTGCCCACATCTGATGCTGTCCCACATCCGATGTTACATAAGCATCACCTTTGGTAATGTTATACAGTGTTTCCAGCGCAAACTGGGGTTTGATTTTGTCGCCATCGGTTTTGTATTTGAGGCATTCCACCGCACGCCACTCATCAATCTGCTGCCACCATCCTTTCGCAGCCGCTTTGTTCGGTTTGAATTCGCTGGCCTTGATTTCCCTCAACAGAGACTTGATCACGTCGCTAACGCTGCCAACGATGGGCACGTCCACTTTCACGTTTTTGGAGATGGAGGCCGGATCAATATCGATATGAATGATTTTGGCATGCGGTGCAAATTTTTCGATATTGCCAGTCACCCGGTCATCAAAGCGCGCACCGATGGCAATCATCAAATCACAATTGGAAATTGCCATGTTGGCTTCATAGGTGCCGTGCATACCCAGCATGCCGACAAACAGTTTGTCCGAAGCAGGAAAACCACCCAGTCCCATGGAGGTGTTGGTGACCGGCGCATTGAGTTTTTTCGCCAGTTGCGCGAGTTCTTTGTGCGCATTATCGAGAATCACCCCGCCACCGGTATACAGCATGGGGCGTTTGGCTGCGGCCATCAATTTCACTGCTCGTTTGATCTGACCGGTGTGCCCTTTCACCACCGGGTTGTAGGAACGCATAGTGATCTCTTTAGGGTACACATAATCAACGCTGTCCGCAGTCACGTCTTTGGGAATATCCACCACCACCGGGCCGGGACGCCCTGTGGTCGCCACGTAAAAGGCTTTTTTCAGGGTCAGCGCCAGATCTTTTACGTCCTTCACCAAAAAGTTGTGTTTTACACAGGGACGGGTAATACCCACAGCGTCCACTTCCTGAAAAGCATCGTTACCGATGAGGTGGGTAGGTACCTGACCGGTGATCACCACCATGGGAATGGAGTCCATATAGGCAGTGGCGATGCCCGTTACGGCATTGGTGGCACCAGGGCCGGAGGTCACCAGTACCACGCCGGGTTTACCCGTAGAGCGTGCGTAACCATCAGCGGCATGGGTCGCCGCCTGCTCATGACGCACCAAAATATGTTTGATGCGATCCTGCCGGTCAATCGCATCGTAAATATGCAAAACGGCACCGCCGGGATAGCCGAACAGGAATTCAACGCCCTCATCTGCGAGGAAGCGGGTTAATATATCTGCGCCAGTTAGTTTCACGTCCAGATTCTCTTTTGTATGCCTGTTCTTCTGTTATTGCCAGGTGGCAGTAAAATTAAGTGCTGCCAATTCTTTCATTTTATCGAGATAAAAAACGCCCGTAAAAACGGGCGGTTTTTTAGCCAGGCACTCGCTGCAATGCAATCTTAAATGAGTACCAGCATGAAGGACAGAGTAAATTACTGGGAAGTATCCGTCAGGTCAAGTGGCACGGGGGATTTCCCGCAAATTCGTACATCGAAAATCCCGTTATGGAAACATTTTTCCGGTTTGCCCTGATTTCCTCAGAAAAAACAGGTTCAGCACCGTAAAATTATCTCCGTAATTCAAACATTTCCTGCCCTGTTGCATTCATTTTTGCGTTATAATGCCGACAGTTAACAACACACATCGGGCGGGCGTTCCTGGCTGAACACATATGTTCACAGAGCAACTATCAGAGATATCACCAGAACCATTTGCAGAATCATTAGTCGGAACACCGTGAAAAAAATCATCATTGAAGGCAAAACCCACTCAGGCAGAAAATTCCGACCCAGCGATTGGGCGGAGCGCATGAGCGGGGCTCTTTCCACCTTTGGGTCTGATCACCGCATCCGCTATTCTCCCCTGCTACAGCCACGCACCATTGATGGCATAAAGTGTGTTGTGCTTGATCCCAAAATGCAGGATCAGTTTCCTGAAATGTTCCGCTATATCATGAAATGGGCTGATGGCAATGATCTGGTGGTCTCGGAAGGGGATGCTAACTCTCACGGAGCAACATCCGGCTAACCCCGGCTGTTGGAAAAACCATGCCCTATCTCAAGATTCAGACCAACCAGGCACTGGATGAGGCGGCCCGACAAACCCTGATGAAAAAAGCATCGACCACCGTTGCCGAACAACTGGGCAAACCGGAAAATTACGTTATGGTGACGCTTCAAACGGCACAAAACATGTTATTCGCAGGCACCGATGGGCCACTTGCCTACCTGGAGCTGAAAAGTATCGGGCTGCCCGAATCAACCACGCAAGCCTTGTCAGACAGCCTGTGTACACTCATGGCCCAGGAGCTGGATATTGAAAAAAACCGTACTTATATTGAATTCGCTGATGCTCCGCGACACATGTGGGGCTGGAACGGCGGCACTTTTTAACGCCCCGTCATCATAAACCCGCAAACAGGGCCGTTCACAATATGATGATCCGCCTGCTGATTATTATTCTGATTGCTCTGGTGGGTGCTGCCGCGCTAACCGAGTTAAACCCCTCTGCTGAAAAAAGCACGAGCCCTATTACCAAGGGTCTGGCGACGGTCCACTCATGGTTTCGTGGGTCATCGGCACCCAAACTACCGGGCATGGATGAAAATGAAACCATTGTCTATAAATGGCAGGACGACTCGGGGGAATGGCATTTCAGTAACCAGCCACCTCCCGCCGGGGTCACCAGCAGCGTAAAAACCTATCGCAGCGACATCAATATTACCCAGGCACCGCCGCCGCCACCAGCGCCTGTCGAAAGTACACCTGAAAAGCCAGACAAAAAAACGGCCGACATTCCACAAACTGCTTCACCCTTATTGCCTATCACCGACCCGGAACGGGTCAAGCAGCTCATTGACGACGCCAAAAACGTGCGGGACCTGGTGGGAAACCGGCAACAGGCGCTGGACGCGCAAATCAACCCCTGAACCTAAATTCCGCCGTTGACCGCTTCGAGGATGTATTCACATTTTGATCAACAGCCTGTTGAGTGGTTTTGGCGCATTCATTGGTCGAGTGAGTCGCTACGACCGGTATAGCACGTTGCCTTTTGCGTCTGGCCGGGTTGCGCATCGTCGCAACAGCGGGCTATGACTCCTCATCGCGCCTTGTCAGCCACAACATTCAACGCACGCTACAGGCCGTTAAACTGCGAAGCTCAGGCTGAAAGTCAAAGTTTTCGCAATACAGCCAGCGGCGGACTGTTCACCACCTGTCGCGTACCAATAATGCCTGCCAGTCCCACACCGATACCTCCTCCCAACAGCCCCAGCATCCACAACCACGGGTTAAACAGATACGCCATGTCCAGCACCTGATCCGCGATAACAAACCCTAATACACTGGCAAAAAACGCCGCCAGCAACCCGGCCAAAGCACCCAGTGAGAAAAACTCCACCGCCAGGCTTTGCCACAGGCGGCGACGGCGCGCGCCCAGAGCGCGCAGTACAGCATTTTCATGCAAGCGCACATCCAGCGTAGACTGAATGGCCGCACTCATCACCAGCAAACCCGCCGCCAGGGTAAACAGAAAAACAAACTCCACCGCCATGGACACCCGTTCAATAATCAGCTTCACCTGATCCATAATGGCAGTGAGATCAATCACAGTCAGGTTGGGAAAAGCATTCACCAGTTCATCCAGCGTGCCGTTTTTTTCCACTGGCAGAAAAAAACTGGTGATGTAACTCGCCGGGTAGGTTTCCAGCACCCCCGGCGGTGTGAGCATAAAAAAATTGGCACGAAAATTATCCCAATGTACGCTGCGCAAGCTGGTAACTGTCGCAGTGAAAGATTCACCCGCAATCTCATACGTCAACTGATCACCCAGTGCCAGCCCCAGCGTTTTTGCAATGCCCTCTTCCACTGAAAACTCGTAGGGAAAGCGATTTGTCGTTTTGGAACCGTCTCCCCACCAGTAGCCCTGCACAATCGTGTTACCCACTTGCAGCCGCTCAGCCCAGGACAAATTAAACTCCCGTGCTGCCAACCCTCTGGCACGGGTATCTTCATACCGCTGTTCAGAAACCGAAACGCCATTGATTGCCGTCAGGCGCCCACGCACCATGGGAAACAATTCAACATCCGCCATGCCTTTTTGCACAAAGAAATTCCGCACTTCTGCCACTTGCTGCTTTTGAATATTAATGACAAAACGGTTGGGCGCGTCCTCAGGTATCCCCTTCGCCCATCCCTGTAAAAGATCACCACGCACGATGGTCAGCAACAGCAACACCATCAAACCCACACCGAAAGCCATCACTTGCAACGTGGAGGCACGACGATTACGGGTCAGATTGGCCAACCCCAAATGCCACGCAGAAGACTTGCTTTGCGAAAAATGTTTCAAAAAATACTGTAAGAAATATTTCAGCCCCCAGGTTAATACTGTCGCCGCCGCCCACAACAACACGGTTGCCAGCAGCAGGCCCGACAATAAAATACCACCCAGCACAACATCACCTGCCTGGTAAATCACCAGCAGGACAAGCATGATAAAACCCATGAAATAAGCCAGAATCGTCGCAGGTTGCAGACGCCACGTTATCGCTGACTGAACAGCCACCCGCCGCAGTACCCGCAATGCAGGCACGTCCCGCAACTGTAGCACCGGAGGCAAGGCGAACCCCAACACGCCACCCATGGCCACCAGCAACCCCACCCACACCGGTGTCCATGAAGGTGCAGGCAGCTCAGCAATAACCAGCTGCCCTAATAACATCACCAACCCTTCCTGCGCCAGAAAACCGCCCACGATGCCCAGTGGCCCGGCAACAAGACTCAGCGCCACCAGCTGCAATAAAAAAATATGATTGATACGACGTTGACTGGCACCAAAACATCGCAGCATGGCGCAGGTATCCAGGTGTCGCTGGGCATAACGCCGCGCCGCCATGGCAATAGCCACGCAGGCCAGCATAACGGCAACAACAGCGGCCAATCCCAAAAACTGCTGCGCACGCTGCATGGCAAAGCGCACTTCGGGGCGGGCGTCTTCTGCCCCTTCAATATTTTCCCCACGCTGCAAATGCGGCGTTAACGCCTGCCGGTAACCGGCAATCGCACCCGGCTCACCGGCCACCAGATACCGGTAATGCACATGGCTGCCTTCCTGAATCAGGCCGCTGGCAGGCAAATCATCAAGGTTGATTAACAATCGCGGCGCAATACTGAACATGTCACCACTGCGATCCGGCTCATACGTCAACACCGCCGTAATGCGCAATGATAAATAACCTAACTGCAACGGGTCACCGACGCTGCTATCCAGCTGCTGTAGCAGCTGCGGTCCGATCCAGACCTCACCTGGCTTCGGCAGGTCTTGCGTTACATGATCTTTCGCAAACCGCGTCGGCGCAATTTTTAATGCGCCGCGTAACGGATAACCCGGGCCCACAGCCTTGATTTCAGCCAATCGTGATTGCCCCGAGGCGTCCTCACCATCGCCTGCCAGCACCATGCTGCGGAAAGAGCGTGTTTCCGCCGACCGCAAACCGTAATTTGCCGCAATATCACGCACCCGGGCAGGCAGGGGGTGATCCGCCACAACACGCAAATCCGCACCCAGCAACTCACCGCCTTGATGATTGAGTGCCTGCTGAATGCGATCCGTAAAAAAACCGACTGAGGTCACACAGGCAACGGCAATGATGACGGCGATGAGCAGGATACGCAATTCTCCAGCCCGCCAGTCCCGCCCCAGCATGCGTAACGATAAACGCCAGGTACCCGGTGAAAAAAACCCCGAAGAGAAAGCCAATTATCCCTGCTCCGCTTTGGCGGTTTTGGCCACACTGCAAAACTGTCCGTCCTGCAATTCCAGTACACGCGCACAGCGACCCGCCAACACATGGTCATGTGTCACCAGCACCAGTGTAGTGCCCTGTTCACGGTTCAGCTCAAACATGAAATCAATCACCTGCTGCCCGGTGTGTGTATCCAGATTACCCGTGGGCTCATCAGCAAACAATAACGCAGGTTTGCTCACAAAAGCACGGGCAATGGCCACGCGCTGCTGCTCACCCCCGGACAATTGGCCGGGGTAATGATGTTCACGCTCACTCAGCCCCACTCGCGCCAACAACTGCTCTGCCTGTTGTCGCACCTGTGCGTAAGTGGTGCTATTTTCCTGTAATTCCAGCGGTAACATGACATTTTCCAGCGCCGTAAACGATGGCAATAACTGGAAAGACTGAAAAACAAAGCCAATTTTTTCACCGCGCAATGCGGCACGCTCGTCTTCATTTAATTGCAGAATATTTTTACCATCAAGATGAATGGTGCCACAAGTCGGCACATCCAGTCCGGCCATCAAACCCAGTAATGTCGATTTACCCGAGCCGGAAGGCCCCACGATTGCTACGGAATCGCCGCGCTGAATACACAAATCAATGTCATGCAGGATGATTAACGCATCCTCTGCCAGTGTTTGTTTATGGTTCGCGTGATTGGCCACGGTTTTCCCCAAACCCTCGACAAGCAGAATGGGCTGATTCACACTATCCTTCATGACACGTTATTTCTCACATTTATTCGTTTCAGGGTTGCTGCTGATATTCAGCATCGGCCTTAGTGTACCCTGCCACGTTGCAAATGCCGCAACTAAAAATGCACCAGTCATTCTCGTTATGGGAGACAGTCTGAGCGCCGGATACAGACTGCGAGCCTCGGAAAGCTGGGTGGCATTGCTGGAAAAGCGCCTGACCACTGAGCATTTACCGCATCGCGTGGTGAATGCCAGTATCAGCGGTGAAACCAGCAGTGGCGGACTCAACCGGTTACCCGGAGCCCTGCACAAACACCAACCAGAAATAGTCATCATCGAACTGGGCGCCAACGATGGATTGCGTGGACTGCCCTTGTCACTTATGCGAAAAAACCTGCAAGGTATGATTACCACCGCACAACAAAACGATGCTGACGTTTTACTGGTGGGTATGCGCCTGCCACCCAATTACGGACCACGTTATACACAGGGCTTTGCACAAATGTTCACCGAACTTGCCCGGCAATATAAAACCGGTCTTGTGCCTTTTTTACTGAAAGGCGTCGCCACACAAGCTTCCCTGATGCAAAGCGACGGCCTGCATCCCACTGCCGCCGCACAGAGTCGAATACTGGATACCGTGTGGCCGCATTTGCAGCCTTTGCTCAGTCATTAAGGAGGGTAGCAGGGCTCCATTAGGTCTTGAATTGTGAACCGCCCGCTTGTTTAATAATCAGGTTCATTATGGCAACACCCATGCACAGCGCACAGGCGTTAATTGAGAAAATTCAATCGCTCCTCACTGACTGGATAGCAGAAGTGGAAGATTTCGTGGATTTCTTGAAGCAACAAGCAGAATACAAGAAAACTGCAACCAGCAAACAATCTCTGGATTTTCCAGTGATGAGTATCGGTAAGTGGCCAAACGATTTAAGTCTGAGCAGAGAAGATATGTATGGCAACGATGGACGATAACCCGTTATTCATTGATACCAATATCCTCGGGTCTTCATCACCCAATCGATCACAGAATCAGCGGCATCGCAGCCAAAGCAATGGAACAGGTTCTTTTTAGCGATGGCGTGTCATCACCGTCGTGGAATGGGTCGCGGACGCATCATAGTCTTTGCCCTGTTTGGGACAGCGTAGCCCTGGGATTCCACCAGCCGCACCAGGGAGACTTCGCTCTTCAATCGATCCAGTTCATTGTTTGGTATACGGGCCATATCTGGGGTTCTCCAAAATCCTGTCAAGATTTAAACTGACTCTTATGGAGAGCTATTATTATACTTATCTGGAGCGCTTGCCAAGTCGTTTCTGGAACATACTCATATACTTTGATACTTTGGAGGTCATCATATGAATCTGGATTTATTGCTTACCATGCAGAACGAAGACTTCCGTAAAACATTTGGGGTTCGCCTGAAGAACCTGCGCAAGCAGAAACGTTGGTCGCAAAAGGAATTGGCCGCTAAAGTGGATATCCGCTTTCAGCAGCTCAACAAGTACGAGAGCGGCCTGAACCTGCCTCCAGCCGAGATGCTGATTAAGCTGGCTGACGCCTTGGCAACAACGGTGGATTTCCTGCTCACTGGCAACCCCGCCGAAGAGATGCCGCTGAGTAATGCGCGGCTATTCAAGCGGTTCAAGGCAGTTGAGGATTTTGACGGGGTGGATCAGGAAACGGTTATCAGTCTGATCGATGCCATGATCGCCAAACAGCAGATGCAAACTACCCTTGTATCATTGGACGATCAGACCGCGGCCAGCGGCTAACCATTTTGGAGAACAACCATGCAAGCAGCTAAACAAGAAGCACTCAACACCATCGGCCAACTGCCGGAAGATACCGACATGGATGAGATCATGTACCGGCTCTATGTTCTGGATAAGATCAGGAAGGGACAGGAAGCCGTGGAACAGGGCAAAACCATTACCAGCGAGGAACTCAAGCGGGAAATCGATTCATGGTGATTTGGTCGGAACCGGCCAAGGCCGATTTACGTTCCATCCATGATTTTATTGCCCACGACTCCCAGCACTACGCCAAGAAGGTCACCCAGGATATTCGGGAGAAAACGGATGTGCTGGATGAACTGCCGAAGGTCGGTAAGAAAGTACCAGAGCTGAACGATGAGAATATCAGGGAGCTATCGTTGTATTCCTATCGGATTATTTATGAGATCAAGGATCAGGGCGCTTTCGTGCTGTCCGTAGTGCATAAACGCAGGGATTTGATGGCGGGGGATATTGAACTGTAGCCTATTCATTTACTCACAAACCTTTCCACCAAGTCCCTGACCTTTTCTGTACAAGCCGCTTGCCCAAAATAAAAATACACGCGGTCAGACTCAAATTTTAATTCGGAAAAAACGTAACAATCTTCGTTGACAAAGTCATCAAATTCATCAGCCAACTCGGCATCATTTATTTTTAAAACTACCCCATGCTCTTTAGTCTCTGAAATTTCAAATCTCGTATCCATAAGACTATTTAGCATTCTTCAATATATCCAACTCCTGCTGAGTTGGTGGACGTTTAAAGCCTTGGCTACCCGGTATCGCGTTATCAAATACAACATACTCATAACCCCTGACTCCCCAAGTGTGAACATGCTCGTGCGTCACATCCATCCAGCACGCAACTTTAATTAATAAACACCCTTAGGGCAAACCCTCTCGCTTACGCTCGACTTTCGCTGCGTGAAGGCGAGGTATTTTGGCGCAGTGTTAGCTCAACAATTAAGGCAGTTTTTGAGCCGATATTGATACAAACTATAGGTAGGCTTTAAGAAAATTCGGCTGTCTAAAACGTATCTCACAATGGGTTGTCAGGCCTGCTGAAAAGCGGTGATCCATACACATTAATGCTTCGTTAACTGCACTCAATTTGCTCTCTGGGAGTTAAAACCCTTGGACACCGGCCCCACCGGTGTCCGGTGTGACATGAATACCTCGTCAGTTTATTGCAAAGTCGTTATTTGAAGTTGGAAAATCGACGATATAAGCAAACAAATCACGAATGAAAGCGTAACTTCCATTGTTTTTTGGATGAAATTGCTACACACCGCGTTAATGCAAAACGATGGCCTGTATCCCAACGCTACTGACCAAAACCGGATATTGAATACCGTGTGGCCACATTTGTTGCCTTTCCTCAGTCATTAAGTGTGCGGCAGAGAAAAACTCTCTCTAAGCGGATAACTGCGGAATCCAGACTCAAAGCTGCATCATTTTCAACACTGGCTCGTTCCGTGCCGGGTCATCATTAAAACCCGAAACCACCAACACCGTATGCCCGGGCCGGGTCAGTTCACATTGCGATTCAATACGATGACACATATCCCGCCAGTCCTGATGATCCGGTGTCACCAGATGCACGGGAATCACCCCCCAGTGCAATGCCAGGCGGCGGCAAACCCACTCCCGTGAACATACCCCCACCATCGATGCCGTGGCACGATGCGCCGCCAGTACCTGTGCCGTCGTGCCCGACAGAGTCGGCACAATAATCGCCTCCAGTTTTAAATCCCGTGCAAGTTCCAACGCTGCATGGGCCACAGCTTCACGATTAGAGAAACCTGCTTTTCGACGATCTGCAAACACCTGGCTTCCATAGCGCCCGTCACGCCATTGGTGGCGTTCAATTTCGCGCACAATTTTAACCATGGTCTGCACCGCTTCCACAGGATATTCGCCGCTGGCGGTTTCACCCGAAAGCATGACCGCATCTGCGCTGGAATGGGCGGCACTGGCCACATCACCGACTTCGGCACGGGTGGGACGCGAATGCGTAATCATGGATTCCAGCATTTGTGTGGCAACAATCACCGGCACATAAGCACGACGGGCGCGTTTGATCAGGTCACGCTGAATCATCGGCACTTGCTCGGCAGGCAGCTCAATACCCAGGTCACCTCGCGCCACCATGATACCGTAAGACTCGACAAGAATTTCATCGATATTTTCCACCGCTTCCGGGCGCTCGATTTTACTGATCACCGGAATGGCTTTGCCATGCCGTGCCATGTAGCGCGTTAACCGCGTGATATCTTTTGCATTGCGTACAAAACTCAATGCGACAAAATCCGCATCTAATTCCATGGCCAATAACGCATCTTTTTTATCTTTGGCGGTAAAAGCTGCGGTGGACACATCAGAATCCGGTAGATTCATACCTTTGTGATCTTTCAATATGCCGCCATGAATCACACGACAAGTGACTTCCGTGCCCTTGATCCACAACACACACAATTCCAGATTGCCATCATCCAACAGAATGCGCTCGCCCTTTTTTGTGTCTTTGTACAAATGGCGATACTGGGAGGGAATCAGCCCTTCTTCACCGAGGATGTTTCGACAGGTCACCGTCACTTGCTGGCCATCCACCAGCATAATCTGCCCGCCTCTGAACTCTCCTACCCGAATTTTGGGTCCACACAGATCCATCAAAATAGCGACATTGCGATTTTGATGTTTTGCAGCAGTACGCACGCGTTTGAATAACAGGCGATGACTGTCGTGATCACCATGGGACATATTCAGACGCACCACATTCACGCCTGCTTCCAGCAGCTGGTTGATCATTGCCGGAGAATCAGACGCCGGACCCAATGTGGCAATAATCTTGGTGCGTCGCCATTGCAAAGCCAGTTTTTCATGGTTCACAATCGCTGCTTTATTTTTTCTGCTCATCGCACTCCCGCTCCCTGTCATTGCCTACTATCACTCACCATTGTTCAATACGATATCCCTTTTCACGCAAAGCATGCAAAACACCTTCTTTGCCTACCAGATGCAACGCACCCACCAAAATCATTTCTATACCCGGATCATTCAACATGGACTCAATCAGGGGAAACCAGTTCTGGTTACGCTCAACCAAAAGCTGCTGGTAAATCTGGGGGAAATCCTGACGCATTGACGCCAGTGACAACGCCGCCAGTTCATCATTATCACCACTACGCCAGGCGGCCTTGAGTTTCTGCATGATGTCTTCAACATTATTCAGGTCTTTCAGGCTGTACAATACAAAATCATTTTCGCGTCCTGCGGCCATATTGCTGATAAAATCCAGCTGCTGTTCATTGCTTTCCAGATATCCCACTATTTTTTTATCTGTCCGCGCACGTTGATGATAATAATCATCCACGCCTGTATCAGCCATACCCAGGCGCTGCAACTCCATAAGCGTCAACGTCATAACGGCCATGACCGGGCGCATCTTTTCCAGCATCACCATGGGAACACCGCGTGCGGCAGCAAATTTTTCCAGCTGCGCATAAACATCAGGTCGCAGTACACCTTTCAGGTTTTGCTCGTCCGTAAACATCATGCGCTGCAACATAGTCTGTGCAAAAACAGGGTTTTGGCCGGCACCGATATCCGTCTCAAAAACCAGTTTGGAGGATTTTTTATACGCAGCATCAAATGCAGCAGGCAATGGATAATCGGTTTTACTGAGTACGTGGACAGTACCACCGATAAATAATACATTGGCACCATTACTGATGCGCCATAGTGATGTTTCTGCAAAACCCTGCGTTGCGTACAGCGTTATTAATAATAAACACCAGCGCATAACACCTCCTAAGTCATTACAACGAACACAAGACCAAAATTAAAAAACTACCGGCTAAAGCTGGTGGTTTAAACCTTTTGATGGAAAATAAATATTATTGGTTTCCTGTCGGCCCTAATAGAGAAAAATGAAACTCTAACAGGCTTTGAATGTGAATTAAGTGCCAAAACAACAGCATCCACAAGGTTTCATCAATGCAGGTATATATCTCTTTTTTCTTTCTGGCATTAATGCACACTTCATATTCAAATAATCATGTTTTTCACACTTTTTTAGTGGCTTTTCTCACATAACCTGGGAGTCAGCATCAGTAAACTGAGGTTATTCCGTACATTTTTTCTCTGCCTAAAATTATTGCGAGTGGCAGGAAGTATAGCGTCAGAGCTGTGACATAACGGGAGAAAAAGCCAGCTTAGAAGCAGAAATGCAACCTCTCCAGGTTAAACCAGTTTGAAAATTAAAGGAATTACGTTGCCGGATAAACAGACTCAAGCACCGAAAGGTATTCATTCCCAGGAATGGAATCACTCATCACGGGAACAGTTTCTCGATTATTATGCACAGGAAAGTGCAAGCGAGGAGGCATTGTACCGGTTTATCAGCATTCGCGATACTGTTTTACGGATTGCTGCCTCCAATCCAGACTACCCTGAGGTTCTTGCAGTGGCGGATATCGGTTGTGGTGCTGGAACATCAAGCATCATTTGGTCAGAAGCCGGGCATCAAGTGTATGGCTTGGATGTCAACAAGCCGCTTGTGGCATTAGCGAAAAAGCGCGCTGCCACAGCCGGGTGCGGGATTGATTTCAGGGTTGGTTCCGCAACAAAACTGCCGTGGGCCGATAATTCGATGGATGTCTGCCTGGTTCCGGAGCTTCTGGAGCATGTACCGGACTGGGTTGCATGTATTAATGAGTTTACAAGGGTTTTACGGCCCGGCGGCATCCTTTACTTAACAACAAGCAACAGGCTTTGCCCTATTCAGCAAGAATTTAATCTTCCATTGTATAGCTGGTACCCCCGGCGGATGAAAAAATATTTTGAGCACCTTGCCTCTACTATACGACCAGAATTGGCTGGCCATGCAACCTATCCTGCTGTTAACTGGTTCACCTTTTACGAATTGCGAAAAGCGTTGGCATCAAAGGGTTTCGAGACTATGGATCGTTTTGACACCATAGATACTTCGGGGAAAAACCCATTAGCGAAGACCATAATTTATTTAATGCGCAAAAATTCAGTTTTCAAATGGTTGGGCCAGGTAATGACACCATATACGCAAATTGCCGCTATCAAGTGCCGTCTGCCAACCGCAGCCGGGAAAAATAAAACGCCGCCAGGGGCAAATCTTCCGGGCGGGTAATTTTGATATTGTCGCCATGCCCCTCGACCAGCAGGGGCATTTGACCACACCATTCCAATGCAGAGGCCTCATCGGTCATTGTCACACCCGCCGCCAGCGCTTGCCTCAACGCATCACGCAACATACCCAGACGAAACATTTGCGGGGTTTGTGCATGCCACAACAGAGAACGATCAACCGTCACAGCAATGGTGCCGGCCTGGCTGGAGTCCATGGATTGTTTGATAGTGTCTTTTACAGGCACCGCGAGAATGCCACCCACCGGGTGATGTTTGCAGCATTCCATGAGCTGGCTGATATCATCCTGACGCAGGCAGGGCCGTGCAGCATCATGCACCAACACCCAATCGGCTTCACTGGCCATCGTCTGCAACACATCAAGCGCGTTCAACACGGAATGACAACGCTCTGTCCCGCCCGGCGCACGCAGGACGGGTTTTGGGTGCTGGTAATCCAACGCCGCCCAATATTCATCATCAGTGGCAATGGCCAGCACCACACCCTTAATCGCCGGGTGATTCAACATGGCATTCAGGCTGTGTTCAATGACAGTTCGTCCGGCAAGTGGCAGATATTGTTTGGGTCGGTCAGATGCCATGCGCGCACCGACACCTGCGGCGGGTATGACAGCCCAGAAATGTGGAGACAGGGAAGAAGTATTGTTTTTAGTAGAAGAACTCAAACTCAATCGACAACCTGATAAAAGGTTTCGCCTTCCTTCTTGCGTTATGGACGAAGCATTCAATAAAAAATACTGTTCTTAAGGTTCATATTTCATTCCATTTCAAAACAACTAACGACTCCGGCATGTGCAAATTTCTAACACGCAAGCCAATCAAATGGGCTGCTCTCATTTTTTGTCGATCAGAACAATCAACAGAGTACAAAAAGAGCCATTGCATTAATAGGCGAATTAACCTCACTCGAAATCGTAGCCTGTTTCAGGGGTTTTCAAGCGGGCACTAAAAATAATAGTGGCCACCGTATTTCCGAGCCTGATTGCTCTGGAGGCATGAGTAAGTTAGTTGACACATTAAACCTGTCAGCGCCTCATTTCCCTACAAATTCTTAAGGTTAAAGTATCGAGATTGATAGTGTTACACACCTCTAAAAGTCAATTTGAGCAAACAATTAACTTTGATGCCACACTAATTTTCTATGGCTGCATAAAACGTATTCTAACGGGCTGACGGCATCACCCAGCTACTTTTTTCCGGCTTCCAAAAGCTTAACAGTCATTATAGAACCTGCTACAACACCAATCACAAGAGGTAAAAACTGTAGAAAATCTGGTTGAATTTTCGATAGGCATAACCCACCAAATTGTATTCGTGTAACAGGCCAACAGTCATATATAAAATATATAATGATGCCACCCAACAACACACTAGCAATAGTCGCTATTGCGCACATTATTATCCACAACAACACAGCTTTTTCAGATACGACTGTTTTTGTAAAAATTGACACTGGCTAATTTATTGCCTGACTATTTTGCATGATCAAATCATTCGTAATATCGGTTACTGCCACTCCGCTAGGAGGTGAATACCGAAACACCATATCATCCAACCCTTGATTGATTTGAACACCGGAAAACTTGACATGGAATTTTACTGCATTGCTATCAGCACCAAAAGAATAGTCGCGAACAGTATAATCATTAGAATCAAAATTCAAATTTATAAAACCAAACAATCTTGCGAACCGCTCTACATTATCAGACTTAGACGCCAGAAATTTGACTGTTTTTGCATATTTTTTGAACGCATCGATATTAATACGTCCAGATAGATTTATTAATTCATTTGTACATTGGGCCTGTAGATTATATGTTGTCAGCAATACAGAAATAGTTGTTGGATACCCTTCCCCATTCAACAAACCCGTCCCCATTACATTGTAAGACGAATCAAACGGCCTTTGAGGAGATGTTAATTTTGCAAGCTCAATTTTCATCACATGTGTCATTGAAGAATTTTTAGATTGCACCCACTGGTGAACACCATCATAGACGGCTGTGATTATAAGTGGCTTGGAGGGTGGCTGTATACTAAGCTGAATATACAACTGGTTAGGTCGTTTCCCTTTAACTTGAGAGTTAGCAAAAGTACCATCAAATAATACCTCTGTAGTAAACTGGTAATCACGAATACTTTCAAGATGAGATAAAATATTCGACTTGATCTTCTCAACATTACATGCCTCAACGTCAGCACCGGCATAGCTATATACTGATATAAAACTGAAAAACCATAGCATGATCACCTTTTGCACGACATTATTCATCACTAGAAGATACCTTTACCTGTTCGCAAAACACTCACATCACCAAATTTATATCCTCCCCACAAGTGTACCCCCACACCGGCCAGTGGAATTGGTATTGTGTAAATCCCTGGCTCAGTCACCCCCATATTTTTAATAAGGTTTTCTGTCAAGTAGCGCATTTTTTTATATTTTTGTATAGTATCGACTGTATTCCTCAAATCTCTCACACCCTTAAGAAAATCACCTAATTTTGCCATGATTGCTATATCAAAATCCCAGCCTCCACTAACCCCCTGCATTTCAGAACTGGTATCATAACCATGCGCCAATATAAAAACCGCACCAACACTGCCACCAAGCCCCAAGCCAAGCTTGTATCCGTTTATATTTAACATTGCATTTCTTACATTTGGCAACTCATCACCCATATTGTAAATCATTCCGGTCAGGTCATGCGCACCAACAATAAACAAGTCGCCTGAGTGGCCTTTACCTAAGCCTGCCCATACGTTTTTAAATTTCGGCTCAGCTTTCTTCTTGGCATTTCCTGCAGGAATAATAATCTGCCGTACGGGAACCCTTACAACTCCCGGAGTGTCCTTAGAACTAAATACCCAGTTCGCGCCATTTTTGGTCTTTTTTGTGCAGCCAACATAATGATGAAGATACCAATTTGTTTCGGCAATGTCTTTTGGGTTTTGAAGTTTTGGTAAATGAGCTCCCAAACTTCCATATTGTAAGTTCTTGCCAAACTTTCCCAGCTATCATTGTCTTTAACTTTATATTCTCTAAAACCAGGGGCTGTATATCGATAGGCAACAGGTGAGCCAGGTTTTTTTTCAATAGGCATTTTGTGATTTCCCCTATTATCTCCGGTACAGGCCAAATCCTATAAGTCCTTAATTATCATAATTTTTATTACAGCTTTAAATTTTCGTCTATTAATACATGGAAATCTTCCAGACAATTCCAAAATTCACTGTCTGTATCTCAATGTGGCTTTTATATCCTGTGACGGTCCCATTACCTTTAATACCTTCGTATTTCAGATACACTGCCACGGCAGTGTGACACTAAAAAAATGGATTTTGATAATTGAGCAAGCCAAACTCAATCGACAACCTGATAAAAGGTTTCGCCTTCCCTGATCATGCCCAGGTCATAACGGGCACGTTCTTCGATGGCTTCAAGCCCCTGTTTGAGATCATCCACTTCGGCAGAAAGTGTCTGGTTGCGCTCTTTGAGCCGCGTATTTTTGTCAGTCTGTGCGGCAATGGCTTCGTCCAGTGTCCACACGTCCTTCATACCGCCCTCACCGAGCCAAAGCTTGAACTGTAACAGTACAAACAGGACGATAAGGGCGGCGATGATGGTTTTCATCTTTACTTCATTTCAGTTCAGGCACGCTTGAAAGCAGTCATGCCGGGATAGGTTGCTTTGTCGCCCAGCTCTTCGGCAATGCGCAATAACTGGTTGTATTTGGCGATGCGGTCAGAGCGCGACAGGGAGCCGGTCTTGATCTGCCCCGTGCCGGTGGCGACGGCGAGATCAGCAATCGTGGCATCTTCCGTTTCACCAGAGCGGTGCGACATCACCGAGGTGTAACCGGCGGCTTTGGCCATGTCGATGGCGGCAAAGGTTTCTGTCAGCGTGCCAATCTGGTTGACTTTGATAAGGATGGAGTTGGCAATATTGTTATCAATACCGCGTTTAAGTATTTTGGTGTTGGTAACGAACAGGTCGTCGCCCACTAACTGAATTTTATCTCCCAGTTTTTCGGTCAATATGGCCCAGCCTTCCCAGTCGCTTTCATCCAGTCCGTCTTCAATAGAGAGAATGGGGTATTTGTCCACCCAGCTGGCCAGCACATCAACAAATTCAGCAGCCGTTAATGATTTGCCTTCCGAGGTCAGTTCGTATTTTCCATTTTTGTAAAATTCAGAGGCGGCGGCATCGATGGCGATGAAGACATCTTTGCCCGGTGTGTAACCCGCTGCTTCAATGGCTTCGATAATGACTTCAATGGCTGCTTCGTTGGAGGGCAGGTCCGGGGCAAATCCCCCTTCGTCACCCACTGCGGTATTCAGGCCACGATCACCCAATACTTTTTTCAGTGCATGAAATATTTCAGCACCGCAACGGATGGCTTCGGATATATTGGTTGCGCCCACGGGCTGAATCATGAATTCCTGCAAATCTACGCTGTTGTCAGCATGTGAGCCACCGTTGATGATGTTCATCATCGGCACTGGCAGTGTGGTGGCGTTTTCACCACCCAGATAACGATAGAGTGAAACACCTGCTGCGCTGGCAGCGGCTTTGGCGGCGGCCATGGAAACAGCCAGTAGCGCATTGGCACCAAGACGGTCTTTATTTTCGGTGCCGTCGAGTTCGATCATCAGTTGATCAATGGCGGCCTGGTCACTGGCGTCTTTTCCCAGCAAGGCGTCACGGATTTCACCATTGATGTTGGCTACGGCCTTGAGTACGCCTTTGCCCAAATAGCGGAATTTGTCGTCGTCACGCAGTTCGATGGCTTCGCGGGAGCCGGTGGATGCACCGGATGGTACCGCAGCACGGCCCATGTGGCCAGACTCCAGGGTGACGTCGGCTTCGACGGTGGGGTTGCCTCGGGAATCAATAATTTCACGGGCGTGTATGTTGGCGATTTTCGCGGTCATTGGTACTCCAGGTTTTTTTGTTAATGTTGCCTAAATTATCCAGTAATTCTTGATGGGATCCCTGATTTATTCTATTACCGTCATTCTGGCGGAGGCCGGAATCCAGAATTTGCCATTTTGCACAAATGCCTCACGGCATACCCGATAAAACGATCCATTATACAGGATCGTGCCCAAACCCTCGTGCCTTCACAGCATCATCCAGCGCCTTCAAGGTTTCCAGCAGGCTTTCCATCTCACCCAGCGGCCAGGCATTGGGCCCATCACTGAGGGCTTTTTCCGGCTCGGGATGCGTTTCCATAAACAGCCCGGAGACACCCGCCGCCACTGCCGAACGTGCCAGCACGGGCACAAACTGGCGTTGACCACCGGAGGTTGCACCCTGCCCGCCCGGCTGTTGCACGGAGTGGGTGGCATCAAACACCACCGGACAACCCGTGTTGCGCATTTCCACCAGGCCACGCATGTCCGAAATCAGCGTATTATAACCGAAGGAGACACCACGCTCACAAACCATGATGTTGTCGTTACCAGCTTCACGCGCTTTACCCACGACATTTTTCATGTCCCAGGGAGCGAGAAACTGGCCTTTTTTGATGTTCACCGGCAGGCCGGTACGCGCCACATTCTGAATGAAGTTGGTTTGTCGGCAAAGAAACGCGGGGGTTTGTAATACGTCCACTACGCTGGCAACTTCATCCAGAGGTGTGTCTTCATGCACATCGGTGAGCACCGGTACGCCAATGTCGTCTTTGACTTTTTGCAGGATGCGCAATCCTTCTTCGATACCCGGCCCGCGATAACTGGATGTGGAGGAACGGTTGGCCTTGTCGAAGGAGGATTTGTAGATAAACGGAATGCCCATCCTGTCGGTTATTTCTTTCAATGTTGCGGCGGTGTCCATGGCCAGCTGTTCGGATTCGATGACACAGGGGCCAGCAATAACAAACAGTGGCTGATCCAGCCCGGCGTTAAAACCGCAGAGTTTCATG
>JALSGT010000018.1 GCA_026982555.1 Chromatiales bacterium
TGAGTTTGCACCCCGCGTACATAACTCAGGCCACTGGACCCAGGATGGAGCGATCATTGATCAATTCGAAAACCATCTGCGCGCAATACTCGATTTACCTTTAGGCTCAACGGACAGTAGCGACTACGCCGCCATGATCAATATCATCAGTACCGTTCCATCACGCGAAAAAATTCTGCAACAAACGCATGCGAATTTACATTTATACGGCAAAGAAGAACGCTCAGGCAGAAAACTGGGTCATATTAATATCTGTACAAGCGATGAAGCAACCTTCAATAAAGAAATTGGCGCACTGCAAAACATTGTGAATGCCGGATAGGTTAAATCCTCAGAGATTAAACATGCTGGTATCAAACTGATGGTAAGTTAGCGCTTTCTGCCTGTTCCCACTCAAAAAGGTTATTTTTCTGCTGCCAAACGTCGTTTGGCAATAGCCACGATTCCGCTATCCTCCACAGCCTGTCTGATCTCGTCAAAATCCAACACAAAAGGACGATGTGTATTTTCGCCACCCAAACCACCAAACAAATTTTTAGCTTTACTTAAGGCGCTACGACAGGCGCGATGACTTGGCGCTTCTTTATTTTTCGGACACGCAAAAGAACCATCTTTTCTGCTGAACAGTAATGGCTCAGTGCCAAAATAAACCACTACATTAATACCATCCGTCCATAATACTTCACTGTCAGCAGGCACCTCTCGTACATTGCCCACTGGTTTTGCGAAGGCCTTGGCATCAAAAGAGTCGTACATTACCCGCCAGCGCCTGTTGGTCTTTTCAAGTAAATAGGCATAACCCGAACCCGCAACCCCTACGGTTTCTGTAATAGTGTACGCTGGATTTGTGGTACTGGCAGTTACTGCAATGTGAATACCATTGGAATAATCCTGCAATCCAACAGATTGCGTAGCCTTGCAGGCCGACAATAACAAAATGGCCAACAAGACAAAATACACCGGTTTTTTAACTGCCGACGCTAACACAATCGCCCTCCTCCTACCCTTAAACAAAAATTATTGCGCCGCAGCCTTCAGCGCCAGTCGGATCAGCTCTTCACTGGCCAAACCATCGCTTTCCAGTTGACTCACCATGCGGCTTGCCTCCTGTGGTTTGTAACCCAATGACACCAGTGCGCTGATGGCATCTTTCAGTGCATCGCTGGCAGGAACAGCACGGTTTGTCGAAATATCTGCTGTCAATGTCGAACCCTGCCAGTCTTTGAGACGATCTTTTAATTCCACCACCAAGCGTTCGGCGGTCTTTTTGCCAACGCCCGGTAGCCGGGTGAGCAAAGCCGAGTCACCATTTTGTACACAGCCCGCAAATTCATCTGCCGACATGCCAGAGAGAATGGCCAGGGCCAGTTTGGGACCGACACCGGAAACCTTGATCAAGGTACGAAACAATAAACGATCCTGTTCACGCAAAAAACCGTATAACACATGGGCATCTTCGCGCACGGCAAGATGTGTGCGCAGGGTGATTTCGTTACCGGTTTCGGGTAACTCATAAAATGTGGTCATGGGAGCGGAAATTTCGTAACCCACACCACCCACATCTAACAATAATTGGGGAGGCTGTTTTTCCAGCAGAATACCGTGCAATCGGCCAATCATATTTTTTCCATTTTTTTACACAACAGGGTTATTTTTGTCCAAATGCATTTTCAGCGATGTCGCTAATTGTTTTGCCACAAGCCGGGTATTGCCGTGACACAACGCGGCTGCCAATGCATCAGCAGCATCAGCCTGCGGATTACCCGGCAGGTTAAGCAACACCCGCACCATGTGCTGCACCTGCTCTTTGGCGGCATTACCCTTGCCCACCACCGATTGCTTGATTTCAGCAGGGGTATATTCATGCACGGGCACAGCACGGGTAATCACTGCGCAAATGGCCGCGCCGCGCGCCTGTCCCAGTTTAAGCGCAGAGTCTGCATTACGATGCATAAACACTTTTTCAATGGACATTTCATCGGGCTGGTGAATGTGTACCAGCTCGGAAACCCCTTCAAAAATAACGCCAAGGCGCTCCGCCCAGGTCTCTCCTGTTACACGAATGCAGCCACTGGTCACGTAGTGTGCGCTGCGTCCATCGCTTTCAATGATACCGAAGCCCGTAAATCGTGAGCCGGGATCAATGCCAAGAATACGCATCATTATGATAGAGAAAAAAGGCAGCAACCGGCTTTCATATCTATCCAGCCAGCTTCTGCATTACTTCATCCGAAAAATCAGCGTTGGTAAACACGCTTTGCACATCGTCGAGGTCTTCCAGCATATCAATGAGGCGCATCACCTTTTCCGCATCCTCCAGTTCCAGGTCCACCGAGGTAGCGGCCTGCTGGGTGACCTCGGCATTGTCAGGTTCATACCCGGCGGCGATCATGGCCTCTTTCACGGGCACCAGTTCTTCCCAGGGTGTCAATACGTCGATACTGCCATCGTCATTGGTCACAATATCATCAGCACCGGCTTCCAGCGCGGCTTCCATAATGGCGTCTTCATCTGCCCCTGCGGCATAACTGATCATGCCAGTTTTGCTGAACAGATACGCCACGGAACCATCCGTGCCCAAATTGCCGCCACTTTTGGTAAAGGCGTGCCGCACTTCAGAGACCGTGCGATTACGGTTATCGGTGAGACAATCCACCATCACCGCCACACCACCGGGGCCATAGCCTTCATAGCGGATTTCATCGTAATTTTCACCTTCACCGGCACCGGCCCCCCGTTTAATGGCATTTTCCACGGTATCCTTTTTCATATTGGCGCTCAGCGCCTTGGACACCGCATCACGCAGGCGTGGATTGCTGTCTGAATCCGGGCCGCCGGTACGGGCGGCAACCACTATTTCACGAATCAGTTTGGTGAAAATTTTACCGCGCTTGGCATCCTGAGCGGCCTTGCGGTGCTTAATATTGGCCCATTTACTGTGTCCTGCCATGATTACCCCGGTTTGCGTTGGTGAATGGCCGCCAGTTTATCATCATGGTTTTCTCTACGCACTCCGTAGAAACTGCCCTGCACCTCATCCATACAACCGGGGTACCGCAGCCAGTAATTTCTGCGTATACGCTTCTTGTGGAGAATGACAAATATCGTCTGTCAAACCCTGTTCAACGATTTTCCCTTCATTCATGACCACCATACGATCACTGACATATTCCACAACACCAATATCATGCGTAATAAAGAGCAATGACAGCTGTCGTTCAGCACGCAGATCCAGCAGCATTTGCAGGATTTCCGATTGCACAGACACATCAAGGGCACTGGTCACTTCATCACACACAATAAATTTCGGATTGAGCACCAAGGCACGGGCAATGCCAATTCGCTGACGTTGCCCGCCGGAAAATTCATGGGGATAACGCCACAAATGAGCATCAGACAGCTGTACACGTATTAACATCTGTCGCGCCAGGTCAAGACGCTCTTCCTGACTTGAGCCAATACCGTGTACGGCCATCGGTTCAGTCAGGGTTGTCGCAATATTCAGCCGGGGATTCAATGATGACATGGGGTCTTGAAAAATCATTTGCATTTGCGTGCGAAACGGCTTCATTTCACGGCGTTTTAACGGCACAATATTCGTACCCGCAAAAAAAATCTCCCCGTCTGTGGGTTCGATTAAACGCAACAATGCCCGCCCCAACGTTGTTTTACCACAACCGGACTCCCCCACCAGAGCAACAATTTCACCTTCACTGATGCTTAAATCAATATCATCTACCGCTTTTACATAACTTGCCGTCCGTGCCCATACGCCTTTTTTAACGGGAAAATGAACTTTTAAGCCTTTTGCCACGAGTACGGGCTTGTCCTCTACAATCGTGCGCGTATATTTACCGCCCTCCCCGGCCTCAGTACGCGCACGAATCATATTCTCAGGCAAGGCCGCCAGCAGCTCTTTGGTATAATCATGTTCAGGCTGTTGTAAAACCCGCTGCAAACTGCCTGCTTCGACAATCAGCCCATTACGCATCACAGCCACTTTGTGCGCCATTTTCGCAACGACACCAAAATCATGGGTAATAAACAAAATCCCCATACCTCTGCGTTCCTGAAGATCTTTCATCAAGCGTAGAATTTCTGCTTGCACGGTGACATCCAGCGCTGTTGTTGGTTCATCAGCAATCAACAGATCAGGCTCACAGGCCATTGCCATGGCAATCATCACCCGTTGACGCTGCCCACCGGACAAACGATGAGGATACTCATCAACACGCTGTTCCGGGTCTGGAATTTGCACTTGTGCCAAAGCATCGATAGCACGCTGTCGCGCACTATCGTCATCCAGTTCCGGCCAGTGCAACTGTAATGCCTCAATGATCTGATCGCCTATCGTGTAAACAGGATTCAGTGACGTCATGGGCTCCTGAAAAATCATGGCAATACGGGCACCGCGAATATCACGCTGGGGATGCTCAGCCAGATCCAGCATATTGACCTGTTCCTGCGTGCCATCGTTGTGTCGGTAATCAAACCAGATCTGACCATCCGGGTGCTGACAGATTTCTTTGGGAATAAGCTGAATGATTGAAAGTGCAGTAATCGATTTACCGCTGCCGGATTCCCCCACCAGACAGAACGTTTCGCCTTTTTCGATATTAAATGAAATACCATCAACGGCCCGGACCACTTCTGTGCCAGAGTTTAAGTACGTTTTCAGGTTTTTAACGGTTAATAACATGATTCAGGACTTGCGTTTCAGGTGAGGGTCAATCGCATCGCGCATCGACTCACCGATCAGGTTATACGCAAATACCGTTAAAAATATCGCGCCTCCCGGAAAAGCAGCCATCCACCAGTTAAAGGTGGAAGACTGTACTGACTGATTTAACATCTGTCCCCATGACGGATTATCCACCAGCCCCAATCCCAGAAAGCTTAACGTCGCCTCTGCAAGAATGGCCGAAGCGACACCAAAACTGGCTGCCACCAGAATGGGTGCCATGCCATTGGGCAGCATATGACGAAACAAAACAGAGCGTAGTGGCAAGCCACAAACAATGGCCGCCTGCACAAACTCCTGTTGCCGTAAACGCAGAAACTCAGCACGCACATACCGGGCATAGCCCGGCCAGCCGGTTATGCCAATAATGATCATCATCACGTATAAACTGCGCTCAAAAAAAGCAACAAAAATCAACAATAAGAACAAGGTGGGTACCGCTTCAAATATCTCGACCAGACGCATGCCGATCATATCCACGATACCGGAAAAATAACCCATCAAGCCGCCCAGAATAACACCAATAAACAGCGCGATCCCCGTCGCAATAAAACCAATGGCCAATGCAATACGTGAGGCATGTATCATTCGGCTCAACACATCTGCGCCATTTTCTTCCGTGCCCATAAGATGAATACGATGTTCATCACTTAAGGGAGCTTCCAGTCCAGTGTCGCCTTGTTCCCGAATATAATCTTTTGGTGAATAAGGAATGGGGGCACGAATAACCCAGTCATAATTTTCAGCCGCTTCGTTAACACGATACTGTTCGTAAACCGTCAGCTGAAGCGGGTTAACAAAAATAACACTCAATAATGCAATACCACCACCAACAACCGCCAGAACCGCCATATTTTTTGTGAAGGATAAGTGGAAAAAATAAAGCACAACAACACAAACAAAAACACCCAGTGTCGTCACATCACCTGCTGTTAAAAAACGCAGTGCAGGACTGCTGATCTCACCATTAATACTGAGTAATAAAGGGTGCGAATTCGCCAAAAACGGGGCAAAAACCGCAGCAAAGGCAATAATCGCAATCCAGC
>JALSGT010000019.1 GCA_026982555.1 Chromatiales bacterium
ATTCCCGCATTGATGCGCCAGCTGGATTTGTCTCGCGCCAATGCGAGCTGTAATTCCGCTTTTTTTAACAGCTGGTCAGACAAGAGCCGGGCAAACTCAGGATTTTGGGGTAACCGGGCTTTGAGCGTTTCAAATGATGCCACCTGGGGAAGGCGGGTAATGTCACCCTCAACCCGGGAAAACGTCAGCACCGTCTCACCCCATTGAGCAGCCAAACGACGATTCGCGGATAACAGTTCGTGCTCAATGTCTTCACGTTCCAGCTTTCTGCGTGCGAGTTCCGCTTGCGCTCTGGATAGCTCAGCCTCCGGTGTCTTGCCTGCTTTTACCCGCTTGTGTACAGATTTAATCGTTTCTTCTGCAAGCTGAATGGTTTTATCCGCATTCACCTCTCGCGCTTGATATGCCAGACTGACAAGATAACGACGCGCAGTTTCAGCTGCTGCATCAAGTTGTTTGATATCCGCTTCAACTGCAATTAACGATGAACCTGCGTGTGCGGCATCAACGTAACGCTGACGGACTCCACGCTCAAGCACCCAGCTAATACTGAAAGTTGCCTGAGCGCTATCCACACCTTTATTGTTCCCCGTGCCCAAAATGTCTTCCAGCTCAACATTGAACTCAGGACTGGGAGCCAGCCCAGCTTGTTGCACTCGTCCCTGCTGCGCATTTAATTGATGACTGAAAGCTCGCAAATCCGGGTTATGTTCGATGGTTTTAGCAACCGCTTCATGCAAACTCATCGTGCGTTTGGCAATATCTGAGTCGGCGGCGACAGCAATGCCGGTAGTGACGATTAAACTCAGTAATGCCCAATAAAATATAACCATCTGTCTCGGCATAAAAAAAGATACCCGCATTACAAACTCCTTGTGTACGCTTGCAACCGTGCAGGCGTAACAAAACCTGATTTAAAAAATGGGTTGGTTTTCAGCATCATGCAAACAACGTCATGCGTCGCCTGACAACAGAGCAAGACCGAAAAAAACCGATATAAAGAATGTTTAGAAAGAGTAATACTGTGGTGGAGCCCGTAAAGGCGGAGAAAAAAGCTGGCAGCTGCGAAAAATGAGCTGACTCTCCCGGCAGCGCTGAATAAGCTGTCGTGAAGAAATTAATACCATTAAGATAAAAAAGAGAGCGAACAACATTATCGCAAAAACGCTGCTATTGGTATTTTTCAATAACCCGTCAGGACTGATATCAACCTCGGATACCACGCCATCATGATGCTCGCTGTGAGATGTGTCATGAGCAAAATGCATTTTGCTTAAATAACCGCGATCACCCGTTGCCTCAATGGCATGAATATGGCCGTCGCTGGAATGGTGTTCATCCCCGTGACCCAGATCATGAGCGTGTAATTTAACGCCTTGCGCGCACAGCAACATTAGAGAGAGCAATACGCTCCACAATAGCAATATCCGTTTGTTTGTCTGGCGAAAAAAGTCCATAGCCAGCGCAGTCTATACAATTAAGCAGGCCAAAAGCAATTCCCGGTTGCCTTCACATTATCTGAGAAGACGATGTCTGGAAGTAACCTGAGTCCGCTGCAATATAAAGTGGTTAATGTACTCGCTCAAACACAAATCCCATTCGGATCATGCAGCGTCCACAGAAACACTGCTGCATGACCGGTTTTTTATTGTCAAAATTTCAATGTGTAGCGGGCATAAAGATCGGTGTCTTCACGTTTTTCAGTTTTATCAGTGCGTTGTTCAATATCAGTACGATAACGCAAACGGATTTCAAGGCGCTGTTTTTTTGGCCATATTCCATCGATAACGTGTTTCGTACAAATGTTGATTATTTTTAAAGTCCGGTGAAAGCAGCCAGCCTCTGATTAATGGACGTGTTTTATTTAGTCCGCCTCAGTCATCTTCACGACGATATTCACCCTCGATAGTATTTGGCCGGTGAGAGCCCGGCGAATCTCCCCCGCGATGCGGGCCACCTGTCCCGCCAAAGCCACCCGGTGGTGTCAAAAACCGTCCCAGCATCCAGCGGATCATGGTGCGGCGTAACGAGGGGATCAAACATAAAAAACCAATGGCATCGGTAAAAAACCCAGGGGTCAGCAACAATGCACCAGACACCAGCAATACTGCGCCTTCCAGCATCTCCATAGCGGGAATGCCGCCCTGAGCCATGGTGCGTTTTATCCGGGCCAGCGTGGCAAAACCTTGAATACGCAATAACCATGCACCCAGCACGGCAGTAAACACCACCATGAATACGGTAGGAAGGGCACCGATGATGCCACCTACTTTGATCAGCAGGTAGATTTCCAACAGAGGAATGGTCAAAAACAGAACAAGTAATAGTGCGAAGGGGTTCATTAATTATTTCCGGTGCAACTGTTTCCAAAAACCGATAGCCGCACTATATCAGAGCCTTTCCCGTGATATGCGATCACTTTTGCCGGAAACAAGCACCACCCAGCCTGCAATATACTTTACCAAAATGCCATTTCAATACATCCGCCATATAAATCAACTGGTTAGAGGAAAAACACTCATCGACTCTTGTTAACAGGCGTGTAAAGATATGCCGCCCACGATACGATATGACAGAAGTAAGGAATCAAGTAATGCGCAAGCCTGCACAACCATCAACATCGCATTTACTTATTCTGTGTACCTGCCCGGATCAAGCCACCGCACAGAATATTGCCAATCAATTGGTGGATCAAGCATTGGCAGCCTGTGTGAATATCCTGCCAGGGCTGACTTCCATCTATCAATGGCAGGGAAAACGGGAAACAGCCCAGGAGCATTTGCTCTTGATCAAAACGACGGACACAGCATACCCGGCACTGGAACAGGCCATTACAAAGCTGCACCCGTATGAACTTCCCGAGGTAATCGCTGTCCCCATAGCCCAGGGGCTGAATGGTTATCTCCAGTGGATTGAACAACAAACAGCAACCAGAACAAACTGATGAGACACACTATGACCATTGCACAACGACTACTATTCACCCTTCTCATATTGCTGCTGGGCAGCAATATTCAGGCCGGTGTTGACAGTTTTGAGGATGAAGAACCATTGATGCCCGACGAGGCATTCGCACTTACTACCAGCGTCATCGATGCCAACACCGTTCGGGCTGAATGGAAAATTGCCGACAAATATTATCTGTATCGCGACAAATTCAAATTCGTCAGCGAAACAGAAAGTATCCGGCCCGGCACCCCCGGCTTTCCCAAGGGGAAAATCAAAGAAGACGAGTTTTTCGGCAAAATGGAAACCTATAGCAAGCACGTTGCTATCGATATCCCCATTACCCGCACCGGTACTGCCAACACACTCACCATGAAGATCACCTCGCAAGGCTGCGCAGATATAGGGCTTTGTTATCCGCCACAGACTAAAACTGTCACCTTTGACCTGCCCCCGCTGGCCTCTGCTGAAACGGCTGTCAATACCACTAATGACTCGGGCGGTTTTAACCCGCTCAATGCGTTAAAGAGCCTGGGCAGCAGTCTGGGACTCATTGATTCCGACGATGGCTTTCTGCATCCCGACCAGGCTTTCACTTTTTCTGCGGAAGCGGTTAACGGCAACACGTTACGTGTCCGCTGGGATATCGCCGACAAAGTCTACCTCTATCGAGACAAATTCAAGTTTGAATTAAAAGAAGCTGACGGTATTACCCTCGGCACCCCCGTATTGCCCGAAGGTAAAAAGAAGATCGATGAATCCTTTGGTGAAATGATGGTGTATTACCATGACGTGGACATCGATATCCCGTTAGAGCGCACAAACCTTAACGCCACCGACGTTATCCTCGTGGCCAAATACCAGGGTTGTGCCGATGCCGGATTCTGTTATCCACCCATCACCAAAGAAATGCCCGTTTCTCTGCCTGCCGGTTCGGCCACGGCAGCAACAGCCGGGGCGGATACAAACGCCAACAGCACGGGTGACATGCCTCGCTCCGAACAGGATCGCATTGCCGACTCGCTGGCCAGCGGCAACACCCTGCTCACCATTCTTACCTTTTTCGGTTTTGGCCTGCTGCTGGCCTTCACCCCCTGTGTTTTCCCGATGATACCCATCCTCTCCAGCATCATCATCGGCCAGGGCAAAAGCATCACCACCCGTCGCGCCTTCATCATGTCACTGGTTTACGTACTGGCCATGGCACTGACTTACACCGTCGCCGGGATCGCCGCTGGAGCCTTTGGTCAGAACTTGCAGGCGGCCTTCCAGAACCCGTGGATCCTCGGCAGCTTTGCCGCTGTATTTGTTGCACTGTCATTTTCCATGTTTGGCTTTTACGAACTGCAAATGCCCTCGTTCATTCAAAGCAAACTCACTAATGCCAGCAACCGCCAGAAAGGCGGCACACTCACAGGTGTCGCCATCATGGGCCTGTTATCCGCTCTCATCGTTGGCCCCTGTGTAGCCGCACCGCTGGCAGGCGCACTGATCTACATCGGTCAGACCGGTGACATGGTACTTGGCGGCATGGCCCTGTTTGCCCTCAGCATGGGCATGGGCGCACCACTGCTGCTCATTGGTGCCTCGGCAGGCAAACTGCTGCCCAAAGCAGGTACCTGGATGGACACCATCAAAGCCGTGTTCGGCGTCATGATGCTGGCCGTTGCCATATGGATGCTGGAACGCATCATACCCGTCGGCGTGGCTATGATGCTGTGGGGCACACTGATGATTGGTTCCGCCGTCTACATGGGCGCACTGGACCCCGTAGGCGAAGGCTCCGGCTGGCGTAAACTGTGGAAAGGCCTTGGTGTCGTATTGCTTGTTTACGGTGCCCTGCAACTGTTCGGCGCAGCGGCAGGCGGTAAAGATACCCTGCAACCCCTGCACGGCCTGGCCATGAGTGCCGGTGGTGGTGGCGGTGGTGCGGCCATGGGCAACATGCAGCACGGCGGCAAAATGGTCTTCAAAAACTTCAAAGGGCTGGCCGAGCTGGAGCGTGAAGTCGCTGCCGCCTCCGCTGCCGGTAAATCAGTGATGGTGGATTTTTATGCTGACTGGTGTGTGTCCTGCAAAGAAATGGAAAAATACACCTTCTCCGATGCCGGCGTACAACAAGCTCTGACCAACACCGTACTGTTAAAAGCGGATGTCACCGCCGACGATGATATCGACAAAGCCCTGATGAAAGAATTCAGCGTCTTCGGCCCACCGTCCATTCTCTTCTTTGGTGTCGATGGTAAAGAACGCCGCAGCTATCGTGTGGTAGGCTTCGTGAAACCCGGCCCTTTTCGTGAGCATATAGAAAAGGCGCTCCGCTAACCCG
>JALSGT010000020.1 GCA_026982555.1 Chromatiales bacterium
ATATCTCTACCGTTAAAAAGCAAGGGCATCATGTCTTCAGCGCATTGAGCGATGCATTTGAGGGTGCTGCGCTGATTCCTTCTGATGAAAAAATGTAATGGCTTTGAAAGTAGGCTGAGTAGTTACGTGAAATCAATAGTCAGAGTGCTTTTAGCCGCTTGCAGCAGGTAATAGCAGCGTGGGCATTTCGTGGACATCTGTTGTTCTCGGCAGCACTTGTATTTTATGTGGGTTTTCTTCGGTAAACACGTTGCCTTTTGTGTCTGGCCGCGTTGCGCATCGTCGCAATAGTGGGCTATGACTCCTCTCGCGCCTTGCCAGTTACAACATTCAAGGCACTCTACAGGCCATTCAACTGCGGATTTTAGGATAAACCTAAATTCTGCCATGCCCTTTATTTTCCATCAAAAAAGCCAACCCGCGTGCAACGGGTTGGCTTTGTTTTACATGAGCCTGAATTCAGGCTGCTTTGGGGTTGTGTACATCCATTTGCGGGTAGGGAATGCTGATGCCTTTGGCGTCGAAGGCTTCTTTGACATTTTCCAGCAGGCTGAAATAAACACCCCAGTAGTCGCCACTCTTTACCCAGGGGCGGACATTGAGGTTGACGCTGCTGTCTGCCAGTTCACCAACAGCGATCAGTGGTGCCGGGTTTTTGAGAATGCGCTCATCGGCAGCCAATACCTGCTCAATGATTTTTTTTGCTTCCTTGATGTTGTCGTCATAACCGATGCCAAATACCAGATCAACACGACGCGTATCACGCGCGCTTACATTGATAATCGTGCCCGCATAAATCTGCCCATTGGGTATGATGACTTCGCGATTATCACCCGTGCGCATCACGGTATTAAACACGGTAATGTTTTCAATCACTCCGGCGGAGCCGCCTGCCTCAACAAAATCACCTATTTTGAAGGGTTTGAAGAGAATTAACATAACCCCTGCTGCAAAGTTGCCCAGTGAGTCTTTCAGCGCCAGACCAATGGCCAGGCCGGCGGTGGCGAATACGGCAAGTACTGATGTGGTATCTACGCCCAGTTGATTAAGTGCGGCGATAATAACGGCAATCAACAAGGCAGCATAAACAATGTTGCCAAGGAAGTTGCTCAGCGTTGCTTCTACTCCAGCCTTTTCAAGTACGCGCCTCATGCCTTTGACAATCAGCTTTGCAGCCCAGCGTCCGATGATGAAAACAATCAGGGCAGAAACAAGACTGATAGACCAGGGGATAACATATTCATTGATCATGTTGTTGTCGATGCTGTTTAGGATATCCATACTGCTCTCCGGTTTTTTGGTTTTTTATGTGTCCCGTACAGCACATGACGGTTGTGTCGCATGTGCTGTACGGACAGGTTGCTGCTTTAGTTTTTCAGAATACGCAATTCGACGCGCCGGTTGGCCGCACGACCATCCGCAGTGGCATTGTCGGCCAGCGGATTTTCCGGGCCGTAACCCTTGGCGCTTAACATATCTGCTGAAACACCTTGTGTAACCAGATAGTCGCGAACAGTCTCGGCCCGCTTTTGTGAGAGGCGGACGTTGTAAGTAGCTGAACCCCTATTGTCTGTATAACCAGCAACTTCAACGTTGAGGTCTGCATTACGACGCAGGGTGGCAGCAGCTTCATCCAGCACTTCTACGGAATTTCCGGTTAACACTGCTGAGTTGTTGGCAAAGGTAACGCCTTTAAGAGCGATGATTTTTTTTAGCTCGCAGCCTTGATTATCGGTTTTGGCATTCTGTGCAGTATCAGGACAGTTGTCGGCACTGTTTTTAATACCGTCATTATCATCATCCCGCTCGCAGCCCTGAGCATCGACTCCGGCATTTGGAACTGTATCGGGGCAGTTGTCGGCGCTGTTTTTGACACCGTCGTTGTCACTGTCTAATTCACAACCTTGAGCATCAACTTTACTGTCTTGTGGCGTATCGGGACAACTGTCGGCGCTGTTTTTGATGCCATCGTTGTCGCTGTCCATGTCCTGTTTGCAGCCACGAGCATCGACTGTGGTGCCTTGAGTAGTATCGGGGCAACTGTCAGCGCTGTTTTTAACGCCGTCGTTATCGTTGTCCAGTTCACAACCAAGGGCGTTAACGGTGGCTCCTGGAACGGTATTGGCACAACGGTCTGTGTCATTGCCGATGCCGTCTTTATCATCGTCGAGGGTGGCGACGGGTGCGGGCGTGGAGTGGCCACCGAAAGGAATGGCTAGCCCGAGACCCACAATCCAGTCACCGAAGTTATCTTCCGAGGGGATGCTGCTATCGTCATCGTTATACCGATAACGAATTTCGGCGCGCAGTGCCATATTCGTGTCATCCAGATGGCTCATGATGCCGACACCAATTTCAGCAATAGGATCAGTGCTGCGGTTTCCCGGCACTTTGGTGCGCAAAGCGCCCAGGCCAAGCAGGCCATAAGGTGCGATACGGCTGCTGCGATCAGGGAAATACAAGGCATCTACACTCAGGCCATATTGTTTGAATTTGCCTGAGCCTGTTTCAAAATCAAGTTGGTCGGATAAGAGATTTAATTCAATATTCCAGTTTTCCGAGACCTCTTTGCCAAAGCCGAGTTGCAGGCCGATGTCGTTATCTGCGACACGATCATCGTCAGCGAAAATATAGTTGATTGATGGGCTGATATACCACCGTCCTTCATTAGTTTCGGTTTCTTCTGCATGGGTTGCTGTGTTGATAGCCAGTACAGTGCCTAGCACGATTGTGGTTAAGCCATAACGGTTTAGCATACTTTTACTCCGTATTGTTTATGAATTTGATCCGTAAATTTAAAACTGATTTTTCAGCGTATAATGAAATCCACAGTTTTTAATGGGGCCATTCTAATGCTATTGTTTGGTTAATGCCAAGCAAGTGGTTGTATTACCTGAATTAATTTTTGCCGTATTCAGGGTGTAGCTCAATTATCGGTTTGCTAATACTTCCGCTGGGCGATCAGTATCAAATGCCGGTATACTGTGACCTTCTGAGCTAGGGGTGTTTTGTGTGATTTGCAATTTGCAATTGTTGTCGGCACAAAACTGAGATTAACCCTTTGAACCTGATCCGGTTTGTACCGGCGTAGGGAAGCAAGTCATGTGCCTCGTCGCTTTGCCCTGCATCCCTGTTGTTTTTTTGATTGATGTTTATTTGATGTGAGGATGCACTATGAGCGCGATTCCCGAAGAGTTTCTACAAAAAACCGCCCGATTGTCTGCGGAGGTGACTCAACCTTTTCCTAATTCAACCAAGATTTATGTACAGGGCTCACGGCCTGATATCCGTGTGCCTATGCGTGAAATTGCCCAGTCACCGACACACAACCTGGACGGCAGCGAAGCAGAAAGCAATCCGCCTATCACTGTTTATGACACGTCAGGACCGTTTACGGACCCGACCGTGAATATTGATTTGATGAAAGGCATGCCTGAAGTGCGCAGTGCCTGGATCGAGGAGCGTGGCGACACGGAAGTCCTCAGCGGCCCTACGTCTGAATACGGTGATCAGCGCCAAAATGACCCGGATCTGGCGCAATTGCGCTTCGAGCATATTCGTGCGCCGCGCCGTGCCAGGTCAGGTGTCAATGTCAGTCAGCTG
Source organism: Chromatiales bacterium (assembly GCA_026982555.1). Lineage (GTDB taxonomy): Bacteria > Pseudomonadota > Gammaproteobacteria > SZUA-152 > SZUA-152 > SZUA-152. The sequence goes on from JALSGT010000020.1 coordinate 3,604, forward strand.
CATTATGCACGCCAGGGTATGATTACACCGGAAATGGAATATGTGGCTATTCGCGAAATGCAACGCATGGATGAATTACGCAAGGATGCCCGTTACGAAAAACTGCTGCGCCAGCATGCGGGTGAAAACTTCGGTGCTAATTTGCCGCAAGACATTACACCGGAGTTTGTGCGTGATGAAGTCGCCGCCGGCCGGGCAATTATTCCGGCCAATATCAATCATCCCGAGCTGGAACCGATGATCATCGGTCGTAATTTCCGGGTGAAAATCAATACCAACATTGGTAACTCTGCGGTGAGTTCTTCCATCGAAGAGGAAGTGGAAAAAATGGCGTGGTCGGCACGCTGGGGTGGCGATACGCTGATGGATCTGTCTACCGGCAAAAACATTCATGAAACCCGCGAATGGGTGCTGCGCAATTCGCCCATGCCCATTGGTACTGTGCCTATTTATCAGGCGCTGGAAAAGGTCAATGGCAAGTCCGAGGATTTAACCTGGGAATTGTTCCGTGACACGCTTATCGAACAGGCCGAGCAGGGTGTTGATTATTTTACGATTCATGCCGGTGTGTTATTGCGTTATGTGCCTCTCACTGCAAACCGGGTCACGGGTATTGTTTCGCGCGGTGGTTCCATCATGGCCAAATGGTGTCTGGCGCATCACGAAGAAAACTTCTTGTACACACACTTTGAAGACATTTGCGAAATCATGAAAGCCTATGACGTCAGTTTCTCGTTAGGTGATGGCTTGCGTCCTGGTTCGCTGGCCGATGCCAATGATGCCGCACAGTTTGGTGAGCTGGAAACGCTGGGTGAACTCACAAAAATTGCGTGGAAACATGATGTGCAGGTGATGATTGAAGGTCCAGGCCACGTCCCCATGCAGATGATCAAGGAAAACATGGACAAGGAGCTGGAAGATTGCTTTGAAGCACCCTTTTATACGCTTGGTCCACTGACCACGGACATTGCGCCAGGTTACGATCACATCACTTCCGGCATCGGTGCCGCACAAATTGGCTGGTACGGTTGTGCCATGCTGTGTTATGTCACGCCCAAAGAACATTTGGGTTTGCCCAACAAGGCTGATGTGCGCGAAGGCATCATTACCTACAAGCTGGCAGCTCATGCCGCAGATCTGGCCAAAGGTCTGCCGGGTGCGCAGTTACGCGATAATGCGTTATCGAAAGCACGTTTTGAGTTTCGTTGGGAAGACCAGTTTAATCTTGGGCTGGATCCGGATAAAGCGCGCTCCTTTCACGATGAAACCCTGCCCAAACAATCCTCCAAGGTGGCGCACTTTTGCTCCATGTGCGGCCCGCATTTCTGCTCCATGAAAATCTCACAGGAAGTGCGTGATTTTGCGGCAAAGAAGGGCGTTGATGTAGAAGTTGTGCTGGAACAAGGTATGAAAAACAAAGCACAGGAGTTTGTGGGCGCAGGTGTTGAAATTTATCAAAAGGTGAAATAGCCATGGCAAATCAGCAAAAGCAATGGGTCGTCTATCTTTCCGGTGAAATTCACAGTGACTGGCGTGAGCGCATTCAGAAGGGCGCACAACAAGCGAATTTGACTGTGTCATTTGTTGCGCCAGTGACTGATCATGCTAAAAGTGATGATTGCGGCGTAGAGATTCTTGGCGCAGAAGAAAACAGTTTTTGGCATGACCAAAAAGGTGCGCGTATGAATGCCATTCGTACCCGTACCTTGATGGAAAGTGCAGATATTGTCGTGGTACGTTTTGGGGATAAATATCGTCAGTGGAATGCCGCTTTTGATGCAGGGTTTGCGGCAGCACTGGGTAAGTCGATTATTACTTTGCATGACCCTGAAATAAATCACGCGCTTAAAGAGGTGGATGCTGCGGCCAATGCCGTATGCCGGACACCGGAGCAGGTGGTGGAAATTTTGCAGTATGTTATGGCATGTTGATGAGCATGAATGCGAAACGTTTTTTACTGATAATGCCCAGTGTCTTGATGCTGGCAGCATGCAGTCTGTCACCGGAACTGTCGCAAAAGAAACCTGACACAGCCAGCAAAATGCTGTTAACAGACCACCCATTGGCGGGAAAAATATGGGATGTGAATGCCGCACAGTTTATCAATAAACAACAGCTTGCCGGGCGCATTGTCAAAAGTCACCATTTGATGTTGGGTGAAACCCATGACAATCAAATACACCATCAAAGCCAGGCCTGGGCAATTAATGTGTTGCATGACCATCAGCGTTCAGCTGTCGTCGCTTTTGAAATGATTTCACAGCAACAGGGCCAGGTTATTGCGGGCAAAAAATATGATACCAGCAAATCATTGATTGCAGGCCTGGACCACATTAAAACCAATTGGGGATACCAACAGTTTTACGCTGGAATTTTTGATGCGGTTATAAAAGCGGATTACGCCATATTGCCCGCCAATTTTGACCGGTCAAAAATTATGCGGATTATCCGTGAAGGTGAGAGTGAATTGTCACCCGACGTCAAAACCATACTGGATGACAATGCGTTGCCGGCAGACCAGGTGGCTGCTTCACGCAAGGAAATTGAGGGCTCACATTGTGGCATGATCAACGAAAAAATGACCGAATCCATGATGTTGATGCAGCGTGCCAAAGATGCGCAAATGGCACTGGCACTTGCGGGTCAGGATAATGTTGATACGCGCGTGCTGGTGGCGGGATCAGGCCATGTGCGCAAGGATCGAGGGGTGCCGTTTTATTTATCGTCGCAGGACCAGGAAAATGACCTGTTGGTGATTGGCTGGATGGAAGTGCAGGCGGATATTGCCGATGTCGAATCCTATGCCGCACAGTGGGGCACGCATAAATTGCCGTTTGATTATGTGTGGTTTACGCCACGGGTTGATCGTCCAGATCCTTGTGAGCAATTCAGGGAACATATGAAATCCAAAAAATAACCGCGCATGTGCGTGTTCCTGAGCATTGACTCATTTAACGATACGTTGTGCTTTCCAGTAATGCCGTGACCAGTATGTTGAGTTAAGTGATGATTGCGTGACGCCTTGGGAGCTTGAGGCGTGAATAAACTTCCCGTTACTGATATATATCCCGACATGACGTTGCCTGCGCCCGGTTTTGAAAAAAACCAGGTCGCCAAATTTCAGGGATTTTTTTGTGACGGCTTTGCCGGTTTTGGCAAGCTGTTTAGTGGAACGCGGTGTTTTTTTATTGAATATATCGCGAAAGGTGACGTATACAAACCCGGAACAATCAATGCCTGCTTTGCTGAGGCCACCCAGTTTATAGGGTGTACTTTTCCAGGAAAAGTAGTGCCTGGATAATGCCGCTTGTTGGCGGGTCTGGTTGCCTGGCTCGCCAAAGGCAGCTGTGCCTGAAACATGTGTGTGCTTGACGGGGGGCGAGGAGCATCCGCTCACGCCAAGCACAATGGCAAACATTAATGCGCAAAAGATAATGTTCGCCGTGTGAGATGATCGAGTCAACATGGTTTTGTGGTCAGTTGTGAGCATACATACTAATATTTCGTCTGATGGCTGTCATTATCCACTGTTTTTTTGGCGATGTTTGCCATCGCTATCGGGTTGCTCACTAGAGTTGACCATCGGGAAATCATCCAGAGGGGCAGGTACATTTATGGAATTCGATTACACCTTGATGACATCACGTTTGCTGCTGGCCTTGCTGGCGGGCGGTATTATCGGCATAGAACGCGCATTGCATGGCCGTGAAGCGGGTTTTCGCACGCATGCCCTGGTCTGTGTTTCATCGAGCCTGTTGATGATTTTAATGGTGTATCAGTGGGAATTGGTTCCCGCGCAATTTCTGGATACGGTACGGGCTGATCCTTCGCGCATGGCACAGGGTATTATGACCGGTATCGGATTCCTGGGAGCCGGAGTGATCATCAAGGAAGGTCTGACGGTGCGTGGTCTGACCACAGCGGCATCAATCTGGATGACAGCCTCCATTGGTATCGTGATTGGCATGGGGCTTTATTATCCGGCATTTTTGGCGGTATTGATAACGGTAGTGACCTTGTCGTTTTTCCGCTGGGTTGAAAATCGCCTGCCATCGCAAATATATGCCAAGTTTACGGTGCGATTTATTCGTTCAAAGCATCGTCTGGATGAAGATGCATTGCGTCAATTGATTTCCCGACATAATATTCTTGCCTTTGAATCCAGCTACACACTGGACAATGAAGGTAAAAACTTCGAATACGAGATGACGATTCGCTCAAAAAATCAAAATGACTTCCGTCAATTGGCACAAAGCCTGATGGATATGGATGATGTGTATGAATTTAAAATTGTTCCCTGTTAGTTTTATGTGCCTTTCGGGCAAATGGAAAACATAATGAAAGACCTCCTTGTTTCGTGGCAGCCAGCCTTCGCTTTTCTGGATGATTACCCCGTTGCTATGGCTGTGCTTATTTTTGCACTGGCCGTGTTATTGGCGAATGTGGTTGTCTGGCTGGTGACCCGGGTCGTGGGTTATGTGGCTAAACGCACTCGTGTGCAGTGGGACAACAAAATTGTTGCCGTGATTCATCGTCCGCTGTACTGGACGGTATTGTGTATAGGGATATTGCTGGCGTTACTGCCACTCGAACTGCCTGAGCTGATTGCGAAGATACTCAGATCACTGGTTGCCACGGTATTAGTGATTGTCTGGTCCGGTTTTGCTGTAAAACTGATACGCATTGTGTTGCAGGCCATGAGTCAGGGCCAGAAAAAAGAATCACTGGTACGGCCACAGACCCGCCCATTGTTTGAGAATATGGCCTTTCTGGTCGTTGTTACTGTGGCTATTTATATGATATTCCGCTCCTGGGATATCGATATGACAGCCTGGCTGGCATCGGCGGGTATTGTGGGTATTGCTGTCGGTTTTGCCGCCAAGGATACGCTGGCCAACCTGTTTTCCGGTGTATTTATTCTTGCGGATACACCGTACAAAATTGGGGACTACGTGGTGTTAGACAGTGGCGAGCGCGGAAAGGTAACGCGCATCGGTATTCGCAGTACACGCCTGCAAACACGGGATGATGTGGAAATCACTATTCCCAATGCGATCATGGGCAATTCACGTATTACCAATGAGTCTGGCGGACCGTATGAAAAATTCCGTATTCGCGTCAGTGTCGGGGTGGCCTATGGTTCAGACATTGACCAGGTGAAAGCCGTGTTAATGGATGTCGCGCTCAATGAAACACAGGTATGTGATGAGCCTGAACCACGGGTACGTTTTCAAGCTTTTGGTGCCTCCAGTCTGGACCTGGATTTATTATGCTGGGTGGAAAATCCCGAGGTACGTGGCCGGGTGCTGGATGCGTTGAATACCACGGTCTATAAGCGTTTCAATGCTGAAGGCATCGAAATTCCATACAGCAAACAGGATGTTTACATCAAGGAAATGCCGCAGATACAACGGGAGTAGTATCTATGAAGGCTGATCAACTATTTGTTGCTCAATAACCTTGAGGGTTTTATCTGTCACCTTTACTCTGTAAATGCCTTCACTGAGGTTGACAAAAAAATGATACGCAAATTCCAGTACCCTGCCCTTTTTATCGACTTTTAGTTCGTAAAAACAGGCATCCTCACTATTGCAACCTTCTGATGTCGCCTACACGTTGAATTTTTTATCGTACCAGTCAAACCGGGCATGACCATTTTTTCCATAGAGATATAAACCATCATTGTCTTGTGAACAGTAAACCTCCAGGATGGAGAACTTTCCATTTGTGTACAAACGGGAACAGTTTTCTACAGTTGGAAATATATACTCCCTGTCGGACTTGTCGAGCTGCTTGTAGACCAGCCTTTGATAAGAGGATGCCATGTTTGATGTTACACATGATGTCAGGAGAAACATAAAACAGGGGATGATGAAATGTTTAAGCTTCATTATATTATCCCGGGCAGCATTGATTTCGGATCAACTAGCGCATTATTCTTTTTAACTTTCCCTGCAAAGTTTTCCATATTACTTGAATGTACTGATACTGTGACAAATGTGGGTGGCAGCACGCCCGGATCAGATGAACTATGTCGCCAGCCTTAAGCGCTCACAGCAGGTTTAACGGATTAATTTAGGATAATGCCAAACCGGAAGAAGGATAAAGTCAACAGATCCAGCAATGTTTATTCATAGGTGCAAAGATAGGCGGTATCAATATCGACCTTAAGTTGAAATTGCTGCTGCGCATCGACAATGAAGCTGTCGCCGGGGAGAACGGTCCGCCATTGATCACTATTGGGTAATTTTACCGTGAGTGCGCCGGAAACAACGGACACAGTTTCTTTTTTTGCGGTATTAAATTCGTACTCGCCTGCTTGCATGACACCTACTGTGGCAGGCAGCGTTGCGGTTTGAAAGGCAATGGATTTGACCCTGCCATTAAAATATTCATTCACATCCAACATGATCTCCTTCGGGTGTTTGTTGCGGGATTGTACTGAGTGGCATAGTGGATATTGTGTAAATCTCATGCCGTAGAAACAAAAAACCCCGCCGAGAGGCAGGGTTCCTTGGGTCAACTGTGCGACAGGCGTTATTCGGGAACAACGTTACCTGCTGCGGGACCTTTAGGGCCTTGTTCGGTTTCGAAGCTCACCTTTTGGCCTTCGTTCAGGGTTTTGAAACCGCCACCCTGGATTGCGCTGAAGTGTACGAACAAGTCGTCACCACCGTCATCGGGCGCGATAAAGCCGAAGCCCTTGCTTTCGTTGAACCATTTTACTGTGCCTGTAGCCATAACTTTTTACCTTTGTTTTCTCTGTACTTGCAAAATTTCAAACGTACTTTTAAACGTCCTTCCAAGCATCGTACGGTGTAGACGCATCATACGATGCCGCACCATTACCACTGCTTGGCCCGGAGTATAGCGCTAATTTCTGAAAAATGCCTCATTTTGCGAGATTTGCAAGGCCTTTGGCTGCAAATTGGCATATTTGGCGGAATTGTTTGTAGGCTTGCGCGTCCAATTTGCAGTCCAGGCTGCGCCGGTCGGCATAAAACAGGCCAACCGGTTTATCGCGCACATGGATGGACATGGCGAAAAAACTGTTGGTTTTTATCCGTGTTTTGACATCATCGGGCATCAGCGGCCAGAATTTTTTGCGGTTGTCATCGTTGATCCACAGGCTGACCTGTTTTTCCATTAACCGGGTAAACAGGTGGGGCTTGTCCAGCAAAATCTCAAAACGACTGAAGACCGGGTCATTATCACTGCCCAGCATGTAACGTGAAACGAGTTTTTCACGTTTTTGGTCCAGTATGCAGAATACCACTCGATTGAGCCCAATGCCGTCGTGCATGCCATGCACGGTTTTGCGCATTAATTCGCTGAGCTTCATTTTGCCTATGCCCTTATGCAAATCATGCAGGGTTTGAGTGAATAGATCGGTCTGTGGGAGCAGGCATACCTGTGCCGCAGGTTCTGGCGCAGCAGGGACGTTGTTTTGGCGGTTGCTGGATGCCGGTGCTGGTTTTTCAGTGGCAGGTGATGCAGCAATTTTGTGTGCCGCAGGTTTTTTTGTTGCCTCAATTTCGGCTTCGGCCTCGGGGAATTCATCTTCAATGATGAGTTCTTCCCCGCCGGGTAGCATGGGTAGCAGGGCGGCGGCGTAGCGCGCATCGTAAAATGGAGCCTCGCGGGCCGCACGCACGGCATTTTTGTGTATATGGGGGATGATTTCATCCAGTGATGCGCCGAGATAATCAGCGATTTGCGGTAACACGCGCTCGGTTTTTTCCCAGTACCAGCCACGTTCAGTGCTACGGGCCAATTGTACGGCCAGCATGACACCGCGCACCCGTGGCTGGTTGGCGTTTTCCGGACGTAACGCATCGTTCACCAGTCCGGGCAAATGCCAGCGGGAGGCAATTTCACGACTGAAATGTTCCAGGCTTTCACCGAAGGCGATGTATTGGGCCTCATCGGTGGGCAGGCCGTCCTTGAGCATCAGTTTGCGAAACTGGTGCATTTGCTCCGGTGCGGCGACCCACAGGGCCATTTCTGCCACATCGTGCAACAGGGTAGCCAGTAATATTTCGTCGGGAGCATGATCATTTTTGATATGCGCCCAGTCCCAGGCTTGAAAGGCGGCATGAAAGGCGCGACAGGCAGTGCGGATATAGCCTGTTTTTGCGAAGCCGCTGAGCGTGCGCTCCAATTGGGGGTGTCCCACAGTGAGTCGTTTGGCACGGTCTATACCCAGCAACATTGTTGCCTGCGCCATGCTGGAGATTTCTGTGTGCAGAGATTGGTTTGCCGTGGTTTGTAACTGGTTCAGTGTATGCAATGCCAGACCCGGGTCTTTGAGGATGATGTCACCATAAGCCTCAAAAGTGCTGCCACCCTGACTGCCCACTTTGCGAAAGGCGCGCGCTGAATGCTCAAAAATCGGTAATGGCCGGGCAGTCAGCTCCTCGATGGAAATGGCGGCATTGGTGCTCACGGTTTGGCTTGTTCTCTACATTGTGTGTGCTCAGCAGAAATGATGAGCCTTTCAGGAACTTTCGGCGCAAACAGGCGCAGACTTTAGGGGATGGTGCCGGTGGTACAGGGGCCGTTATTGGAGTAATAGTTTGTCTGTTGCGATAATTTGTATTATGACGGGTATGCATGATGTATGCGGGAATATCCGGCAATGCATACGATGTGTTATGAACACCAGGGGTATCCGGCTGCCGGAATAAAAACGGAGTAAAAATAAATGAACGAACAACGCAAACATCCGCGTACCGCACTGGCTCTCGAAGTAAAAATCAGCCACCAGGCCATGGCGTCTGTGGTGCTGTTGACGCGGGACATTTCTGAAAGCGGTGTTTTTGTGGTAACGGATGGTACGGCTGCCCTGCCTCCGGTGGGCTCTGTGGTGGAAGGTCAGGTGCAGGGAGAAATGGAAGATCCACCCTTGGTACGAATGGAAGTGGTGCGTATTGAGCCTGATGGCGTGGGGCTGCGTTTTTTGACAGATGACTGATCATTAGAAGGTGAATTAAGCGCTGCATGACGCTGTATTCAACGCACGCTACAGGCCGTTCAATTGCGGACTTTAGGTTCGATGCATTGGGAATTGCTCAGTGGTGTGAAGTGCCTGGGAATGTTTAAAAGTAGTGCGTTGCCAGCATTTGATTCATATTTTAGTTGTTGGTTGATATTGCCGATAGGCATATATTCTGGCAGGTATAATTTTTTCGCGCCGGGTTTAAGCAGAGGTTATTTAAAATGGTGAAGGCACGTAAAAATGGATAAAGCACTCATGGAAAAAAAGCTTGAGCAGTTGCGTAAAAAGCAACAGCTTATGGAAAAGGCCTGGCGTGAGGCAGGCAACCGGCAGCTGCTGCAATTTTTTGTCGATATTATGCCTAAGGCACTGGGTGCGGAACGATGCAGTATTTTCATTCTCGACCCCGTGGATGAAAAGGCCTGGTTGCAATGCGGCACGGGGTTGAGTGAAAAACAATTACAAGTGCCCACAAAGAACTCCATTGTCGGCCGGGTAATGTCCAGCGGTGAATTTGTTATTGAAGATGATCTGGAGGATCAGGTGGGGGTGCATGATATCGTCGCGGTAAAAACGGGTTTTGTGACACGCAATGCCCTGTGTGTACCGGTGCATGGCGTTACCACCAAAAAGGTAGTGGGTGCGATTCAAATGCTGAACAAAGGGCACGGCAATTTTAGTGATGCTGATCGTGATATTCTGGAACGACTGGCTTTTCAGCTGGAAATGAATATCGAAAATATATTTTTGCGCCAGGAGCTGGCAAAAATCTCGGTGGAAATGGGGCGAAAGATTAAAAAACTTGAAGCCAGATTGGGTGTTAAATAGATTCAGTCATATTTTCTGTCCCGTCCTCATTTATTGTTTCAATATGTACCGGGAACCCCCAGAGGCGCGACAAGTGTCGTATGACCTCGTTGGTATCCCTGTTCAATGGGCGGCGTGCGTGCAGAATATGCCGCAAGGTCAGCGAACGATCTCCCCGTAGGTCCACATTGTAAATCTGAATATTGGGTTCGCGCATGGACAGATCATATTGCTTGGCAAGTGCAGCACGAATATGCCGATAACCATGGTCATCGTGAATGGCGCTGATTTCAAGTTTATCCTGCTCATCATCATCCAGTACGGAAAACAATCTCAGTTCACGAATCAATTGGGGAGATAAAAACTGACGGATAAAACTTTCGTCCTTGAAATTGCGCATGGCAAAGTCCAGCGTTTTTCGCCAGTCACTGCCTGCAATATCCGGAAACCATTCTTTGTCTTCATCAGTGGGTTTTTCACAAATACGCCGCAAATCCTTGAACATGTTAAAGCCAAGTGTGTATGGGTTAATGCCGGAGTAATACGGGCTGTCAAATGCAGGCTGGGCGATGACATTGGTGTGGGACTGCAAAAACTCTATCATGAAGCCATCAGTGACAAAACCCTCATCGTAAAGCGTATTTAAAATGGTGTAGTGCCAAAATGTTGCCCAGCCCTCATTCATCACTTGTGTCTGTCGTTGCGGATAAAAATACTGAGCAACTTTTCTGACGATACGAACCAGTTCGCGTTTCCATGATTCCATTAACGGTGCATTTTTTTCAATAAAATACAGCAAGTTTTCTTCGGGTTCAGTGGGGAAGCGGATTTCCTCAGGTATGTCGTCTGCGTTTTCTTTGACGGGGATTGTGCTCCACAGGTGATTGACCTGTGTCTGCAAATATTCCTCCCGTTCTTTTTGGCGGCCACTTTCTTCCTGTGCGGACAGGCCGGGTGGATGCTTATAACGATCAACGCCATAATTCATCAGTGCATGACAGGAGTCCAGTACGGCTTCAACTTCTTCAATGCCATGTTGTTGCTCGCAATCCGATACATATTTTTTGGCAAATAACAGATAGTCAATGATTGCGTCGGCATTGGTCCAGGTTTGGAACAGGTAATTGTTTTTGAAAAAAGAATTATGGCCATAACAGGCATGGGCGATAACCAGCGCCTGCATAGGCATGCTGTTTTCTTCCATTAAATAGGAAATACAGGGATTGGAATTAATGACGATCTCATAGGCCAGCCCCATTTGTCCGCGGCGGTAACGTTGTTCAGTTTCCAGAAACTGCTTGCCAAAAGACCAGTGATGGTAACCCAGGGGCATACCTACCGAAGAATAGGCATCCATCATTTGTTCGCTGTTGATAATTTCAATCTGATTGGGATAGGTGTCGAGGCCATAGTCAGCGGCGATACGGGAAATTTCGGCATCGTAGCGCTGGATAAGCTCGCTGCTCCAGTCTGAAGTGTCGCTGATGATGTTATTTTCAGTGGTGCTCATGCGGGTTTCCGGGCAAATAATTGACGAAATACGGGATAAATTTCGTTAACGCTATCGATGGATTGCATGTCGAAGTTGCGATTTTGTACTTTTACGCCTTCGTAATGACGCCACAGGCTTTGGTGGTTATGAGGCATGATTTCTATATAGGCAAAATACTGTAGTAGCGGCATGATGCTATCGTTTAACAGGGTGCGGCAATTGGGGGAGTCACCATCCCAGTTGTCACCGTCGGAGGCCTGTGCTGCATAAATATTCCAGTCATCACTTGGAAAGCGTTCTTTAATGATTTTCAGCATTAACTCCAGTGCGCTGGATACCACAGTACCCCCGGTTTCCCGCGAGTAGAAAAAATCCTCTTCATTGACCTCTTTTGCCGTGGTGTGGTGACGGATAAAAACCACCTGAATATTTTCGTAGGTTTTGGTTAAAAACAGGTAGAGTAAAATGAAAAACCGTTTGGCCATTTCCTTGCGGAGTTCATCCATGGAGCCGGAAACATCCATCAGACAAAACATAACGGCCTGTGTGGAAGGTGTGGGTTTCTGAATACGGTTACGGTAACGCAGGTCAAATGTATCAACAAAAGGAATGGTGGCAATTTTATCTTCCAGTCGGCGTATTTCTTCCTCCAGTTCCTTGATGCGGGTTATGTGTTCATCTTTATTTTGTAGTGTGGATAGTTCTGTTTGGGCCTCTTTCAGTTCGATAGAATAGGGGGCACGAAGTGCAATGCGACGTGCGAGCGCGCCAGTCAACGAACGAACAATATCAATATTGGAGGGCACGCCCGTGGTGCTGTAACCGGCACGAACGGATTTGAAATTGGTGACTTTAGTCAGTTGGGTTTTGACCAGGTCAGGTAACTCCAGGTCTTCAAAGAAAAATTCTAAAAATTCTTCGCGTGACAGTTGAAAGGCAAATTCATCTTCACCCTCACCTTGATCGCTAGCTTCGCTTCCACCGCCGCCGCCACTGTTTGGTGGGCGCGCAATACGGTCGCCACTGACAAATTCTTTATTGCCAGGATGAACGGCATCACGCCGTCCACCGGGACCATGGCCAAATACCGGCTCGTGCGTGTCTTTACTGGGAATGTTGATTTTTTCACCATGATCCACTTCAGTGATCGAGCGTGAATCAATCGCGTCAGAAACCGCTTTTTTGATTTGTTGTCGAAAACGGCGAAGGAACCGTTGTCGATTGACAGCGCTTTTGTGTTTACCGTTTATTCTTCTGTCAATTATCTGGGTCATAAATTCAGTGTCAAGTGTCGAGTACCCAGGTGAGTGTTTCTACCCGGCCCCTCAAACCCCGCCTCTGGTGACTGTGATCAGGATGCTTTACGCACGCGCAAATACCATTCCGATAACAGGCGAACCTGTTTTTCGGTGTAGCCTTTTTGAGTCATGCGGTTGACAAAGTCCTGGTGTTTTCCCTGTTCTTCGTTCGAGGCTTTGGCGTTGAATGAAATAACGGGGAGTAGATCTTCGGTAGTGGAAAACATTTTTTTCTCAATGACTTCCCGCAGTTTTTCATAACTGGTCCAGTGTGGATTGCTGCCACTGTTACGGGCGCGGGCACGTAATACAAACGTGACAATCTCGTTGCGGAAGTCTTTAGGGTTGCTGATGCCCGCAGGTTTTTCAATTTTTTCCAGTTCTTCATTGAGTGCGGCACGGTCAAAAATTTCACCGGTATCCGGGTCGCGATATTCTTCATTCTGAATCCAGTAATCGGCATAGGTCACATAGCGGTCAAAAATATTCTGGCCATATTCAGAATAGGACTCCAGATAGGATGTTTGTATTTCCTTGCCAATAAATTCTGCGTAACGTGATGCCAATATTCCTTTGAGGAATGACATGTATTTTTCCGCGACCTCTGGTGGAAACTGTTCCTGTTCGATCTGTTGCTCCAGCACATACAACAAGTGAACGGGATTAGCGGCAACTTCGGTGTGATCGTAGTTAAATACACGGGAAAGAATTTTAAAGGCAAAACGGGTGGATAAGCCAGTCATGCCTTCATCGACGCCAGCAAAGTCACGATACTCCTGGTAGGATTTTGCTTTGGGGTCAACGTCTTTCAGTGTCTCGCCATCATAAATGCGCATTTTGGATTCAATGTTTGAATTTTCCGGTTCTTTCAATCGTGACAGAATGGCGAACTGCGCCATCATGTTCAACGTACCGGGTGCGCAGGCAGACTCGGAGAGTGAACTGTTGGCCAACAGTTTTTCGTAAATTTTGATTTCTTCAGAAACACGCAGGCAATAAGGCACTTTGACGATAAAAATACGATCAAGAAAGGCTTCGTTGTTTCGGTTGTTTTTGAAGCTGAGCCATTCAGACTCATTGGAGTGCGCGAGAATAATGCCATTAAAAGGCAGCGCGGAAATACCCTCGGTGCCCATGTAGTTACCTTCCTGGGTCGCCGTGAGCAGGGGATGCAATACTTTGATGGGTGCCTTGAACATTTCGACAAATTCCAGGAGTCCCTGGTTAGCCTGACAGAGTCCGCCAGAGTAGGAATAGGCATCCGGATCATCCTGGCTGAATTTTTCCAGCATACGAATGTCCACTTTACCCACCAGTGAAGAAATATCCTGATTATTTTCATCGCCTGGCTCGGTTTTGGAAATACCGATTTGACGTTGTATCGACGGGTACAGTTTGACAACCCGGAATCGCGTAATGTCACCATTAAATTCGTGGAGGCGTTTTACGGCCCAGGGAGACATGATGCCGTTGAGATAACGCTTTGCGATGCCGTAGTCTTCTTCCAGAATACGTGCATCTTCATCGGGTGAAAAAAGCCCTAATGGTGATTCGTTAATGGGTGAGTTCTTTATGGCATAAAAAGGCTGTTGCTCCATCAGCGATTTCAATTTTTCTGCTAAAGACGATTTTCCGCCACCTACCGGTCCCAGCAAATACAGGATTTGTTTTTTCTCTTCCAGCCCTTGTGCCGCATGCCGAAAGAACGAAACGATTTGTTCAACGGTATCTTCCATGCCATAAAAATCTTTAAAGGCAGGATAAATCTTGATGAGTTTATTAAAGAAAAGGCGGCTCAGGCGCGGGTCTTGCCGGGTATCGACCATTTCGGGCTCACCAATGGCTGTGAGTATACGCTCGGCAGCGGTCGCATAGGTTGTCGGGTCATTTTTGCACAGGTCCAGGTATTCCTGAAGTGACATCTCCTCTTCCTGTGCCTGCTCGTACCGGGACTGGTAGTGCTCAAAAATAGGCATGATCTCGTCCTCTCAAGAAATTGCAGTGTCCGTTATTTGTATCGGACGCCAGTGGACTATTAAAAGTCCGCATTAATGTTGATTTTTTATGGACCTATACTTTGTGTGGTAACGTGCCTGATTATGGGTTGAATGTGCCATATCCGATACGCCACAAACTATAAAACACTGCTTTCAGTATAGAGTCAGTTTTTATAAAGTTGAATCTTATTCACCATTGCAAGATGCAAGCCGTATGCCAGATATTATGTGCCGGATATGCCGCGAACGTGCCCTTTTGGGCAGAGAGACTGTCAAAATTCGGGCAAACCAAGCGATATTTTGACGTTATACTGGCGTTATTTCCTTATGATCAGTTTACAATCAACCACAGGGTTTGACTCATCCGGTGAAGTCTGAGTTCCATGGCGAATAATAATTGTAAATATCAACAAAAACAGGCGTGCTTTACGCAGCAGGTTATCATCAGGGTACTTCTGGCGCTGGCCTTTGGTCTGTCTTCATTCCCCATCGGTGTGTTGTATGCTGAGGATGAAAGGCCGCCGCCAGGTTTTGAAAATGGGCAGTTACGGCTACAGTTGTTTCCCTGGAGCACAGAACAAATGGCTGCTTTTTTTGAGGCGCGGGGTTTTCCGGTGCTCATGATTGAAAAACTGTCTGCGTACTGTTTTTTTACCGCCACCATCAAAAATAAACGTAATGATGTTTTACAGCTGGATTTGGCCGACTGGCGCTTTGTGTCTCAGGATGGCGAACTCCAAAGAATACCGCGCTCACAATGGCCGCCGTTATGGAAGAAAATGGGTATTCCACTGGCTTCTCAATCCACATTTCGCTGGATGTTGTTACCCGAGACATTACATTTTTATCCGCATGAAAAGGAGGGGGGTAATGTTGTCCTGAAAAAAACAACGGCAGCCTTTTCATTACGGGCACGATTTGGACTGGGGGAAAATACTGACCCGGTGACTGCAACGGTGGATAACTTACAATGTGCAGATGTTACAGAGGCAGGAAAACCCTTATGAACATGCTGCCTGATATATCCGGTATGGTTTTTCGCGTATTGGCAGGCATGTTGATGAGCGGATTCACATGGGCGGATGCGAGCCCTTCGACGCCGGTTGTCCCCAAAGGTATTTTATCCATAGCCGCTTATCCTTCCCCGCCTTTGGAATTAAATGATATTGATGGAAACCCTTTCAGTCTGGCACAGAAAAAAGGTCGCTGGGTCTTTGTGCATTTTTGGGCAAGCTGGTGCGGTCCCTGCCGCCGTGAAATGCCGGCAATTCAGAACATGGTAGAAAAGCTTAAAACATCGTCACTTGTGTTTGCCATCGTAAACACGGCGGAAGACGAGGATACGGTATTTACTTTTCTGGGGTTGTTGGCGCCGGACATTGTGTCGCTGATGGATCTTGATGGTCAGGTTACCGAAGCCTGGCAGCCGCGTGGGCTGCCTTCGACATACTTGGTTGATCCCGCAGGTATTGTTCGATACCAGGCGCTGGGCGGACGCCCCTGGGATGACGATGAATATCTGAAGTTTTTAACACGGCTTTTAATGCAAAAGTAGCCGGTTATGTGGCAGCTTTCTTTTTTACTGTTTTTTTCTTCGCGGTTTTCTTTTTCTTCGCCGCCTTCTTTTTCACCGTTTTTTTCGCTTCGCTTACCACCCAGTTGTTGTCGATGTAATGGGCTGTCCAGCCAGTGGCCTTGCCATCGACTTCGGTCATTACATACTGCTCTTTATTTTTGCGGCTAAAGCGGATGATGGTATCGTTGCCGTTGTTGTCTTCCTGCGGAGCGTCGCACAGGTACAGATGCTTGGGGTCAAGTTCAGACTTGTGAGGGATCAATTCTTTGACCCGTGGCGCGCGCGTTTCACGGGAGCGCGGGAACGCGCTGGAGGCAAGGAAAATGCCCGCAGCGCCATCACGTAATACAAAATAACCGTCGGACTTTTCACAAGGCAGTTCTTTCATGTGTACGGGGTCGGCTTTGGGCGGGGCCACTTCTCCGTTGCGTAAAAGTTTGCGCGTGTTTTTGCATTCCTCGTTGGTACAGCCGAAATATTTGCCAAAACGTCCCGTTTTGAGCTGCATGTTGGCTCCGCACTTGTCGCACTCGATAAGCGGCCCATCGTAACCTTTGATGCGGAATTTTCCGGTTTCCACTTCGTAACCGGTGCAGTCGGGGCTATTGCCACAAATATGGAATTTGCGCTGTTCGTCGATCAGGTAGCTGTCCATGGCGGTGCTGCATTTCGGACAGCGACGACGTTGCATTAATGCGCGTGCCTCGCTTTCTTCATCGGTATCGACATCGACGGCTTCGTCACCGGGAATAAGATTCATGGTGGATTTGCAGCGTTCTTTAGGGGGCAGTGCGTAACCGGAGCAGCCAAGAAAGACACCGGTGGAGCCTGCGCGAATCTGCATGGGACGACCACAGCTGGTACAGGGGATATCGGTGGTGATGGGGTCGTTGCCACGCATGCCACCTTCATCTTGATCGGCAGCTTCCAGTTTGGATTTGAAGTCCTCGTAAAAGGCGTCAAGCACGTTCAGCCAGTTGCTTTCACCGGCTGCAATGGAATCCAGTTTCTGCTCCATGTTGGCTGTGAAACTGTAGTCCATGAGGTCTTTGAAGTTTTCTGTCAGCCGTTCTGTGACGATATCACCAATTTTTTCTGCATAAAAACGCCGGTTTTGTACCGTGACATAGCCTCGATCCTGAATAGTGGAAATAATGGAGGCGTAGGTGGAGGGGCGACCAATGCCACGTTTTTCCAGTTCTTTTACCAGTGAGGCTTCACTGTATCGTGCAGGTGGTTTGGTAAAGTGCTGGGAGGGATCGAGCTTCACCAGTGACATCACGTCACCTTCTGCAACGGCGGGAAGAAGGATGTCGTCACTGTTCTTTTGTTGTGGTGGTTGTACTTTTGTCCAGCCGTCAAATACCACTACGCGGCCTTTGGCGCGCAGTTCAAACCCGGCGGCATCCACTTTGAGTGTGGTGACATCAAATTTTGCAGGCGGCATCTGGCAGGCGACAAACTGCCGCCAGATCAGTTCGTACAAGCGCACAGCATCTTTATCGACATTTTTCAGGTCAGACATCATGGTGTGTACATTGGAGGGGCGAATGGCCTCGTGGGCCTCTTGAGCACCTTCACGGCTGCTGTAAGAAAGGGCTTTTTCCGGTAAATATTTTTTACCGTATTTGTTGCCGATGTAGTCACGCACGGCTGCTACGGCCTCATTGCTGAGGTTGGTGGAGTCGGTTCGCATGTAAGTGATGTAACCCGCTTCGTAAAGCCGCTGCGCCATCATCATGGTTTTTTTCACACCGAAACCCAGTCGTGTGCTGGCCGCCTGTTGCAAAGTAGAGGTGATAAAAGGTGCTTTGGGTTTGCTTGAGGATGGCCGGACTTCACGCTTTACGACGTTGTAATCAGCGCGTTCCAGAATGGCCAGGGCCGCATCGGTGAGCCCTTTGTTCGGTGGACGGAAATTGTGGTTGTTTTGTTTGACCACCTGCATGCGCAGCGCTTCGCTCTTGGTGGTGCGCAAGTTGGCAAAGACTTCCCAGTATTCTTCCGGGTCGAAGGCGTGAATTTCCCGTTCCCGTTCCACCACCAGTCGGGTGGCTACGGATTGCACACGTCCGGCGGAAAGACCCCGTGCCAGTTTTTTCCACAGCAGGGGCGATAACATGTAACCTACCACACGGTCGAGAAAGCGCCGGGCTTGCTGGGCATGGACTTGATCGAAATCCAGCGTGGAAGGGTTGGCAAAGGCCGCCTGAATGGCATTTTGGGTGATTTCGTTGAACACCACGCGCTTGAACGGTATTTTGTCGCCGATGGCCTGGGTCAGATGCCAGGCAATGGCTTCTCCTTCGCGATCCCGGTCAGTGGCGAGATAAATAGTGTCGGCATTTTTTGCCAGTTTTTGTAATTCTGCCACGACTTTTTCTTTGCCGGGCATGATTTCATAATGCGCATCCCAGCCATTTTCCGGATCGACGCCCATGCGATTCACCAGCGTTTTAGCGGCACGTTCACGTTTGCGCTTTTCACGTTCTTCCGGGGGCAGCTTGCGTGACTCGGCAGCGAGTTTACCGCGCGCCTTCGGGTCCATTTTTGACTTGTTGGCAGCGCTGCCGCTGGTGGGCAAATCACGAATATGACCCACGCTGGATTTCACAATAAAATCCTTGCCCAGGTACTTGTTGATAGTTTTTGCCTTGGCCGGTGATTCGACGATGACCAGTGATTTTCCCATAATTTCTTTTTCTTTCAGTAAGTTAATGTATTTTTGATGATTTGGCAGCAGCCCTTTATTAGGAATACTTGGAGTTTCCCCCTGCTGTCAAGTGGGGAAGTTCGGCAGTATGACAATATTTTTAAGATTTCGATGCCATTTATTTCATGGCCACACTCATTCAGTGGCTATGGAAAAGCGGACGAGCGGTGGGGAAAAACCGGGAACAGGGAAGGGCGCTGTCGGACGATACATCGCGGAAATGCAAAAGGTCAATCATCCAGCCGAATGCCTACTTTCAGTTTGACCTGGAAGTGGGCAATCTTGCCATTCTGCAAATGGCCGCGGGTTTCGGTGACCTCGAACCAATCCATGTTACGCAATGTTTTGGCGGCGCGTTCAATGGCATTGTGAATGGCATCATCGCTGCTCTTGGGGGATGAGCCGACCAGTTCGATAAGTTTATAAGTGTGGTTTGACATGAGTTGCTCCTGTTGTCGAGTTTCGGTTGCTTCGGTATTAATGTCATCAGCATTGACGTGAAATTTGTTGATATTGCGTGTAGCCTTGTGGACTGATCCAAGGGGGCAATGATATGGCGGCGCTCATACAATTCAAGGGCAATGCGCAAGGTGTGATACTGCGTTTGGAAAATCTTGTGTCGCGCATAGGCCGTGGCACGGAAAACGACATTACGATTCATGATGAACTGGTCAGTAAGCATCATGCGCAGATTGAGGCGCGGCATGTTGCTGAGCAGACAAATATGTTTGAGTATTTTATTGAAGACTGCGGCAGTACCAATGGCACATTTGTCAATGACCAACGTATTGATGTCTGCCAGCTAAAGAATAACGATGTGGTCCGTTTTGGCATTAATCATTTTCGTTTTGTTGATGATGCAAATGATGATCTGGCGGCTACCACTAAAATTCATAAAACCTGGATTCCGGGTTTGTATGTTTCAACACGCAAAAAATAAGAAAAAGCTCTTTTTGCGGTATATTTGATGCTGCTGATCAAATATAAACATCAATGTGAGTAACAGGTTGTTCGTTTTCAGTTGTATCGGTTATCTCTGTTTGGGCGTTGACCATATTGCGTCGATCATGACCGCTGCGTGTATCAAGCAATACAGGTTTTTGTTGTTGACGACGCTCCTGTTTTCTTCTCTGGCGCTGGTTCCGTTTTACGTTTTGTTGGGGCGCAGGAACCGCTTTTTCGTGCGTTTTCACCGCTGGTGTGGCCGGGTAAGCCTGTGTTTCCTTAACGTTGCGGTTGTTGGTTTTGGTGGTGTGAAGGGCTGCGCTGTCGTTAGTCACCATGGTTACCGAGGTCATGTGAACCCCCTTGCCGGTTTGAATGATATGGCCAAGTATAGCCAAAATGCGGGTTGAATGTTGAGACGCAAGACAGTATCCAGCGAGTTTGTTATAGTCCGGCGGTCGTGGTTTGGTGTCTGGCCCGGCGTATTTCACCCCTTTTTCAAATGGTTCAGGAAGGTCAATTTTATGCGTTTACTTTTTCAACGGTTTTGCATTGCCATGTTGTTTTTGTTTTTCGTTGCGGCGGTATCGGCAGACGAAACGCAAGGGGGGATTCGTGGTACGGTGAATTATTGTGGCCTGGGCGGATTGGATGGCATGCAGGTTTATGTACCAGGAAAAATGTTTGCCGTCATTACGGATGAGAGCGGGCAGTTTCATTTCGACGGTTTAGGTGCAGGAAGTTATACCTTGTTCTACCGTAAAGGTGACCGTTTGTTGAATCAGAATCGAGGTGTTCAGGTGCTGGCAGGGCAAACCTCAGAGCTGGGCGTTATTGCTTTTTGTGATCGCAATGGGATGGTTTCCAGAGGAGGACGTGTATCGACTGCGGTCACACCTGCGCAGCCATTATGCACAGCATCCAGTAATGATCCGCAATGCAAAGACGCCGATGGTGATGGTGTGGTCGCTGCACTGGATTGTGATGATGACAATGCCAATATTTATCCAGGTGCTATCGAAGTCTGTGATGGTGTTGACAACAATTGCAGTGGTGCCGCAGATGACAATGTCTCGGTGTTGGTAAAACATGGCATGGGTGCCTGCGATGCTGGCAAGATATCAATTACGCAGTGCTTAGACGGATACAGTGATTGTGACGGGCAGGTGGCCAATGGTTGTGAAGTGGACTTGGTGAGGGACGATGAGAATTGCGGAAGTTGCGGGAATATGTGTGCCGCATCAGAAAGCTGTGGTTTGGGTTTTTGTTAAGGGCTGCTTTACTTTTCAGGGTGGCGAATGCTGGTTTTTCCACTCAGTATTTCAGACTGGCCCGTGCGGCCATAATATCTTCCCGGGTTAACATTCCCACGAGTTTGCGTTTGTCATCCACCACTGGCAGGTGATGAATGTGGTGTTGATTAAACAGGTCGATCTTGTCGGCAATACGTTCGTCCTGCCGGGCGGTAATTGCCGGGCTGTTCATGATTTGCCCCACCACCTCCGCCTTGTTTGATTCAAATCCTGGCGTACGTTGACGCAACCGGGCAAGACGCTCAGCCATGCTGTGCGAGTCAGGCAGGGGTGTGTCGGTGCTGTCGCTGGCCAGATGCACGAAATTGCTTACCGTGACGATGCCAAGAACGTGTTGAAAATTATCCACCACCGGCACGCCGCGAATATTGTGTTGTTCAAACAATTGCCATACTTCCTCCAGTTCGCTGCCGTATTGCACGGATAAGGCGGGCTGCGACATGATCTCGGCACAACGCATATCGCCAAAACCCTGGCCGTGGGCTTGTTGCAGGGCTCGCGCGTAAATTTCCTGCAAATCCTGCTGGCTGATATCGATAAAAGTATCCATTTCGGAAATCGCGCGGCTGAGGTCATCCTGATCAAAAGGTGCGGTGCTGGCTAACCATTCCTCGTCGCTGCGTTGCCAATTGTGATCCAGGGGCTGCTGATGGCCTGTGCGTTGTTGATTAATGCCCGCCAAGCGCCAGTAGACGAGCGTTACGGCGAGCATGATCACCACATTGAGTAATACCGGGGTAAGCACATACTGATATCCCAGTGACTGTATGGATTCGCCACCCAGTACAGCCATCAGTGCTGCGGCTCCACCGGGTGGATGCAGGCAGCGCAAATAATGCATGGCGAGGATGGCCGCAGCCGCAGCCACCGCGGTTGCCAATGCGATATGCGGTATCCACAGGGCGCAGGTGACACCGATTAATGCCGATACCAGATGGCCGCCTGCAAAGGCCCAGGGGGTAGACAGCTTGCTGCTGGGTACAACAAACAACAACACCGCAGCGGCACCCATGGAGGCCACCATGATGGGCAGGTCGTAGCCACTGAGGATCAGCCGGCTGGCCAGGCCCACTAAGGCGATGGCGACCAGAGCCGCGCTCGCTGAAAGCAGGATACTTTTGTGGGTGAGATCGGTTTGCCGGGCAAACCAGTGTGGAAGGGGAGGCAATTGGGGCATATAGTTGTGCGTTGCTGGTCCCGAGGGGATGAATTCCAGAAGTCTATCTCGAATATCACTGCTGCGGTAGGTGTATATCAGGGTATTTACCTACCTCCCTCATGCAGAATCCGGACATAAAAAAGGCGGGGCACCCAATGAAGGTGCCCCGCCTTTTTTGTTGTGTTGGCAGAAAAGGCTTAGAAGGTAACGCCTACCGCACTTAAATCACCGTCATCATTTTCTTCGTAGTTCACCATCAGGCTGCCAGCAAAACCTTTCAGGCCAGTGATGATTTCTTGCGTGGCGATGAAGGTAATGGGGCTGCTGGACTCTGCATCACGAATGGTGAAAGTGTGTTTGGCAGCATCTACCGACATGAGCTGGCCCATGTGAGTGGCTGGCCCCATGGATTCGCAAGCCAGTGCTGCGCTGGAAGCGAACAGAGCACCTGCTAACAAAATGCCGCTCAATATATTTTGTTGATACATGACTAAGTTCTCCTGTGGGTGTGTTGTTGGAAATGTAAAAAAACCGATAAAACTAATCAACATTTTCCTCTGGATTGTGAATGCACTCTCGCCTCTTCGCAAGCATAAATCGACAAATATTTTGTCTATTATTTTGTGATGAAGTTCACATTTCTGTCATACGCAGGCTTTATGATCAGCCGATAGAAAAGGTGAAAAGGATGTCCTGGTAGCGGAACCCGAATATTAGAAAATAACGTCTATAGAGTACGGATTGCAGCAAACATACATGGAGATATCATGATGAAACTGGAAAAACTGGAGCGCGCATTACGCCATATGTCGAACAAGGCGTTGATGAAGTTTGTGAAACGTTGTGTATGCCGAACCCTGCCGGGTGTAGGTGATGCCGCAGATGATTCCCGCGAGGCACTGGACATGGTATATGTGGAATGCAGTCGTCGCGGCAAAGAACGTCTTTATGATACGGCCTATGCCTATGTGGCGCATCACCCGGACCGTTGCGATACTTTTTGACATAATCCTAGATTCCTCCGTTGACCGGGCCATCCTGATACCAATACCTCATTCAGCTGAGGGTGCCGGGACAGTTTTTCAGAAACGGTTGATCTGCACAGCTGTTGGGAAAACACCAGTGGCTGTCATGGGGATTATTATTCCTTATTGAGTGCCTGCTCGAAGCTACCGGTATTAACCAAGTCAGCATTTAAAAATGCTGTAAAGCAAGAGCATTTTCTTGTGCCTGCAGAAATCCCCCTTCTTCATTTCATAGCAGCATTAAAATGGATATGATGCGCAGTACAAAGTTTCAATATAAAATATCACCGGCATGTTTGTGACAAAGATGACACGCTGTTCAAAATTAATGCTTGGGGTTTTAGTGTTGTTGAGCGTCGCCTGCTCAACAAAGCCTCATGTAATAAAGCCTGCTGAGAATATATCTTCAGAAAAACCCAATAAAATTTATGTCGTCAGTCATGATTGGCATACGGGGTTCGTCATACCGTCAAAAAAAATTAAACACCTTCTGCCCTCACTGGAAAAACGGTTTGGTCATACTGAGCTTCTTGAGTTTGGCTGGGGTGATAAAGGTTTTTACCAGTCCAGGGAAATGACCGTTGGCCTGGTTCTCAGAGCCCTATTCTGGCCAACAGACTCGGTTGTTCATGTTGTTGCTGTATCGGGAAACTCTCACAGGTTTTTTTCAGGCAGTGAAATAGAACCGGCTTATCTTAGTGATGAGGAATATGCCTCGCTCTTAACATATATTTCCAACAGTTTTCGCCGGAACGAAAAAGAGGAAATAATCGAGCTTGAAAAAGGGTTGTATGGTGATAGCCAGTTTTATGTTGGTGAGGGTGATTATTTTTTAATGAATACGTGCAATAAGTGGACTGCGAAAGGTTTAAAAAGCGCAGGAATGGATATTGGAACCGTTTTTACGCTAACCGCTGACAGTGTCATAGACTATTTGCAAGCACAGAATAAAGCCCGAATATATCCCAGGTGATGATCGGGAACGGGTATGTGTGTCCGCTCTTTATCCACCTGTTGCCGACATAAAACGAACCACTTGTGAAGGTTTTTCGTTAAATTCATGGCGTTCCGGTTTTAATGTGATGGCATGTCGAATGGCCATCTGTAATTCACCATCGGAAATGCCTGCACGTAGCAAGGGGCGCAATTCAAATTTGTTGTCCTGCCCCAGGCACAGATAAAGCGTGCCATCTACCGATAACCGAACCCGGTTGCAGGTTTCACAAAAGTGTTGAGAAATGGGTGTGATAAAACCAATGCGCAAGTCCGTGTCTGCCACCCGCAGGTAACGTGCAGGCCCGCCGCCGGACATGACACTGGGGGTTAACTCGAAACGTTGTTCCAGTCGGGTGCGTACCGTTTGCAAATCCACATAATGGTCAACGGCATTCTGGCCGGTGGCTCCCATGGGCATGGTTTCGATGAAACGCAGGGTGAAATCGTGCTTGATGCAAAAGTCCACCATGGCTTCAACTTCATCTTCGTTAACATCCTTCATGACCACCATGTTGATTTTGATGGGGGCGAAGCCAGCAGTTTTGGCGGCCATTAATCCATCGATGACTTTTTCCAGTTTACCGCCAGTGATTTTCTGAAAGCGTTTTGCATCCAGGCTGTCCAGGCTGATGTTGAGTCGGCGTATAC
>JALSGT010000021.1 GCA_026982555.1 Chromatiales bacterium
ATTCAACCAGTGAAGTACGCCAAAACCACCCAACCAGCTATTGATCAAAAGGTGAATACATTCTTGAAGCGGTCAACTAAGGAACGTATATGAAATTCCAAATACTATGGGTATATATATTTGGCGGCAGTCCTGAAATAATTATGAAAATTCTGTGATAATAAGGCCACTATGAACTCTGAAACATCTTTACGCACCCGAGCCGGTGAATGGATTGAATCCAGACCGGTCCAGCATCTGATTATTGGTTTGATTGTGTTGAACGCCATCAGCCTGGGAATGGCAACGTCTGATGCGCTTGAGGCAAAATATGGCTACTGGCTGAATCTTTTTGACAACGCCGTGCTGGTGGTATTCGTCCTTGAAATTGCCACGAAACTCTTCGCATTCAGAGGACGGTTTTTCAGCAGCTCATGGAACATATTTGACTTCCTGATTGTCGCCATTGCCCTGGTACCCACCAGTGGACCGCTTGAGGTGCTGCGTGTATTGCGCATACTGCGTGTGTTGCGCCTTATTTCGCTCATTCCACAACTGCGTGTGGTTGCCGAAGCATTGTTGGGAGCGATTCCCGGCATCGCATCAGTAGCTGGCTTGATGTCCATTATTTTTTATGTATTTTCGGTAATGGCGACAGAGTTGTTTGGCAGTGATCACCCCCAGTGGTTTGGTTCATTAGGTGGTTCCATGTATACCTTGTTTCAAATAATGACACTGGAGAGCTGGTCCATGGGCATTGTCAGGCCGGTAATGGAAACCCACACCTATGCATGGGCATTCTTTATTCCCTTTATTCTGATCGCCACCTTTACTATGTTGAATTTATTTATCGCCATCATTGTTGATGCAATGCAGAGTGTACAGGCAAAAAAAACCAAACAGGATAAAAAGGCTATCGAAAACGTGGTACACACCGAACATCATCAGCTAAGCAAAGAAATCCGAGATTTAAAGCAGGATATTAATGAGCTGAAATTGCTGCTGCGGAAAGACCATAAACCTGAATGAATATGCCGCCGGCCAAAATCAGTCGTTTCGGATGACCGTTGCACCAGTAATCCTGGCTGCTGAATAAGGATGGCTGCAATAAAAACATCGTCTTATAGAGGACAATGTGTAACCTGGGTGGCAGACGGCTAACACGACAAACGAATAACATCAGCTCTGAAAATACGCCGGGCAAGTAGAGGAAAAACATGAAGAAACCCATGCATCACTCTCTGACTGGCATCGTTAAGCCCGTCGTCACTTTTTCTTTGCCCGCCACTGCGCTGGCTGCGCCTGGTTTTCGAAAACCTTGCGCACCGCATTAGCCTATGTTCTGGACAATAGCAAAATATAGCCCGGTGACATTCCGAACGTCCACATAGCAATACACCCGACATAGAGATAAAAATGTCTGCCGATAAAAATAATGCTGTGACGGCAAGTCCTGACAAAACTAAAAAGATGGGTTTGTGGCAGGTGGTCGCACTGGCAGTGGGTACTATGGTGGGTGCCAGTATCTTCTCTATTTTTGGGCTGGGCGCACGTCTGGCCGGACCAAACCTGCCACTGGTCTTTGTACTTTCAGGCGCTGTAGCCCTGCTGGTTGCCTATTCCTATGCCAGGCTTGGCAGCCGTATCATCTCTGATGCCGGGCCCATCGAATTTATTCTCAGAGGCATGGGTGACAGCTTGCTGACCGGAGCCCTGAGTTTCCTGTTCTGGCTAACCTACGTTGTTTCCATCGCCCTGTTTGCCAAAGGCTTTGCCAGTTATTTGCTGCCATTGCTGCACATCCAGTCATCGACATTGAGCAGTGATATCACTGAAACGGGTGTTGTGCTTGCCTTCCTGGCACTGGGAATGTTCGGTTCTTCAGCCGTGGGCAAAGCCGAGCTGATTATCGTCGTCATCAAGCTTTCTATCCTGGCTCTGTTTGTTGTGCTGGGTATATGGAGCATCAAGACCTCTCTTGTAACACCGTCATTTACACCTTCAGCAGTAACTGGAAGCGTCAATGCAATTGCTATTTTTTTCCTTTCCTACATGGGTTTTGGACTGGTCACCAATGCTTCTGAACATATGGAGAATCCGGAAAAAAATGTTCCCCGTGCTATTTATTTAAGTATATTTATCGTTAGCACTGTTTATATCCTGGTATCGCTGGTAGCAGTAGGAAACCTGACACTGCCTGACCTGATAAAGGCGCAGGATAATGCACTGGCCGTTGCCGCTGAACCCTTCCTCGGGCAAACCGGATTTTTACTGATTTCACTGGGTGCCTTGTTTTCTATCGCTTCGGCGCTTAACGCGACGTTATTTGGTGGTGCCAATGTGGCCTATGCACTGGCGCGAGATGGCGAACTGCCGCAGGAGTTCAATCGCAAGCTATGGTTTGGCTCCGGTGAGGGGCTTTATTTAACAGCGGCCTTGGGTATTGTTTTTGCGCTCACATTTAACCTGAATGGTATCGCCTCGATCACCAGCGGTGTGTTCATGGTCATCTATCTTTTTGTTCTTTATTCCCATTGGAAATTAAAAGACCAGTACGGAGGTAATCCTTTAATTATTGTAACGGGTTTTCTGGTGGTCGCTGCGGTATTTTTGCTGCTCCTGAATTATCAGTGGCACACTGACCGGAACAGTTTTTATGGTACGTGTATCGTGTTGGGTGGCAGTGTGCTGGTGGAGCTGGTTTATCGCGGCATAACCAAACGTGACTTTATTCAGCGTGAACAGGGATTGCTAAAAAAAGCAGGAAATCCTGAGGAACAAGATAAGCAAAGAACTTGATCAGCTGCTACACAAAAAATAAGGAACTCATCTTACAGACCACACTCTATGTACTCATGCACCAGCCAACTTTCCGCTCATGAAAAAAATCACTGATCACACAACAAAATTATTGACCTGGACGAATCATCTAACGCATATCGTGATCAGTCTGGCACTCGTCAGTGCGACCGCTTTGCTTGCTGCGCTCTTCTTTTACGATATCTATCTGGCCATTAAAAGCCACTCGTTGATAAAAGGATTTCTACATGCCCTCGGCATTCTGTTGCTGCTTTGGACGATGGTCGAACTCATCAATACGGAACTTGATCACTTACGCGGAGGTGCCATTGATGTGGCTATATTTATCGAAGTCGCACTGGTCGTCGTGGTACGTGAAATCATTATGTTGCCCGTGGCGGAGACACACCCCACCTGGATTGATCTGGGTATGTGGACCGGCGCGGCAATTTTGCCGGGGTTGACTTACTATTTTGTTCGTTCCGGCCAACACCTCCTGAACCAATCGGTTATAACAGGCAACGTCAACAATTTTCCCGCCAGCAAGTAAACAATGCGGTTCACCCGTGAGATCCCAAGATGGAGCGCTAACCGAATGATCATCATAAAAATCAGGCGGGGAAAATTTCACGCAATCAGCCCCTTTTGTTAACAACAATAATGCCTGCTTTTGCTGGTATCAGAAATCACTTTGGTCATTTTACCAGCAATTCTGTAGTGTTACCCAAACACACACGCTATTATCTCCAGCATTTTTATCTGCTTTCCAAATTCAGTAACGAGTTCCTGCGAATAACCGGAGCCCGGCAGAATGGAAAATAAACAGGCAAAACAAACAATGTGGCTTAAATCCTTTCTGAGCAATCATGTATTAGCTAACACCACGTTTGTGGTGGTGTTATTGATTGGCACACTCAGTTATCTTCAGTTACCCCGCGCACAAGACCCGGAAGTCAATTTCAACTGGATCAGTATCATCACCCTGTTACCGGGTGCGTCAACAGAAGATGTGGAAAAACTGATCACTGATCCCCTGGAAGATGCCATTCGCAAAGTACAGGACATCAAGTTTGTTTCCAGCACCAGCCGCGAAGGGATTGCCGATATTCTGGTGCGCTTTGAAGACATCAGCGAACGCCTGTTCGACAAACGCATTAATGATTTGCGCCGCGAAATTCAAAACAAAGCCAATGCAGAGTTGCCGGATGAGGCCATCGATCCGGTGATACTGGAAATTACCACGTCCAATAACTTCCCCACCGCCACGCTCATTCTCACCGGCGAAGCCAACGATGAATTGTTACGCAAAACCGCGTTTAATGTGCGCAAAGACCTGGAACGTATTAACGGCGTCAACAATGTCATTGAAGCCGGGTTAACCGACCCCGAGCTAAAAGTCGCCTTTGACCCGTCTGCCTTGCGTGAAAGAGGTATTTCTCCCACACAACTTGCCAACACAGTACGCCGTTATTTTCGTGACGTGGTTGCAGGTGATATGCAGATTGGCCAACAATCATGGGTTGTGCGTGTCGTCGGTACTGATGCCGACCCCGGTTATCTGGCGAGCCTGCCCATTACCGATACCGAACAAAACATTGTTATCGGTGATGTGGCCGAGGTCAGCTGGAGCCACGATAAATTCAACAAATTATCACGTTTCAACAACCAGCCCGGTGTCACTTTTGCAGTAACCAAACAGGCTACAGCCAATATTCTTGATCTGGTTGCACAGATCAACCAGTACCTTGAACAAAAAAACACCGTACTGTCCGCAACGGGTTTAAAACTCACGTTACTGGATGACCAGACCGAAAGTACCCGTGAGGCCATCAGTATTATGCAGGGCAATGCCTTGCTCGGC
The DNA here is from genome assembly GCA_026982555.1 of Chromatiales bacterium. Lineage (GTDB taxonomy): Bacteria > Pseudomonadota > Gammaproteobacteria > SZUA-152 > SZUA-152 > SZUA-152. Next base: position 4,640 of record JALSGT010000021.1, read on the forward strand.
CTGCTGCTGGTGGCATTAATTACCTGGATATTCCTTGGCGCACATATCGCTTTTTTTATCGGCATCGGTATTCCTTTCACCCTGGCCGGTACCTTTTGGTTACTCAGTGCCACCGGGCAAACACTGAACCAGAATATCCTGCTCGGTGTCGTCATTGTGCTTGGCATGCTGGTAGACGATGCGGTAGTGGTGGTGGAAGCCATTTATTACCGCATTCAGCGCGGCGCACAAAGTATGCAGGCGGCCATTGATGCCCTGAAAGAAGTCTTTACTCCGGTAACCGCCTCGGTGACCACCACCATGGCGGCCTTTCTGCCGTTAATGTTGATGCCAGGCATCGTCGGAAAATTCATGTTCACCGTGCCCTTTGTGGTGTCTGTGGCACTGCTCATCAGCCTGATTCAAGCGTACTGGATGTTGCCAGTGCATATTTCCATGACCCGCCTTGACATG
>JALSGT010000022.1 GCA_026982555.1 Chromatiales bacterium
AAAACACGATCACCAGCATATGCATCACGGATCAGCGACTGAAAAAGATGAGCATCACCACGCCCATGAGGAAGCTGCACTGGAATATGTGTGCCCCATGCATCCCGAGGTTGTGCAGAACGAACCGGGAGACTGCCCCAAATGCGGGATGTATCTGGAGCCGCGAGAAAAAACGGTGAGTGAAAAACACGATCACCAGCACATGCATCACGGATCAGCGACTGAAAAAGATGAGCATCATCACGCCCATCAGGAAGCCGCACTGGAATATGTGTGCCCCATGCATCCCGAAGTTGTGCAGAACGAGCCGGGAGATTGCCCCAAATGCGGAATGCATCTGGAGCCGCGAGAAAAAACGGCGAGTGAAAAACACGATCACCAGCACATGCATCATGGATCACCGTCTGAAAAAGATGAGCATCATCACGCCCATCAGGAAGCCGCACTGGAATATGTGTGTCCCATGCATCCCGAAGTTGTGCAGAACGAGCCGGGAGACTGTCCCAAATGCGGGATGCATCTGGAGCCGCGAGAAAAAACAGCCGGGGAAAAGCACCGTCCATCAACTCATGAACATGAAGGCATGGACAAGGAAGACCACAGTCAGATGAACCATGATGAATCGGGTTTCATGTCCATGGTTGACGTAACCAAAAATTTACCGCGTAGCAGTGATGATTTACCAATGGAATGGATCGATGTTCCCTTTGGGCCATTTTTCCCCGGATTACCCAGTGGCCTGCAACTTGTGTTTTCACTGGATGGAGACACTGTGGCAGGGTCACACGTACATTCCATTAATGCAGAGACCAAACTGCTTGAGCATTCACCCATGCATGCCGGTTGTTTTGTGAAACATTTTTTGAGCCTTGATCCGTTAACACCTGTTTCATCCCGGTTGCTGATCTGTCAGGCAATGGAAAATGCAGCCGGTGTCGAAATTGATGCGCATACGGCAAAGGCACGTATTGGTGCTCTGGAACGGGAACGGATTGTCAGTCACTTAAACGGGCTGGTGTTGTTTGCACAACAAACCGGGTTTGCCTGGCTGGCACGCAGCGCCGGTGTGTTGCAACTGAAATTTTCGGATGCCGACATCAAACACATTGATGCACTCACGCCGGACATACAAAAGCTGATAAAACGTATTCGAAAGACACCTCTGCTAAAACCGCGCACCTCAGGCATTGGTCAGCTGCGGGAAAGTGACGGATTGTGCGGGGTGGTGGCCCGTGCCACAGGCATTGATAATGATGCGCGAAGTCATGACACTCTTTATCGTTCACTGGGCTTTAAAGCCATCAGACGAAAAGAAGGCGATGCATGGGCGCGTTTGCAGGTTCGCCTTGATGAAATGGAGCAGAGTCTGGCGTTGATTGAAGCAGCGGGTGCTATCGCCTTGCCGGAAATGATTAACCTGGATGAGGTATCCGGTACCGGCAAGTCGCAAATAGAGGCACCACGCGGCAAAACCGTTCTTGAGCTATCAATGGACAAGGGCTTTGTCACATCCGTGCAACTGGATGCACCCTCAGTACATCACCTTGGCCTGATAGAAACACTCACCGGGCAACAGGAACTGGGTGATGCGCTGGTTGCTGTGGGTTCATTGGATTTATCCCCTTGGGAAATACGACAATGACAACACTGCTGGTATTGTTGTTGCTTGCCGTGGGTGTTTATTGTGTCGCAGTGCTTGAGGCATGGATAACCAGCGGGCGTTTTCGGCTGGCAGCCCCTGCGTATTCCGCCATGGCCCTGCTGGGGCGTGAATCCAATATCCCACGCAAGCCCGACCTGCTTTTTTTTGAAGTCGGCCCGGTTGTCTTGTTGGTAGCGGCTCTGCTTGCGGCTGCGGTCATCCCCTTGTCTCCTGATCTGATCATCACGGATCTGGCCACCGGTGCGCTGTTTCTCAACGCGGCCCTGGCTTACGTGCTGGTGGCGTTGATCATGGCGGGCTGGGGGCCAAACGGCGCCTATGCCATGATCGGAGGCTGGCGCTTTCTCGGACAGCTGGTGGCCTATGCCATGTTGATTGTGATGCCGATTACGGCGGTTGCGATGCGTGCCGAATCACTGGCCACCACCGACATCGTGGTTTCCCAGGCGGGTTTGTGGAATATCGTTTATCAACCGCTGGGGTTTATTCTGTTTTTTGTTGCCGCCATGGGGTTGGCCTTTTTACCGCCGTTTGATTTACCCACCGCAAAAGGCGAACTGGCCGGAGGGGTTGAAGCGGAATACAGCGGCGTTCGTCTGGCGGTTTTTCGACTTGGGCGAATGGTGCTGGTGATTACCCTGGCTGCGGCAACGGTCACTTTTTACCTCGGAGGGTGGCAGGGACCGTGGCTTGCACCCTGGCTATGGAGCGCGGTTAAAATTTTACTGGTGACCGCCGTGATGTTGCTGATTGGCCGATATGTTCCGCGCATTCGAGAAGCACATTTGCTTGCCTGGTGCTGGAAGCTGGGCATTCCCCTGGCACTGCTGAATATTTTTATGGTGGGTATTCTTCTGGTGGTGATCCCGTGATTACCGGCCAGTCCATTTTTATCGGTTTTTTTGGTGTGGCCGCCGTCTGGTTTGGTATTGTGGTTTTTCGCACCTTTTCCATGGTGCGCTCGGCCATTGCCCTGTTATTTTCCCAGACGGCCCTCGGTGCCATGTTTCTGACCATGCAGGCAGAATTTCTGGGTGTGTTGCAAATCATGATGATGGCAACAGAAATGAGCATCATGGCGTTTTTTATGGTGATGTTTATGATGGACCCCGGCGGCATGGGGAAAATGGAAATGACACACCAGAAACGCCTGTCATTGATTGTCGGTCTGGTGTCCTTTGTGGGCGCAGTGGCCATTGCTGTCTTTATCGACTGGGGACCGGTGGCAACGACGGTTGCCGACACGGCGCAACAGACAAAAGCACTGGGCCTTGAATTACTGGGCCGCTCGATGCTGGTGTTTGAAATGGCAGGGGTGACCATTCTCACCGCAATGATTGCCGCAACCTCGGTCGCCATTCAGCCGCTGCCATTATCGGCCATAAAACATAAAAAGGACCGGGTATAAATGAGCGTTGAACTTGTCTGGGCGCTGATCACCGGTGCCGCTTTGTTTGGTGTCGGCATTTATGGTGCCCTGTCACAAACCAATCTGGTGATGATCATGATGGGCGTGGAACTGATTCTTGCCGGTGCCCTGATTAATCTCGTGGCATTCTGGCGTTACCTGCACCCCGACGCCATGTCCGGACAAATGTTTGTGTTGATTGTGATGACCGTGATGGCACTGGAAATGGCCGTGGGTTTTGGTGTTGCCATTGCACGCTTTCGCAGCAAAGGCTCCGTTGAAATGGAAGAAGCGGCGGAGTTGAAAGAGTGACATTTATCGGTCTGGTGATTCTTGTACCGTTGCTGGCCGCAGTCGTTATTTTATGTTGGCGAAAACGGTCCCGTGAACTGGCCCTGTCTGCCGCAGGGATCAGTTTTTTGAGCAGCCTGGGTTTATTGTTCGGCTCCGGTAGCGAACTGATTTTACCCGGCCTGCCAAACATGCCGCTGCGCCTTGTCGCAACGCCCCTGACCGCTCTGCTTTCAACCATGGTTGCTGTTGTCAGCACACTGGTACTGATCTATGCAACAGGGTACATGGCAAAGGACAAGGAAAAAAACCGCTTTTTTGCCACCCTGCTTTTATTCATTGCCGCCATGCAAACACTGGTCCTTGCCGGTGACTGGATTCTGTTATTGTCCGCCTGGGAGCTGATCGGTTTAAGCAGCTATTTGCTGATTGGTTTCTGGTATGAAAAACCGGGCGTGAAAACGGCCGCCACCCGTGCATTTCTGGTAACCCGCAGTGCCGATCTCGGGCTGTATATTGCCGCATTCATGCTGATCGCCAGCGCAGGCAGTAGCGACATTGCCACGACGCTGAATACCGATGGCAGCATAGCGATTGTCGCCGGGCTCTTTTTGTTAATTGCCGCCATGGGGAAATCCGCACAAACCCCGTTACATGACTGGCTGCAAGGTGCCATGGCCGGGCCTACCCCGGTATCGGCATTATTACATTCAGCAACACTGGTGGCCGCCGGTGCCATTTTACTGATTCGCACGGCACCGATGCTGCCACCGGAAACCCTGGCCGTTATCGGTGTTGTGGGAGGGGTGACCGCCCTGGTTACCGGTTTGATGGCGCTGGGTGAATCCGATCTTAAACGATTGCTGGCAGCGTCTACTTCCAGTCAATACGGCTTAATGTTTCTGGCCGTGGGTGCCGGTGTTCCCCTGGCGGCATTGCTGCATTTAATCGCCCATGCCGCCATCAAGAGTTCGTTGTTTCTGGGTGCCGGTGTCTTTCAACACAGCCGGGGCAGCACCGCGCTGAGTGATCTGGCCGGGGTTGCCCGGGACCAGCCACGTATCTTTATCGGTTTTGCCATTGCTGCGCTGGCATTGGCAGGCATACCGCCCCTGAGTGGATTCTTTTCCAAAGACACCATTATTGCCGCCACCATGGCGGCCAGCAACGCCTGGTTATTTGCGCCACTGGCACTGGCGGGCACCGTGCTGACCGGTGCCTATATGGCACGTATGCTGCGAATTTTATGGCAAGGCAGCGCCCGGAAGAAAACACTTGTCGGCTTGAAGCAAATGAGTATTGGTTTCGGCGGACTGGTGGCACTGGTGATTGTGCTGGGTGCATTGTTTCCGTCCATTGAAACATTCATTGCCACGCCATTGCCCGGTAATAGACTGGCCGTTGTACTGGGGTTAGTTGCCGCACTTGCGGGATTATTACTGGGCTGGTTTATTCCCGTGCGCATGTTAATGGGGCCGTTGCTGGAAAAAGCCAATCAGGGCTTTAGTCTTGCCGGTGGCTTTGACAGGCTGTGTGTTCGCCCAGTATTTGTTATTGCCCATGCCTGTGAAAAACTTGAACGTCGTCTTTATGCCGCCGTGCTTGCCGTGGGACAAGCAGGAATAAATATTGCGCACATGACCCGCAACAGTGATGAGCAGGGTATTGACCGGTTTATTTTTTCAATCGTGCGCCGGACAATAAAACTCGGCACTCAT
>JALSGT010000023.1 GCA_026982555.1 Chromatiales bacterium
GAAGATATCGCCCGCGCCGCACTGTTTTTGATTCGTGATGCTGACTACACCAGCGGGCAGGTAATTACGGTGGATGGCGGACGTTCACTCAACAGTTAACCTTGGGTTAAGATCTACGTCAAACCAAGCGCCCCCTGATAACACACCGGGAAAATCATCTTGAAACCTTTCTCCGAATCCTGCGTGCAAAACCAGCACGCTATTCTTGAAGTGTTACTGCAAGAATTTGCTGCAATGCACCGCGTACTGGAAATCGGCAGCGGCACTGGCCAGCACGCGGTGTTTTTTGCCCGCGCACTGCCCCATCTCATCTGGCAGACCAGCGATGTGGATAAACACCACCCCGGCATCCACGCCTGGATCAGCGACGAAGGCCCGGACAATGTGTACCCTCCATTAAACCTGAACGTCACAACAGACCACTGGCCAAACATGACTTTCGATGCTGTGTTCAGCGCCAATACCGTACACATCATGGGCTGGCCGGAGGTGATAAAAATGTTTGCAGGCATCGGCCAGGTATTGTCCTGCGGTGGACGCTTTTGCCTTTATGGGCCATTCAATATCAATGGACAGTTCACTTCGGAAAGCAATGCCCGTTTTGAACAGTGGTTAAAATCACACAACCCCAAGAGTGGCATCCGGGATCAGGGTGAGCTGGATAAACTGGCGGAAAACGCTGGCCTTTCACGCATTGCGACACATGTGATGCCTGCGCATAATAATATTCTGGTGTGGGAAAAAATGGATGCGAATTAGGCAGTATTAATGTCCATCTTTGGCTTTCAACTCAACAATTGCCGCGCGCACCTGATCCACATCAATGCGTGCTGGCGACTCTTCGTTAACCAGCTCAAACAAGGGAATCAGCTCCTCCAGCAATGTGGGGATATGCGGTATCAGCCGATGCAGATTACCGTGTTTGATCATACCCACGGCCTCATCCAGCTTTGGACAAACTTTCTCCACATCCACGGCCAGCTCACCCTGATGTTTGCTGGCGGCACAAAAACGGTTACGGCCTGCATTTTTGGCGGCATACAAGCGCTCATCGGCAACCGCCAACAAGGTATCCAACACATCGCCATCCTGTGGCTGCATGGCAATACCAATGCTGATGGTGACGGGAATCCGGTTGCCCTCAAATTGAACCTCCAGCGACTCCACCGCTTTACGCAAACGTTCAGCCAGCACAATAGCGGCCAACCGGCTGGTATACGGTGAACTCACCACAAATTCCTCGCCCCCTATCCGCGCCAGCGTATCCTCTTCACGCACATTACCCGACAAAACCTGTGCCACCTGCACCAGCACATAATCGCCCGCAGCATGGCCAAAAGTGTCGTTGGTGTGTTTGAAATGGTCAATGTCCATCATCAATACGGCAAAATATTCTTTTTGCCGACGCATGAGTGACAACTCTTTGTTGGCGATGTGGCTGAAAAACCGCCGATTGGCCAAATGGGTCAAGGGATCGGTGTTCGCCTGTTCGCGCAACTCACGCTGACTCTCTTCCAGCTCGCGCAGGGTCACCGCCAACTTGCGATGGGCGCGTAAGCGGGCAAGCAACTCGACCCGGTCACTGGTTTTGGCGACAAAATCGTTGGCACCCGCCATAAAAGAGGCCTCACGCGCCTCAGTGTCATCATCACCAGTGACCATGATCACTGGCATATTGCGTACCCGCATCACCACACTGTCACGCATGCGCTTAACCAGGCCGAGACCGTCCAGTCTGGGCATGGACAAATCAGTAATCACCACTTCAATCCGGTCGTCACCACTGATAAACTCCCAGGCCTGCTCGCCATCCACCGCTTCCACCGGTGTAAATTCATCTTGCAGGGCGCGGCTTAACGACAGACGAATCGTGGGCGAATCATCGACAATAAGGATCAGCGGCTTAAAGCCATCTGCACCGGGCTCGGAAAAAGGACTGGGTGTATCGTTCATTGATGCTGTATGTGCCGTTGTGTGGTTATCACTCACAATCGTTCAATCCCTGAATACCCTGCATCGATAGAAAACCTACCATTTAAAAAGTATCGGCCTCAACAGCTGATTTCTTTTGTCGAATTTTTCCCACAAAACAGAATAGCGTTCACCAATTTCCGGGTGTATATCATCCGGCACCATCTCCGCCAGCGGCCACAGCACAAAAGCATAACGAAGAATTTCATCGCGTGGCACATGGTAATTTTCCGTGGCAATGATTTCATGACCGTAGAGCAGCAAATCCAGATCCAGCGTTCGTGCGGTAAAACGCTCACCACTGCGTACCCGGCCATTCAGGTCTTCAATGTGCGCCAGACAGGCAACGACCTGTTCAATGCTGTCATCGGTATCAAATGCTGCCACCAGATTGTAAAAGGCATCTCCTTCAAACCCGACCGCCTCACTTTCATACACCGATGAAAATTGCACATCACAATAGTGGCGACGCAAACTTTCTGCGCCTGCCCGCACGCTGCGCTCACGGTCAATATTACTACCGATGCCAACAAATACTCTTGGCATATCAGTCTCTTGCAGCTCTTTCAATAATGACACCCACATCCCCGGCATAACGTACCGCGCCTTTTTTGTTGACACGCAAACGTACCCACTTCACATCAAACTCATTGAGCACAATTTCCGCCACCCGCTCAGCCAGGGTCTCCACCAACTGGAACTGACTATCACCCACAAATTCGATAAGCCGCTTGGCCACCGCTTTGTAATCAAGCGTATCTTCAATAGCATCGGTGCGTGCAGCGGCGGGAATATCTGCCGCCATATCCAGATCAAGAATAATCGACTGTTTTTCTTTGCGCTCCCAGTCGTAAATACCAATGATGGTTTCGATAGTAAGATCATGCAGGAAAATAATGTCCATAAGAGTTGTCAGCAGAAAGCCCCAGTATAAAATGAGACAAAACTATACCGTTTTGCGCAATACCAGACCAGCAACAGCGACTTACCGCAAAAAATGCGCGATAATGGCACCATGCTCAGCACCATCATGATCTTCGCAGCCTACCTTGTGGGTTCGTTATCTGCCGCCATCATCACTTGCAGACTCATGGGTCTACCCGACCCGCGCACTCAGGGCTCCAACAACCCGGGGGCCACCAACGTACTGCGCGTAGGTGGAAAAAAGGCCGCCGCCTTCACTCTGCTGGGTGATGCCATAAAAGGTGTGATTCCCGTGCTGATCGCACAATGGATGGAAGCACCACCACATATTCTGGCACTCGTTGCACTGGCTGCATTCCTGGGCCACCTCTACCCGGTATTCTTTGGTTTTCGCGGCGGCAAAGGTGTTGCTACAGCCTTTGGTGTGCTGATTGCCCTGGCATGGCCGGTGGGTTTAGCCGTGTTGGGCACCTGGTTATTACTCACCAAACTGTTCAAAATTTCATCACTGTCGGCACTGATTGCCGCTGTTCTTTTGCCGTTTTATATGTGGCTGCTTGCACCGCAACCCGCTTTCATTGCGCTCGCCATTGTCCTCAGTATCATGCTGATATGGCGTCATCGATCCAATATCAGAGAACTCATCGCGGGTACTGAAGAAAAAATCCGCTGACGTTATCCTGAGTGCTACGAATAACGAAGGCTCAAGCCCTCGTCATTGCACGCCGATAGCCTTTGGTAACAAGGGTAGTCACAGGAGATGTGTATGCGTAACCTTGATTTGCAACCCACATCCACCGCGCACTGGCACAAACTGGTGTGTGAGGCAGAACAGCAGGCACAACGCAGCCTGAATGAAGAACTGCAAAGTTATCTGGTATTTCTGCTGCAACGTTTTCTCAACAGACCGGAAATGACCAGTCGTGTTCTCGCGCTGGATTATCTCAAAAGTTTTCGCATCGCCGGACAACGGCAAATTGGCAAACTGCGCGACGTAGGCGACATTTGTCTGCTGCATGCCGGGTTTTTTCCACAACGCGCCCGTCGTCGCCGTGTCAGTGTGAATTATTACGTTGACCTTGGTATTGGTGCCTATTACCAGTTACACCACAACACAGCACACCGGCAAGGCCAGCTCTACGAACATTTGTACGAAGGATTTGTTCCGGCTATGGATGTGTTACAAACGATTCGTAACATGGGCGATTCACAACCGCTGCTGGACCCACTCACTGCACATGAACTCTGGCAACACACCAACAGCACGCAGGCGCGGCAACGATTGCGGGATGTGAGTAACGGGCAACCCGTACCTGTCAGCAAACAGGATCAGTCAACGCGGCGACACTGATTGCATTCGCTTCTCTGGAGGGAGGCAATAAATCTTCTGCCTGTCAAAAACCGCACTTGTTTGATTACGATGTTGAGTCATTCACATAACTGCCGGTCAGCCTGGTCAACAAGGCATTATCATCCAGCGCCAGATCAGCGAGTTCCAACTTTTTTAAAACCGCCGAGCAATCCGCCCGCCGCCCCAACTTCAGTCGTGTCAAAAAGAAACATACCCGCCTGAGAAACAGCAACACAAAAAGCACCATAATACTGGTGACCACTTCAAACCAAAGAAGAAAACTGCCAACAGAATCCACCAGTGCGCCATAGGTGAAAAAATAAACCAGCAAAATCATGCCGGAAAGAATACCGATACTGACCATAAAATTTTCCAGGGTTTTTTTGATTTGTTGAATGGCGTTGAGAGTGTTTTGCTCAGACATAGTATTCACTTGTAGTTTGCTGGGTTTAGTTGAAGGCCGAATTCTAACAAAGTTAGCCCTCACAAGTACGTTCATCGTCAGCAAACAGCGAAGACAAGACCAGGACAGCCATTTTCAGCTATAATCACCGACCTTTTTCCGAACCCGTTTCCGATGCGACGTATCCCATGCCCCAGCCACTATCCCGACAACGTAAAGCCGTTTCCCTGATTTCCGGAGGGCTCGACTCCATGCTGGCCACCCAGGCCATGCTAGAGCAGGGCATTCATGTGGAAGGCATTAATTTTTATACCGGATTTTGCGTGGAGGGCCATACTCACGCAATTCGCAAAAAAGACAAGGCAAAGCCCAAGCGCAACAATGCCCTGTGGGTGGCGGAGCAGCTGGGCATCAAACTGCATATCATTGATGTTATCGATGAATACAAAGATGTGGTGATCAATCCCAAACACGGCTACGGCAGCAACATGAACCCCTGCCTGGACTGCAAGTGTTTTATGGTGCGCAAGGCGCATGAGTGGATTGAAGAACACAACTTTGATTTCATCATCACCGGTGAAGTAGTCGGCCAGCGGCCCATGTCACAGCGGCGCGATACCATGCCGGTGATCCAGCGTGAATCCGGGGCTGAAGACCGCCTGCTGCGTCCATTGTGCGCCAAAATTCTGCCCGCCACCCTGCCCGAGCGAGAGGGCTGGGTGGACCGTGAAAAATTGTTCGATTTCAATGGCCGTGGCCGCAAACCGCAAATCGCCCTGGCCGAAAAGATGGGCATATCAGATTTTGCCCAGCCTTCCGGCGGCTGCTGCTTTCTCACCGATGCGGCCTATTCCGGCAAACTGGCCGATTTGTGGTCCGCACGCGGCGAGCGTCGCTACGAACTCGATGACATTATGTTGCTCAAGGTGGGACGTCACTTGCGCCCACGACCGCATTTCAAGATTATCGTTGGACGCGAGGAAGGCGAAAACCGCTTTCTCGAAGGCTACCGCAAGCAGTTCACTCACCTGTATACCACCAGCCATCCCGGCCCGCTGGTATTGCTGGATGGCGAAGCCAATGACGATGATCTGCAATTGGCGGCACAACTGGCGGCCCGCTTCAGTCAGGGTAAAATGGCGGAAACGGTGCGCGTTGAACTGCACGAAAAAGGTGCGGCTAAACGTGAACTGGATGTGACGCCGCTCACTAACGAAGAAATCCCTGTGGAGTGGTATTTATGAGCCATCACCAGCTTGATGCCCGCCGCATGCTCTGTCCCATGCCGGTGATCCGTACACAAAATTTCGTGGCCAAACTGCCTGCGGGTGACACCGTGGACGTGCTCTGCACTGATCCTGGCGCGCTCCACGATATCCCGGCCTGGTGCCGCATCCATGGCCACGAAATTATCGGCACACAGGAGCTGGATGGCGAGCTGATAATCAGTGTGCGCGTCGGCACCCCTTCCGGCTAATGAGTCACAGCCACCACCCGCCCGGCATCGAGACCAACGGAAACGGTTATCACGATGCGCGTTATAAAGCGGCTCGCAAAGTCACTCTGATCGGTTCGGCAGTGGATTTACTGCTGGGCGTGGCAAAGATTGTGGCGGGTTATATCGGCAGCTCCCAGGCCTTGATCGCCGACGGCATACATTCGCTATCCGATCTCGCTACGGACGGTGTGGTACTGTTCGCCATGAAACACGGCTCCCGCGAGGCCGATGAAAAACACCCCTATGGCCACGCCCGTATCGAAACCCTGGCCACCATCACGCTCGGCGTAGCGCTGATCGGCATCGCCATCGGCATCGCCTGGGATGCCCTGTTACGCCTGCGACACCCTGAACTGCTCATGCATCCTGGCTGGCTGGCGCTGGTGGTCGCCAGTATTTCAATTGTTTCCAAAGAAGCCATTTACCAGTACACCCTGCGCGTTGCGAAAAAATGGAATTCCAGCCTGCTGCGTGCCAATGCCTGGCACAGTCGCTCGGATGCCATTTCTTCAGTCATTGTGGTCATCGGCATACTGGGCAGCATGAGCGGACTGCATTACCTGGATGCCGTCGCCGCCATCGGTGTGGCGTTAATGGTGGCCTGGATTGGCGGCAAGCTGGCCTGGCACAGCGCCCAGGAACTCATCGACACCGCCATGGAGCCAGACCAGGTCGCACAGATTCGCCATGCGATTCAATCCGTGGACGGCGTACAGGCGCTGCACATGCTGCGTACCCGGCGCATGGGTGACAGCGGTCTGGTGGATGTACACATTTTAGTAAACCCGCGCATCAGTGTTTCCGAAGGACATCGCATCAGCGAGACCGTGCGCGCACAAATCATGCGTGATGTGAATGCGGTGACTGATGTGATGGTGCATATTGACCCGGAAGATGATGAACAAGCAGCCCCCAGCAGCGGATTGCCGCTACGCAACGAGATACTGGCCCGGCTCCAGCAGCGCTGGGCCAGTATTGAAGCGGCCCAATACATCGAAGAAGAAGAAACGGTGCTGCACTATCTGGACGGGAAAATTCATGTGGAGGTATTATTGCCGCTGTCCCGCATGACAGATATGAATGCAGCACAGGCCGCAGCACACGCATTGCGCCAGCAGGCAACAGAGCAACCCGGTATGGATCATATTGCCGACGTTGTGGTGCGCTTTCACTGAAACAGTGGCGATAAAGCGCACAACTATCGTGCGCCAGGCATCTTTGCGCACCACTACTGTGCGATGGTGGTGTCACGGTTTCCGTGGGACAAAAATGCGGGTAAGGTAGGTTTCCCGCATAACCTGTCGTTATCGTGACAGTTTTACAGAAACAGGACGCGGCAATGCCTTGCAGGGAGCAGTGGCATATTTCATGCTTGGCAGCACTATTGAGCAGAACCGTACGAATCGAAAATTAAAATAAAAAAAGAGTAGAGAAGCCTGAAAAAAGCCAGGCCAGGATATTCTTAAATAATCATTCACTTAGTCAGTATTACTAAAATAAGCAATCAGGAGAGTCCATCATGTCTGCACAAGACGTATTGAATATGATCAAAGACAACGAAGCGAAGTTTGTTGATTTCCGCTTCACCGACACCCACGGAAAGGAACAGCATGTCACCGTACCTTCCAGCACCGTGGACGAAGATGTCTTCACCGAAGGCAAGATGTTTGACGGTTCCTCCATCGAAGGCTGGAAGGGTATCAACGAATCCGACATGATTCTCATGCCTGACACCTCCACCGCTGTGATGGATCTGTTCTCTGACGAATCCATGCTGAACATCACCTGTAACATTGTTGAGCCATCCACCGGCCAGGGTTACGAACGTGACCCCCGCTCTGTTGCCAACCGCGCTGAAGCCTACTTGAAAAGTACGGGTATTGCCGATGCAGCCTACTTTGGCCCGGAGCCTGAATTCTTCATTCTCGATGACGTGCGCTGGGGCACCACCATGTCCGGCAGCTTTTACAAAATTGACTCCGAAGAATCCGAGTGGAATTCCGAAAAGGTTTATGAAGACGGTAATATTGGCCACCGTCCCGGCGTAAAAGGGGGTTATTTCCCCGTACCACCTGTGGACAGCCTGCACGATATCCGTGCCGCCATGTGTCTGGCCATGGAAGAAATGGGTGTTCCCGTTGAAGTGCATCACCACGAAGTGGCAACCGCTGGCCAGTGCGAAATCGGTACCAAATTCGCCACCCTGACCCAACGTGCCGACTGGGTGCAAATCCAGAAATACTGCACACACAATGTGGCCCACGCCTATGGAAAAACTGCTACCTTCATGCCAAAACCACTGGTAGGCGACAATGGCTCCGGCATGCATGTACACATGTCGCTGTTCAAAGGTGGCGATAACTTATTTGCCGGTGACGAATACGGCGGTCTGTCCGAAACCGCATTGTTCTACATTGGCGGCATCATCAAACACGCGCGCGCACTGAATGCCTTCACCAATGCATCAACCAACAGCTACAAGCGTCTGGTACCCGGCTTTGAAGCTCCCGTGATGCTGGCCTATTCCGCGCGCAACCGTTCTGCATCCATCCGCATTCCGTTTGTGAGCAACCCCAAGGGCCGTCGTATTGAACTGCGCTTCCCCGACCCCACCGCCAATCCTTATCTGGCCTTCGCCGCCATGATGATGGCGGGTCTGGACGGTATTCAAAACAAGACTCACCCTGGTGAAGCCATGGATAAGGACTTGTACGACCTGCCTGCCGAAGAGGCGGCTGAAATTCCACAAGTTTGTCATTCTTTTGATCAGGCTCTGGAAGAACTGGATGCTGACCGCGGCTTCCTTACCGCAGGTGGTGTGTTTACAGACGACATGATCAGCGCCTTCATCGACCTGAAAATGGAAGAAATTACCCGCCTGCGCATGAGCACGCATCCGGTTGAGTTTGATATGTACTACTCCTGCTGATTTTTAGTCAGCGGGAAAGCAGCCGTTAATTTGCTGCCTGTGCCGTAAAATAAAACAAACGCCCCCTTTCGCATGAAAGGGGGCGTTTTTTTAACTGAGAGGGGCGCGCACCACTTTGTCAGTAAATTGTTCCATTTTTTTATCTTCTTCGGGTATCAATTGATTAAGCAATTCTGTTGATATGAATTTTTTATTGGCATGCAAGTTTGATGCGTAGACATGAATTATTCCCGGGCTGTCAGGCGAACGATCAATGAATTCAGACAGCAGTTTTTTCTCCGCAATAAAGTCATGTGACAGTTTATTCTGTATGTTTTTGTGAACCAGAAACTTATATTCGGTACCAATGAGACTGAATTTGGCCAATCCCTGTTTCTCCAGCTTCCTCAATTCTTCCAACTCATCTGAACTCATAGGCGTCACCTGTTTTATTGATATATTGTTCTTTTCGATGCATAAAAGAAGCGATTTTACGGTTAATTCTTTTATTTTTTTGTAAAGTCTGCCAGGCATCATTGGTTTTTCGACAAACGCATCACACCCGTATTCAAGACATTGTCTTCGGTGAGACGGGTTTGAAGTATAGGCGATGATGGGAAAATATTTTGTTTCCTGCCGGATACGCTGAGTGGCTTCCATACCATTCATTATCGGCATTTCGATATCCATCAGGCCGAGATCATATTTTCCATCATTTTTTAAAGCATATTCCACTGCTTCCTTTCCGTTTGAGGCGATATCAAAATCGTACCCCCAATGCTCCATCAGTCTGATGTTTAATGACTGAAGAATGGGTGCATCTTCCGCAATAAGTATATTCATGGGTGATTCCTTTTCCCGTTGACTGTTTAACTATCCGGGCTCCATCCGGTTTAATGAGCAGGGAAATAACCCTGCGATGACACGCATCGTGTATTTCCCCCTATTCTCCTGTTAGCAGCAATACACTTCAAGTGCATGCCAGCCAAATACACGCTCGGGGGGTCATAAAGGTGGCAATTGAATTTACCCCTTATTTCAGACGGGGAATACACCTCCCCTTTTGGCACCACAACCGTCAGGCCAGGCTCTACCCGGGCAGATCAATAGGGGCTCTGTATGTTTATGTACATCACAGATGATATCCCACAGGCTGAGGCAAACAACATTTGCACTGCAAGCACGAAGCGTTTCCCGCCATGCGGACCAGCGGGTATAATCACTGGCTTTTCCGGCGCGGTTTTTCCACGTCTGGCGCGAATCACACAAAGAACTGCGAAACATGTCGAAACAAAATACGAATACCCCTGATGCCTCAACCTTTCAGGGGCTGATCCTTGCCCTGCAACAATACTGGGCCGAGCGAGGCTGCGTGATTTTGCAGCCATTGGATATGGAGGTAGGCGCAGGCACGTTTCACCCCGCGACATTCCTGCGCGCCATTGGCCCCGAACCCTGGGCTGCGGCGTATGTGCAGCCTTCGCGTCGGCCCACCGATGGCCGTTATGGAGAGAACCCGAATCGCTTGCAGCACTATTATCAGTTTCAGGTGGTGATCAAACCCTCACCATTGGAGATTCAGGAGCTGTACTTGGGCTCACTGAAAATGCTCGGGTTGAACCCGCTGGAACACGACATCCGTTTTGTGGAGGATAACTGGGAGTCCCCCACTCTGGGTGCCTGGGGGCTGGGCTGGGAGGTGTGGCTCAACGGCATGGAGGTGACACAGTTTACCTATTTCCAGCAGGTGGGCGGCCTGGAGTGCAAACCGGTAACGGGTGAAATCACTTACGGACTGGAACGCATCGCGATGTATTTGCAGGGGGTGGACAGTATTTATGATCTCACCTGGGCCGATGGGCCGTTGGGCAAAATCACTTATGGTGACGTGTTTCACCAAAATGAGGTGGAGCAATCCACCTATAATTTTGAGCATGCCAATACCAAAGTACTGTTTCAGGCATTCGATGATTACGAAAATGAATCGCAGAAGCTCATTGAAGCCGGTTTGCCGTTGCCCGCTTACGAACAGGTGCTGAAAGCTTCGCACTCTTTTAATTTGCTGGATGCGCGTCACGCCATTTCGGTGACTGAACGCCAGCGTTACATTTTGCGCGTACGCGCACTATCCCGCGCAGTGGCTCAAACCTATTTTGAAGCACGGGAGAAACTCGGTTTCCCCATGTGCAATACGGTGACTCCCGCTTTGCCCAATAAAGAGGGAGCAGCATGAATACCCGTGACCTGTTAATCGAAATTGGTACCGAAGAACTGCCACCCAAGGCATTGAAAAAATTATCCGAGGCCTTTGGTCGCGGTATCGAGGATGGATTGAAGGCGGCGGATCTTGCTTATGGCAAGGTGGTGGTGTTCGCCAGTCCCCGCCGTTTGGCGGTGCTGGTATCTGATCTGGTCGATAAACAGGCAGACAAAAAAATTGAACGCCGTGGCCCGGCACTACTGGCGGCCTTTGACGATGAAGGCTGCCCGTCCAAAGCCGCTGAAGGCTTTGCCCGTTCCTGCGGTGTGGCGTCCGTGGCCGATCTTGAACGCATGGAAACCGACAAGGGTGCATGGCTGGTATATCGCGCCGAACAGCCGGGGCAAAGTACGGCCTCACTGGTGCCCGGCCTGGTAACAGCATCGCTGGATAGACTGCCTATCCCCAAACGCATGCGCTGGGCGGATCTTGACGCGCAGTTTGTGCGTCCGGTGCAATGGCTGGTGCTGTTGTTTGGTGATGAAGTCATCGATGCGGAAATTCTCTGCACACAATCTGGCCGCGAAACCCGTGGCCATCGTTTCCACTATCCGGAAACCCTGTACATCGCCGAACCTGCCGGTTATGCGCCGTTACTGGAAACCGAAGGGCGGGTGATTGCTGACTTTGCCACGCGACGTGAAGCGGTGCGTGCGCAAGTGCTGGAAGCCGGGGAGCAATTGGGTGGTAACGCGGTTATCGATAGCGCCCTGCTGGATGAAGTAACGGCCATGGTGGAATGGCCGGTAGCCATTGCGGGTAATTTTGAGGAACGTTATCTCGACGTGCCTGCCGAGGCACTGATTCTCACCATGAAAACCCATCAGAAATATTTCCACGTCATCGATGCTGACGGAAAACTGATGCCTCACTTTATTACCATTGCCAACATCGACAGCACTCATCCCGACGTCGTGCGTGATGGGAATGAGCGCGTGATACGCCCACGCCTGGCCGATGCTGAATTTTTCTGGACACAGGATCGCAAGCAAAAGCTCGACAGCCATATTGAAAAATTAAAAACCATCTTGTTTCAAAAAGAACTCGGCACTCTGCACGACAAAACACAACGTGTCGCACAGCTTGCCGGCAGTATTGCGGTATCGTTATCGTCCAATAAGGAATGGGCTGAGCGTGCTGCGTGGCTGGCCAAGTGTGATTTGATGACCGAAATGGTCAATGAATTTCCAGACCTGCAAGGCATTATGGGCCGCTACTATGCGTTACACGATGGCGAGGCCGAAGCAGTGGCGCTGGCGCAAGACGAGCAATACATGCCACGCTTTGCCGGTGACGAACTACCTGCCACCGCGACCGGCCAGGCCGTGGCCATCGCCGACAAACTGGACACTCTGGTGGGCATGTTTGGCATCGGCCAGCCGCCCACGGGCAGCAAAGATCCTTTTGCCCTGCGTCGTTCCGCACTGGGTTTGTTACGCATCATTATCGAATGTCAGCTGCCCCTGGACCTGCCTGACATGGTGCAGCAGGCAACGACTGCGCTGGGCGCTAAAATAACGACAACAAAGGTGGTCAACCAGGTGGTTGATTTCATGATGGATCGCCTGCGTGCTTATTACAAAGACAGCGGCGTGATACCGGAAGTGTTTGAGTCCGTACTGGCGCAACACCCTACACAGCCATTTGATTTTGATCGCCGCGTACGCGCGGTCAATCATTTTCTCAGCCTGCCCGAGGCGGAAAGCCTGGCCGCCGCCAATAAGCGCATTTCCAATATTCTACGTCAGGCGGCAGAAAAAAATATCGTTGTACCCGAAGCCATTGACGCAACAAAACTGACGGATGTCGCTGAACAAGCGCTGGCAACACAATTAGACGTCATTACCCGGGAAGTAACCCCTTTGTTTGATCAACGTGATTACGAAACTGCGCTGGGCAGGCTTGCCGACCTGCGTAAAACGGTGGACCCTTTTTTCGATGAAGTCATGGTGATGGCCGATGATGCCGCGCTGCGTGACAACCGCCTTGCCCTGCTCACCCAATTACGCAACCTGTTTCTGCGTGTGGCAGATTTGTCTCGATTGCAAGGGTAACTACCCTGGTTTAATTTCCCCCGCAGGCATGACACCTCTTAACCAGAAAACAACCAGCACTTTTCAGTCAATTACTCATACTTGAGTGTTTTGCTGGGCTAAAGCCTCCTTGACAGTGCGGAAATAAGACCTACCCTCTACCATACTACGTGGCTTTTTTAAAGGTAAAGGAGATTTTTTATGACAATGGCAATAGTGATGTTCGTTGTGCTGTTTGGTTTTGCCTTTTTCTGCATGGTCAGTTCCTGAGTTTTAATACGGACGTTTAACCTGGATTCCGCAGTTGAACGGCCTGTGGAGTGCGTTGGATTTTGCGGCTGGCGAGGCGCAATGAGGAGTCATAGCCCGCTACTGCGACGATGCGCAACGCGGCCAGACGCAAAAGGCAATGCGCTATACCGGTCGTAGCGACTCAATTCAACAAGCTATTTATCAAATATGTTAATAGATCCTCGGAGCAGTCAACGGCGGGATCCAGATTAACCAATACGAACCGGAGCCCGTTATGGCGGGCTCCGGTTTTTTTGTGGCCGCCCGCTTCTGCTAGACTACCCTCCCTTAAATTTACCAGCAGCCACTAGCCAATGCCCCTGATCATTTTGGATCGCGACGGTGTGATCAACAAAGACTCGGACGATTTCATCAAATCACCGCAAGAATTTATTCCCCTGCCCGGCAGTCTGGACGCTATTGCGCGCCTCAATACGGCGGGTTATTGCGTCGCGGTCGCCACTAATCAATCCGGCATCGCGCGCGGTCTGTTTGATGTACAGACACTTGATGCCATGCATCACAAACTGGAAAAATTATTGGCCGCAGTGGGCGGACATATTGAGGGTATTTTCTATTGTCCTCATGCACCGGATGCCGGTTGTGACTGCCGCAAACCGAAACCAGGTTTGTTGCAGCAGATTGGTCATAAATTTGAGACGGAATTATGTGGCGTGCCGGTGATAGGTGACTCATTGCGGGACTTGCAAAGTGCGCAGGCGGTGGGAGCAATCCCTGTTCTTGTGCGCACGGGCAAAGGCGAACGCAGTCTTGCGCAACTGGTCAAAGAGCCGGGTCTGGCAAACGTACCGGTATTTGCTGATCTGGCGGAGACCGTAGATGCCTTGTTAACCGGAAAACTGACAGAAAAAGCAAACGACCAACAGGTGTTATAACTGATGCAATTTATTCGTTCATTCATTTTTAGTGTGAGCATGATCAGCGCGACCGTACTGGTTTCACTGGTATTGTTGTTGTGCGCACCCCTCCCATTTCACCTGCGCTCTCGTGTTGGCCGTGCTTACGCTGTCTATGTCATCGGCACATTAAAAATCTTGTGTGGTGTGGATTATCAGGTAAAAGGCCGCGAAAATATTCCCGAAGGTGCCGCGATTATCTTTTCCAAACACCAGTCCACCTGGGAAACCTATGCATTGCAATTGTTGTTTCCCGCACAGGTGTGGGTGTTAAAACGTGAGCTGATGTGGGTACCGTTTTTTGGCTGGGGAATGGCAATGTTAAAACCCATTTCCATTGACCGCTCATCGGGTCGCAAAGCCATCAAGCAAATTATCAAACAGGGAAAGGAGAGATTGGATGCGGGCATCTGGGTGACGATTTTCCCCGAAGGCACACGTATAGCACCGGGCACATACAAACGCTGGGGAATGGGTGGTGCCATACTGGCCGAAGAGAGCAATTACCCCATTGTGCCAGTAGCACATAATGCCGGGGAATTTTGGGGCCGGCGTGAATTTGTCAAACGGCCAGGCACAATCCAGGTGGTTATCGGCCCGGTCATCGAGCCACGCGGCCGCAAGGCTGCCGAAATTAGCGCAGAAGTGGAAAACTGGATGCGCACGACAATGGCAGAAATCAGCGACGTTGAAAAAAATAATGTGCGTGCTTCTACTAAGACAACAGAATAGACGTTTTGTAAAATTTCCGAATAGAAGGGCTGGGGACAATGATTACTATCAAGCAGCTGAGTTACGCCCTGGCGGTTGATAAAACCCGGCATTTCAAACGGGCGGCCGAGCTTTGCTCTGTTTCCCAGTCAGCACTGAGCACGGCCATATCCGAGCTGGAAAGCCAGCTCAAAACACAAATCTTCGAACGCAATAACAAGAAGGTATTGGTCACGCCAGTGGGCGAAATGATTCTGGACAAGGCGCGCGTGATCAATCTGGAAGTCAATGAGCTGTATCAGTTGTGCCAGAGCCAAAATGCACCACTTTCTTATCCAATGTCACTGGGCGTCATTCCTACCATCGGGCCGTATTTGCTGCCGAAGGTATTGCCGGAAGTCAGAAAACAGTACCCGGATTTTCAACTCACGATTACTGAAGAGCAGTCAAATGTACTGGTGGAAAAGGTCAGGAAAGGTGACCTCGATACCGCCATACTGGCATTGCCTTATGCTATTGAGGGCCTGCATGCCTTCACCTTTTGGGAAGAGGATTTTTTTGTCGTCACGCACCGCTCGGACAAGCTGGCCGATCATTGCGAAATTACCGGCGAACAGTTGCAGGAAGCTCCGCTGTTGCTATTGAAAGATGGGCATTGCTTGAAAGACCATGCTCTTGCCGCGTGTAAATTCCGACCCATCGAAACGAAATATTCACTGTCGGGCACCAGCTTGAATACCCTGGTGCAAATGGTTGCTGGCCATATGGGTACCACTCTGGTGCCGGAAATGGCATTGAGCCAGTTGATTGATGACAATGCTGAAATAAAGGCGGTTCATCTGAACGAACCAGGGCCACACCGGAAAATCGCGTTTATTACCCGCCTGAATTATGCAGGCACCACCAATATTGAAATATTGATGGCGCTGTTTCGACAACAATTGCACAGAACCCGTAAAACAAAACCAGGGCACAGCTAATTCTCACTCGCCAGGAGCCCGCTGAATTCAGCAGCGACAACCCGTAATACTGCTTTCCATTTCCCCCTTTACTTCCCGCCTTTCCCCGCAGGCCAATGATTCTATTTATCAGAAGAATAATATCGATTTAATTCGATTTACCAGAACCACTATCAAGGCGATACTCATTCCGTCGAGACAGCAAACACAAGAAATGACACCACGTATCAATGTGTTTCGCCCTCGCTGCAAAAATCAGACAAATAAATTTTGTACGAACTAACGATGAGGATATTGACCATGAAAACACCGATGAAAACAACTCTTTCCGTTTTGGCGCTGGCCATCAGTGCGGCGACGGCAGTAAATGCCACAACCCTGACCCGTGACAATGGTGCCCCGGTTGGCGACAATCAAAACTCCTACACAGCAGGCCCCAATGGTGGCGTTTTGTTACAAGACGTTCATCTGATACAGAAATTGCAACGTTTTGCGCGTGAGCGTATTCCAGAGCGGGTGGTTCATGCCCGTGGCACCGGAGTGCATGGCGAATTTGTCGCAACGCGTGACATCAGTGACCTGACCCGGGCAGCCGTGTTCAAAAAAGGCGGAAAAACGCCTGTGTTTGTGCGCTTTTCAACAGTCATTCATTCCAAGGGCTCTCCGGAAACGCTGCGTGATCCGCGCGGCTTTGCCACCAAGTTTTACACCCGTGAAGGCAATTGGGATCTGGTGGGCAACAACCTGCCGGTATTTTTCATCCGCGATGCGATCAAGTTCCCGGATATGGTGCATTCATTGAAACCGTCACCGGTCACCAATCAACAGGATCCCAATCGGTTTTTTGATTTTTTCAGTCATGTGCCAGAGTCCACACACATGCTGACCTGGGTGTACTCCGACTACGGCACACCTGCCAATTTACGGCAGATGGATGGCTGGGGAGTTCACTCTTACAAAATGGTGGATGCAGAAGGTGATGTCACTTATGTGAAATTTCACTGGAAAAGCCGGCAGGGAATAAAAAACCTCAGTGCCAAAGAGGCAGCGGCCGTACAGGCTAAAGACTTCAGTCATGCGACGAATGACATGTATGCCGCCATTGCCAAAGGTGACTATCCCAAATGGGATTTGTATATCAAAGTGCTGAAACCATCACAGCTTGCAGACTTTGACTACAACCCGCTGGATGCCACCAAAATGTGGCTGGACGTGGAAGAAACAAAAGTCGGCACAATGACCCTGAATCGTATGCCGGATAATTTTTTCCAGGAAACGGAACAGTCGGCCTTTTCTCCGGCCAATATCGTGCCCGGCATCGAGCCTTCTGAAGACCGTTTGTTGCAAGGCCGGGTGTTTTCCTATGCCGATACGCAATTGTATCGTCTGGGTGCCAACCACCAGCATTTGCCGATCAATCGCCCGCAGGTTGCCGTCAATAATTGGAATCAGGATGGCGCGGGTAATTATGGTCACCAAAAATCTGATGTGAATTATCAACCAAGCCGTATTGATATGCGCATGGAAGACCCTCACGCACGTTATTCTGAAATGGCATTGAGTGGTAATACGCAACAAAAGGTGATTGTGGAAAACCAGGCTTCTGCCCAGTCCTCTGAAAAGATGACAACTGGCAAGGCTCATCAAAGGATGGTGGAAATGAAGCGTCCCATTAAACGGCCTTTTGCCCAACCTGTTGAAAGAGTAATAACGGGTAATTCTCACCAGGATAGGGTTGTAATGGAACGCCCGATTAAACAGCCTTTTGCTCAACCTGTTGAAAGAGTAATAACGGGCAATGCTCACTCAATGACAACTGGGAAAAAACGTCCTATCAAGCAACCTTTTGCTCAGATTAATATGTCATACAGTAGCGTTGGCAGCTCCGAAGAAGTCGTTACCGGCAATGTCCGCAAAAAGGTGAACGCAGGAAAGCCATCCTTTGCCCAAGCCGGTGTGTTATATCGCAGCTTCAATGCAACAGAGCGCGCCAACTTGATCAGTAATCTGGCAGGTGACCTGGGTAAGGTGCGGGACAGCACAACCAAACACATTATGCTGAGTTATTTCTATCAAGCAGATGCAGACTTTGGTGAACGGCTGACAAAAGCAGTCAATGGAAACATGGAACAGGTGAAAAACCTTGCCAAATAAATAAAGGAAATGCAGCGGCTGTAACAGGCCGCTGCATAATTATTTTGACAGGAGAGAATTGTTATGAAAATGATATTATTACTGTTAACTTTACTGGTTTCTGGCCACACCTGGGCCAGCCAGCCCGGTGAGTTTTCATCTGCGGAAGAAGAGTTAAAAGCCTATTTTTTTGCCGCTGCCAGAAGCAATGATGTAGTGTTATTAAAAGAATTTATAGAAGCAGGATTTCCGGTGGATGTCGTGAACAATAAAGGTTACACAGCCTTGATGGTGGCAACATACCATGGCCACGCCGAAGCCTTTGACTATCTGGTTTCGCAAAAGGCCAACACCTGTGCCGCCGATACGCGGGGTAACACAGCACTAATGGCGGCCATATTTCGTGGCGAATTTTCGCTGGCAAAAAAACTGATGTCTTCTGAATGTAATCCTGATCATGAGAATAATGCCGGTATAAACGCAGCAGGATTTGCCAAAATGTTTGGCCGGGAGAACATACTCAACTACTTAAAATAATACATGCCTCTGCATTTAACTCAGATAGACCATCCATTGAGCAGAAAAACACCCTTTCGGGATACCAACGGCTAACAAATAACGCGCGAACTGAGTCAAATACAAAGGCATGTTATTTTAATAATGTGCATTAAGCGTCAAAAAAACACTACGGTTAAACATACTCCGGGTATTTAAACGCAAAGTTCGCGAAGGCGCAAAGAACGTAAAGTATATGCTTTTTTCTTTGCGTCTCTGCGCCCTTTGCGTTTACAACACTGATTTGAATACTGAACGATCTGAGTTAAATGTAGAGGCATGAAATAATATGTCGAATTTATGTCGAATTTATGTCGAATTTATGTCGAACCAATGACAATTGATTCATTTTCCCCCGACCCAAAAAACGCCCCCTTTTTCCACTATAGTAAATGCACAGTCTGACGATAGTAGGGAACGCACATGTTCCTGAGCTGACACCAAACCAGCCGTCTTAATAATCAAGGAGAGAGAGATGAGTGACAAACCCAAACTGACCAAAAACAATGGCACCCCGGTAGGCGATAATCAAAATGTGATGAGTGCGGGCCCACGCGGGCCAATGTTGTTACAAGATATCTGGTTTCTGGAAAAACTGGCACATTTTGATCGTGAAGTAATTCCCGAGCGTCGTATGCATGCCAAAGGATCAGGCGCCTACGGCACCTTTACAGTAACCCACGACATCAGCCAGTACAGCAAGGCTAATATTTTTTCTGAAGTGGGTAAAAAAACCGACGTATTCCTGCGCTTTTCCACCGTTGCAGGTGAACGTGGCGCCGCGGATGCGGAACGTGATATCCGTGGTTTTGCCATCAAGTTTTATACCGAAGAAGGCAACTGGGATATGGTCGGCAACAATACACCCGTATTTTTCCTGCGTGATCCATTGAAATTTCCCGACCTGAATCACGCCGTAAAACGTGACCCGCGCACCAACATGCGCAGCGCCCACAGCAACTGGGATTTCTGGACATTGTTACCCGAAGCGCTGCATCAAATCACTATTCTGATGAGCGACCGGGGTAATCCGCGCACCTATCGCCATATGCATGGCTTTGGCAGCCACACCTTCAGTTTTATTAATGCAAATAATGAGCGTTTCTGGGTCAAGTTTCACTTCAAAAGCCAGCAGCCCATAGAAAACCTCACCGATGAAGAAGCGGAAAAACTGATTGGTCAGGACCGGGAAAGCCACCAAAAGGATTTGTACGAAAGCATTGAAAACGGTGATTTCCCGCGCTGGGACTTCAAAGTGCAAATCATGCCGGAAAAAGAAGCCGAGTCTTACCGCTTTCACCCTTTCGATTTAACCAAAATATGGTCGCACAAAGACTATCCACTGATTGATGTGGGCGTACTGGAACTCAATCGCAACCCTGAAAATTACCATGCCGAAGTTGAGCAATCAGCATTTAATCCCGCCAATGTCGTGCCGGGCATTGGTTTTTCACCGGACAAAATGCTGCAAGGGCGTCTCTTTTCTTATGGTGATACACAGCGTTACCGACTGGGTGTTAATCATGCGCAGATTCCAGTCAACACAGCACGCTGCCCGGTACACAGTTTTCATCGTGATGGCGCGATGCGTGTCGATGGCAACTATGGCAGCACTAAAGGTTATGAACCAAACAGTCTGGGTGAATGGCAGGAACAACCTGACAGCAAAGAGCCCCCACTGGCAATCGGTGCCACAGCAGATCACTGGAATCATCGTGAAGATGATGATGACTATTACACTCAGCCCGGTAATTTGTTTCGCCTGATGACCCCGGAACAACAACAGGTGTTATTTGAAAATACCGCCCGCTCGGTGGGCGGAGCCTCTATTGAGGTGCAAAAACGTCACATCAATAATTGCCTGAAAGCTGACCCGGCCTACGGTCAAGGTGTGGCAAATGCATTGAATGTCCCGCTTGACGGGATAAAATAGAGTAGCTTGTCATCGTTAAGGCTTGATCTGGCAGTTACTGTCTCGATGGCGGTGACTGTCAGTTCAAACTCAAACCACGAACTTAACGCCTGTAAAATCCAGCAGCGAGAACAAAGTGAGCCGTCTGGAACGTGAAAACCTGCAATACCTGTCAGCAGTTTGTTTCATTGCCTGCCTCTTACCAGTCGCACCAGCGCCTGATCACTTTTAAGCAATGTTGTGACGCCTTCGCTCCCAAAGTCCATTACATAGGCTTGATTATACGTTTTGGGTTTTGTATTTGCCGACCAAAAATACGTTGCAGAAGTCGTCGGAAATAATTGCAGGTTAATACGAGGGTTTTTACAATGTCGCTCAACAATGCCTGCTAACTCCTGCACCCTGGGTACGCGCCAGTCTTTATATTCAGCATAACCATTCAGCTGGTTAAGTTGTCGCGCCGCCTGTAGCGCAGATTGCCAGGTATAGCGCTCAGGCTGACCCAGGCAGGCATTGTCTTCCCAGCGCTGTCCCAGGGCACAGCGCATCCAGGTCAGTCCGCTGTCAATGTCAGTGAGAGTACCGTTGTGATTATCATCGAAACGCTGCATATCGGTAGAACGAATGGAGTCCGCACATTCATAAGCAAAAGAGGTATTACTGAGCATTAACAAAAGTACAAGGCTGCATGCACAAGAAAGCCACCGCAGGTGACAGCCTGCGGTGGCTTTATAGCCTGTATTGTTGTTAGTGCCGGGGATAGCCGGGCCCGCTTTTCACCGGGACTGCACCGTGTTGCTCGTCTTTAGCAGGTGCAATGGCGACACCGCGATGGGTATAGGTGGCATAGGCTTCCATAGCGATCATTTCCTCGCTGTCGTATTCAAGAATCCTGCCCTGCATGGGCACGGCAATACACCAGTTGATCATTTCCCGCAGCGTCCCCACCTTGCCCAGATTGGTCTGGAATTTAGGCCAGGTATGTACATTGCTGGCAGACCCGTCGGGGTGACAGTTGGCGCAAGCCAGGCCGTTATTACCCAGTTTTGCGCTGTGCCACAGGTCATCACCTTTGGCAACCGCTGTCATCAATGCGGCCCGCTCCTGGGCAATCTGTGTTTCACTGCGCGGTGGTTTAGCCTGCGCCATGCTGGCAACAATTAACGTGCCACTAACCACAATGACTGAGGCGGCAGTGGTGAATGATATTTTGCGTACTTTTTTCATGTTCTGCTCCTCCTGTGATTAGACTTTCAGACCTTTTTTGATATTATCCGGCAGCAAGTCCGAAAACTCCCGCCAATGTACTATGGCATCAAAGTCTGCATTCACGGCAATATCGTGGCCACCCAGTCCATCTTCAAAGTCACCAGGATCAGCGCGACGTTGTTTGATATGAGGGTACTCCAGCTCCACTGGCGGATAAGGCCAGGGCCAGGAAGTGGATAACAAACCACAGGAACGCATATTGTTGATTTCGTTGTAGACCACTTGATGCACATGGCCATGGATGGAAATAACCTTGTCGAACTTGCGCAGTATTTCCCGTATTTCCGGCGCATCATAGGTCTGGAAATTCCAGCGTGGATAATAATCCCACAGAGGTGAATGTGTCATAATAACAACCGGCGTGTCTGGAGACACTCTCTTCACATCTCTGGCCAACCAGTTCAGTTGTTTTTCACCCACACCCCAGGCTCCACAATTGTGGCATTCCAGCTCTTCCATCATGTGCATACGTTCTTTGGGAGTGAGTTTTTTGAGTGTCCAGAAGTCGGGAACCAGAATGGAGTTCATACCAATGAAATGCACACCATTGTGGTTAAATGACCAGTGTTCATCACCGAATAATTTTCGCCAGGCCTTACCCATATCCAGGTAATAGTCATGTTCACCGGGAATAATTTTATAAGGCATTTTCAGCTTGTCGAGGATTTTTTTGCCTTTTACCAGTTCCGCTTTTTTACCTGACTGGCCAAGATCACCGGCATACAAAACAAAATCAGGCCGGGGTTTAATGCTGTTCACATCAGCCACCGCTTTTTCCAGAATGTGGTCAAACTTGTGGTCTGCTATATCGTAGAGATGTGCATCAGTAAGCACGGCAAAGTTGAAAGGTTTGATTTTTTTGGTTGCCGCTTCAGCAACGCCGCCTAAACCCAGCATGCTGGAAGCACTGGGAGCGAATATGCCGGCAAACATCGTTGCAGCCCCCGCTTTTGTCGTCATGCCCAGAAACTGTCGTCGTGAAAATTTTTTCATGTAAACGCTCCCTTAACATTTATTGATAAAACGAGCATGTAGACTTAGTCTAAATGCCTGAAGTAAATTAAACTTAGTCTAAAAAATGAGGGTGTGCAAGGTAGAAATACAGATTTTTTATACACGAGCAAAAAGTAGCTGATTATTATCAAAAAGGAAGACAATGGTTATAACTTATTGAAATAAAGTTATTTAACACATTGAGTAAAACTTAAACCTAAATTCCGCAGTTGGCGCCTGGAGAGTAGCAACTGCTAACAAATAACGAACGGGCTGAGCCAAGTGCAGAGGCATATTATGTTTTGAGTTTTTGTTGGGCTCACCTGCTACGTCAGTCGCTATGATTCCTCATCACGCCTTGCCAGCCGCACATTCCAACATATCAGGCAATCAAATAACCTTGTTATCCTATCGTTTAATCGCAAAAGCTTTTCATGAAAACACAACGAAAAAGCGTTAATTACGACACATCACAAAAAACAATCACGTCACAAATTTACTGATATAGCGCAACAAAGTGTGCCCTGGTTCACAGTTCCATCCGGCAACCCTTCAATACCCCGTCAATTATTTGACTGCCAAGAGACTCCAGTGCTATTCCATATAACGTTAGCCACTCGAAATATAACGAGCACTTGATCGGGTTTCTGCTAACAAGATTCACACCATACCAGGGAGGTATAAACGGGCTACTGAAATCCCCGGTGGATTTCAGTGGGGGTTGTCTGACATAAAAAACAAGGAGACACCGCGATATGAAAGCATTAATCATCGCAACATCACTCTGTCTTGCGTTCGCGCTACCACTTGCCAATGCTGGCAAATCGCATGACCGCAATCATGAAAAACGGCATCAACAAGAGCACCACAAACCACATCACGACAAACACCACAAGAAACGTCATCACAAACGTCACGATAAACATTTTAATAAACGCACCAGAGCCGAAGCCTTCGGCTTACAACTGTTGGAGGATATCAATCCTGACCCACACATTGTGGAAATCAATCTGGAAGCACGCGTCGATTATGTAGAAATGATCCCCGGTATACCTTCCAAAGTTTATTCTTACAATGGCACAGTGCCGGGGCCACTGATTCGTGGCACCGTAGGTGATACCCTCATCATTCATTTCACCAATAACCTGCCGGAACCCACCACAATCCATTGGCATGGCCTGCGCCTGCCTGCGGATATGGATGGCGCATCTGTCGCGCAAAATCCTCTGCAACCGGGTGAAACATTCACGTACAAATACGAGTTAAAAGAGGCTTCTCTGTTCTGGTATCACCCACATGTACGCTCAAACGAACAGGTGGAAAAAGGTCTGGCGGGCGCTCTGTTGGTATCCGAGAAAAAACGTGATATCGATAAGCACATTCGCAAAACCAAACAGAAAATACTGGTGCTTGACGATGTGCTGCTTGATGAAAATGGTCAAGTTGAAGAAGCATTCACAGGTACTCCAAAAGAAGTTCTGCTGAAAAAAATCAATGGTCGCACAGGTAATACTCTGCTGGTCAATGGTCGTCAAATGCCCACTATGCGTGTCAAATCCGGTGAACCTATCCGCTGGCGTATGGTAAACATTGCCAATACACGTTTCATGCGCGTTGCCGTACCAGGCCACAAACTGACTCGTATCGGTGGTGATGGCGGTCTTCTGGAAACACCCATCAAGGACATGGATGACGTGTTTCTAGTCCCGGGTCAGCGCGCAGATATCATGTTTATCCCCAAGGGTAAACCTGGCACTGAGCTGATCGTGTACTGGAAAGACACCAAACGTGGTCGTCACAGCATTGATATTATGGACAACGGCATGGTGATGATGGGTGACGATGAGATGGACGGTCATTATCCTGATATTCCACTCATGCGTCTGGTCTTCAAGAAAGGTCACAAGCATGCCAGGAAACTCAAGCTGCCTGAACATCTGCGCACCATCGAGCCTATCGACATTGTCGGTGCCGCCGAGACCACGCTCAAGTTTGGTCACAGCATGCCCATGGCCAACGGTATGATCAAATTCCTGATCAACGGTAAAACCGCTAATGAAGTCACCACCCATGATGCACCTGACGCACAAGTTGGCGAAACCCAGGTATGGAATCTGGTCAATATGACCGGCGGTGATCATCCTTTCCATCTACACGGTTTCTTCTTTCAGGTATTGGAAACCATCTACAAAGATAAAGATGGCAATGTGTTGGAGGTAGTGCCTGCACCGCAACTGGAAAATGTTGATATGGTCAATCTGCCTGCCCGCAATGGTCCTATGGGTGCAGTGTCAATTGTCAAAATCGCTATCGACTTCTCGCCCGCTGAAGGCCTTACTGGTGCAGATATCGAAGCAAATGGCGGTATGGCTGTGATCGAGAATGCCGACCTCAGTATCGGTAAACGAGGACGTTCAGGCGGCTGGCAGTTCCACTGTCACATTTTGGAACATGCCGATACCGGCATGATGTCTTTTGTGGAGGTGTTTCAATAAAACGGATTAATAATATTAACTGACGACATTTAAAGGAAATACTCCCCCGGCTATGCCCGGGGGTTTTTATTGGGATGAAAAAAATAAAAAATTAAATGACCCATACTTTTTATAACGTATTTTTTTAGTAAAAACCACTAGAAAAATAGCATGAATGGATAAGCTGCATTGCTTGTTATGCATAAAAACTATTTTATAATGAAACCTCGTAATTGAAGTAAATGTTTTCCGATTACGGTTACTGAGGCTACGCTACCGAATTCAGTAACGGCACTTATATAGGTGCATTCACAAAAACTTTATCAATTACGTCAACCATTAAAGCCATTTATTTATTGTATTTCTCACGCTGTTATAGATATGTGTTTGTTTTTATAAGCAACCTTTCATAATAAAGGAGATATCATCATGAACAGGCTTATTACTTTTATATTTACCGTCATGGCTTTTTCTTTAAGTAGCGTATCACTCTCATTTGCCTCAGTTGTAAATGAACAAACCCCACAAACCAAGGACTTGAGTCTTCAGGAAATGCATTCTGTTGTCGGTGCAGGCCGAATATACTGGCAAACCCATGCATCACAAACCTGGGTTTTTCAACAAGACAGCGACTATCACGCCGTACATTATGGCCAGGTACCCCAGGGGACACATGAAATCGGTAATCACGATATTAGCGAGGGTACCTACGTTTACATATGGTGTCTGGGGAACGGGTTCAAATCAGGACAGTTTCCAATGCCAAATCATGACATCACGATTAAGTGTTATTGAAATAACAAACCCGTGTTAATACAAAACAGTATTTTTTACAACGCAGAGCAGTAGGCTAAATAGCCTGCCCGGACCAGAAGAAGAAAACCAGTGTTTATATAATTAATAACATTGGTCTTCTTTTTCGGGTCCGTTATGTTTTTTGCCTCCTCAGAAAAATTCGTGGGTGGTTTCCGGTACGGGTAATGCCCCAAGCGCGTGATACAAAGCAATTTCAGCCGCATGGTAAGTCCGAAAGCCGTACGCTTTTCTGGTAGTCAGTTTTGCTTTGGTATTAAAACCCTCCACTATACCGCTGGAAAACTTCTTTTTAGCTCTGAACCAGTTCAGTAACAGAGGTCGATGCCGCCTCAGCATCCTGGCCACTTTCTTCATCGGCTCAATCTTCGAGCGCATGGTCTTGGTGCACCACTTATCCAGAAACATTCCCGCCCAGTACGGCGAGGTGTATTGCCAGAATAATTGAAACTCTTCCTTCAGAAGGTAACTCCTGATCGATCTCAGATTATACTTGAGAAGCTCTGCCAATTTGATGCCCTGTTTGTCCGTCAGGTTTTCAGGTCGTTTGAGCAATAGCCAACGTGTTTTTGTCAGTATA
This sequence comes from Chromatiales bacterium, assembly GCA_026982555.1. Lineage (GTDB taxonomy): Bacteria > Pseudomonadota > Gammaproteobacteria > SZUA-152 > SZUA-152 > SZUA-152. The sequence continues at coordinate 26,956 of JALSGT010000023.1, forward strand.
GGCTCATAGCCTTTCTCCTTCAGTTCCCTCGCCTCACCAGCGCGCACCTCATCAATGGCTTTACTCAAGTGCGCCATGATGTGGAACCGATCCAGAATGTTGATAGCCTTGTCTGCTTTCTTGGCGATCACTTTAAGGTACGGTTTCCACATATCACTACAGACAAACTTCAGCGCCTGACTTTTTTCCTTGCCGAACCAGCGAAAGAATCGCAGTAACGTCTTGACCGTGCGCTTCTCACCGACCCACAGCAATCGCTTGCAGTGTTCATCGATCTGGTAGACCAGCGTCAAATACCGGTGGCCACGCTGCCAGGCGATCTCATCAACGCCGATGGCTCTAACACCCGATAGATCCTGGTGTTCACGCCCCCAGGCTACTGCACGCTCCACCGAGCAGAATACGTGATCCCAGGTCGTGCGGAATGCCTCGGCAACCTCTTTCCAGCTCAGCCGCTTCGCCCAACCGGCCAGAAACCACGCATAGGCTTCGGTCAGTCGGTGCTTGCCTGACACCCATGGCATCCGTTCTACCCGGACACCACAGATGGGGCAATCAACTCGGCGCGGGGCATAGCGAAAAAATACCTTATGTCCCCACATCGGAATAAACTCGAACAGCCGTTCCGGCAACCGATCATACCCTGGCCCTTTATGTCCACAACCACTGCAGATCGGGCGGCTATTCAACCGAGGCTGGATCTCAACTTCCAGTGTCGGGAGCGGTGCGCCTTCCACCCACCGTACCGCTCCGTAAACAAATGATTTGAATTTCTGTACCCGATTGAGGATAGTCTTGATCTGCATCCTGTTCCTTTTGCTCTGGTTGATGGTTGCTCGATACTTCCATCTTCTCAGAGTCGGGGCAGGATGCTCTACCCTCATTCTCGGAAAAACGATCTCTCTTGCTTCAAATTCGCTATATTTTTACCCACTAATTTCTCTGAAGAGCC
>JALSGT010000024.1 GCA_026982555.1 Chromatiales bacterium
CCCAATCCAAAACTCAGTACTGCACTGCCCACCGCCAGCACAATCGCCGTTCCCCAACCAACCGGGTTGGAAATTAAAAACACGGTAACAGCAATGCCTGAGAGAACTCCCACTGTCGTGCTAGCAATAGTCTCCACAAAAATATCATTTTTCTCTTCGATATCAGTTGTATTAGCTATTTGCAGGCAGGCCGAGGTTACTCCAACCCCCATCAGGGCAATACCGCTTCCCTTGCTGACAGCCGCCAGACTTTTTAGCCTGTCAGCATGCTTGGCGATATTGGCCGTCGCCGGAATACCACCCGCCCGGGCAATGCGTATGGTTTCGTGGGTGGTATTTTTTCCAAACATCCATTTTTCAAATGGCCCCACATTGGCTTTAAACATATCCAATGCACGTTTTCGCCGATAATCATATTGTGATTTTGTAATCTCGCCCGATTTATATTTTGCATATTCATCGCTCACTTCATTGAGCAGATTCACATTGCCGGGGCTGAGCAGGTTGCCCGACGCTCCTGCGGCAATACCTCCGGGGATGGTCAGGTAGTTGGCATTGTGCTCCAGCCAGGCAAGCGCCCAAAAATTATCCATGTCATGTTGTGACACCGATTCGGTAATAAATTTTCCCTGATCACCCTGGACCGTTTCTTTGACTTTGGCGATTTGTGCTTCTGTTTGAGGTTTGGATGGTAATACGCCCAGACGAAACATGTCACCTGCCCGGATGCGGTCAGGGTTTTTAATCTGGGGGTTAAGCGCCAAAAGAAATTTTACTGTTTCGGCATAGCGGGTGTCTTTTGGGACATGCCCAAACATGCTGTGAATAATGCCGGAAAATGTATCTCCATTTTTTATTTTGTATTCGTAATACAGGTTTTCTGAATTGCTCACAACGGTTACTCCTTTGTCATTATTCCGGTTTCAGGTTCGTAAATTTTCGTACTGCCACGCTTTTTCTGATTTCTCGACGCCAGATTTTCATACGACATTCAACGATAATTCAACCCCATGGCGGCACGCACCTCTTCCAGGGTATCCCGTGCCACATCCCGTGCCGCTTCAGTACCCTCGGCGATAATATTGCGCACCAGTTTAGGGTCTTCAATAAAATCTTTGGCCCGTTCACGGATCGGTGCCAGTTCCTTGAGCACGGCATCAATCATCGGTTGTTTGCAGTCCAGACAACCGATGCTCGCAGAGCGACAGCCTTCCTGTACCCATTTACGGGTATCATCGTCGGAATAAACTTCATGCAACGGCCACACCGGGCATTTTCCGGGATCACCGGGATCAGTTCGGCGCACCCGTGCCGGGTCTGTGGGCATGGTGCGCAGGGATTTTTCCACCACCTCGGGGTCTTCGCGGAGCGGGATGGTATTACCGTAAGATTTGGACATTTTTTGCCCGTCCAGTCCCGGCATTTTCGAGGCCTGTGTCAATAGCGCCTGCGGTTCCGGCAGAATAATTTTGCCGCCACCTTCGAGGAAACCAAACAGGCGTTCGCGATCACCAAGCGTGATGTTGCTCTGGGATTCCAGCAGAGCCTGCGCCGTTGCCAATGCATCATGATCACCTTTTTCCTGGAATTTACGTCTCAACTCATTGTAAAGTTTGGCGTTTTTCTTTCCCATTTTTTTGATGGCGGCCTCGGCTTTTGCTTCAAAATCCCGCTCACGGCCATACAAATGGTTGAAGCGACGTGCCACTTCCCGGGTCAGCTCCACATGCGCCACCTGATCCTCACCTACCGGTACCTGCCCGGCCTTGTAAATCAGGATGTCTGCGCTTTGCAGCAGCGGATAGCCGAGAAAACCGTAGGTTGCCAGATCTTTTTCCTTCAGCGCTTCCTGCTGATCTTTGTACGTCGGCACGCGCTCCAGCCAGGAAATCGGCGTCATCATGGACAACAGCAGATGCAACTCGGCATGCTCCGGCACCTGGGACTGAATAAACAGTTTGGCCGAACCAGGGTTCACCCCTGCCGCCAGCCAGTCGATGACCATCTCCCACACACTGTCCCCAATTATCGAAGGATCTTCGTAATGTGTGGTCAGTGCATGCCAATCAGCCACAAAAAAGAAACATTCATACTCATGTTGCAAACGTACCCAGTTTTGCAACACGCCGTGATAGTGGCCAAGATGTAGCTTCCCTGTGGACCGCATGCCTGATAACACCCGCTGATACTGACCTGGAACCGAGCTCAAAATTTTCTCCTCTCAAAACAAATGGTACATGTAAATATTCCACCCGTTAAAATCGGTGGATTCGAATTATGGCTAAAAAAACGGGTCGAGGGTGCAGAAATCAACTTCGGTGCAGCTCACCCCCTTACCCTGGCTTTACTCCCCCCAAGGAGGGAAGGAGTAAAAAACGTCGTTCCAACACAGGCTGGAACCCAGGGCAAGTTTGTTACCCCACACCCGCCAGAGTAAACAGCAGGCCTTCAAACAGCCGCATCGGCGGCCCTAAAATAGTGCCCAGCATACCTGTTGCCAGCAGGCCCACCAGAATGAACAAACCATAGGGTTCCAAACGCCCCAGCTGCCACGCCCACGGCCCTGGCAACAAGCCTGCCAGCACCCGGCCACCATCCAGCGGCGGTATGGGCAATAAATTAAGCAGCATGAGAATGGCATTGATGGCAATACCGGCACCGCCCATGTAAATCAGTGGCCAGGCCAGCGATGGCATACTGGCGGCAATCACAAAACCCAGCTTCATGATTAGCGCCCACAGGATTGCCATCAGTAAATTGGACAGTGGTCCGGCAATGGCCACCAGCGCCATATCACGCCTGGGGTTCTTCAGGTTTTCCCAGGTGACGGGTACCGGCTTGGCCCAGCCGAAAATAAAGCCGCCCATTAGCATTAACGCAATCGGCACTACCACTGTACCAATGGGGTCAATGTGTTTAATGGGATTAAGCGTCAACCGTCCCAGTATCATCGCCGTGGGATCACCCAGCTTTTTCGCTACCCAGCCGTGTGCCACTTCGTGTACGGTAATTGCAAATAGTACCGGTAACGCCCATACCGCCACGCGCTGTACTGTGGTTAATTCGTCCATCCGGGGGATTATATCCGGTTTGAGGACCGTCGTGCCGGCTATTCGCAGTATTTACGCTCCTTAATCTCAAACGCGATGGGTATATACTGTGCATTATCCTGAAATAACGGCCATCTAAAAATTCGGGTTTTTAACCTCTCGTTACGGACATTACATCAATGACAACCAACAAAAAATACGATTACCGGGTAGTACAGGGAAAAACACACTGGATAACTGAAATCATTCGACGGGTCACTGCCAAAAAAACCGTGGTATCAACAAGCCAGGATGGTTTTGCCACTGAGGCTGATGCTAAAGCATGGGGTGAAAAAAAACTGGCATCTTTCTTGGAGAACCTGACCAAGCGGAACAAGCGTGATTTTGAACAACATTTAAAGAATAAAAAGGACAAGGCTCTCCGTGAAAAAGCGTATCAACAAAAGAAGAAAGATTTGGAATTATCTGCATCAGACAATGCGGAAACAACAAACCTTGATCAGGAAAACCCACATTAGCCCTGTATTATTCTTCAACCTGGACTCCGACCTTCGCCTGAATGACAAAAATGAACGAACACCAAGCCAATAATCCACTGCATGGCCTGACATTGGAAACCCTCGTGAATAGTCTGGTGAAACACTATGGCTGGGAGGAGCTGGGAAAGAAAATCGATATCCGCTGTTTCAACAGCGACCCTTCGATAAAGTCCAGCCTTAAATTTCTGCGCAAAACACCCTGGGCAAGAAAAAAAGTTGAAGATTTGTACATTGCCACACAAGGCAGTGTATGGCAAAAACAGGATAAACAGTAAGACCCGGCTATTTAGTATTGCATACACCTACCGAACCGATGGCACACACACTGCCATCAAGCCAGATCGCATGATCAAGTCTGGCACCTTCCAATTTGCTTGTGCGCAATGTTGCACCACTCAGATCAGCATTGCTCAAGTCACTTTCGCGTAAATCAGCGTTGGTGAGATCGGCCCCCTGCAAAATAGCATAGGAAAGATTCGCGCTGTTCAGGCTGGCTCCGGCCAGGTCAGCGTTGCGCATATTAGCTCCCAGCAAAATCGCCTGGGCCAGCTCTGCACCAGACAGATTTGCTCTCACCAGATTGGTATAAGCAATATCCGCACCGCCTAAATAAGCACCTCGTAAATCTGCGCCACCCATGTTGGCATTGCGCAGGTGTGCCCCGCGCAAATCGGCAGTGACCAGCTTTACACCTTCCATCCGACAATTATTCCAGTTCACCCAGGGCTGTGGTCGCGCATTGCAATCCGCACTTTCCTGCTCCTGCCAGGGTTGAAAATACCATGCGGCACTGATGATGCTGACCAAAAACAGTGTTGCCAATACACCACGGAGAAAGTAGTGGTGTTTACGCTGTGCTGCGGCTTCGGCAATGGCCGTTTTGATTTCACGATGACGCAACATTGCGGCTTCTTCATCCTGACGACGCCCATTATCGCCACTGCGCCGCTCCGGCATGGCGCTACCTGCCTCCGACTCATCACGACGATCACGGGCAGTGCGTTCATCCTCTCGCATGCGGGCAATCATCAGTTTTTCATGGGCCTTGGGATCACTCAGGTCGGCTTTTAATTCATCAGGGATCAATACGGGTACGTCCAATACTTTTTGCCAGTTAAGCTGATCCGTGCTCAACTCGTCGGTATCATGAATGCGGCCCAACAAAATAAAACGGGATATTTGTGGCGCTGGAAACGGGCCACGAATCTGCTTGCCCCTGCGGGTGTACCAACGCTGCTTACTCTGCATTCAGTTCCCCTGATGGTTGTCCGATATGGGTGAAAGTATGACGATGCGACGATGCTGACGTTGACGGTTTACAGCCTGCAATCTCTCTAAAGGTCGGCAGATTTTATGATTTTTTTAGCTTATTTTTCCCGGTCTGAATAAAAATGGTCGCTGACTCATGAATATCACCGGCATTCAGAACGCTATCAATACCGACTTGCTGGCCAAGGCACCGCAGGCCATCGTGGATGCCTGGAAGGTGGGCCAGCTGGTCAATGCCACAACCGTCTCCAGCCAAAAAAATGGTCAGGCAACGATTAATATCAATGGTGCTTTGCTGCTTGCACAGACCCGGTTTCCACTCCGGCCCGGACAACCCCTGCAATTGGAGGTATCCAGCCTTTCTGTATCGACAGTGTTAAAAGTCATCACCAATACGGACGCGCGACCTGTCACTATCAGCCTGCAACCTCAAGGTAATCTGCCAGGTCAATTGCAAACAGGCCAACAACTTAACGCCCATTTAACCCGGGCAATAGATGTTAATCAGACCCGCGCCATACTGGAACTGGCCGGTCATCGTGCTAACGTACAACTTTCACAACCTTTACCGGCATCCACAGGCCAACAGATCAAACTGGAAGTGGTAACCCCCGGTGCCATTGCATCATTAAAAATATTGACGATGCCGCTTGCTGCACTTCCCGCCACATCAACGAACAATACACACATTGCACAGGCACTGCGCACCACCCTGCCCCGGCAGGCTCCATTACCTTCCCTGCTCAGCAATCTGGCGTCAATTGTTAAAAACCATGCGGCAAACGTATCTCCCGGCACTATTCCACCAACAACAACCCGGCAAGTCGCGTCACTACCGCAACCTTTAGTCGAGCTGGTACGCACAGTGGTAAACCGACTGCCCGATAATGGCAGCGTCAGCAGCGGCGATGGATTAAAACAGGCTGTCGCGCAATCCGGGTTATTTATGGAGGCCCGATTGGCGCAGATACTGCAACAACCGACATCAGGAACAACAACTCCTATTGATTTTAAGGGTGGTTTATTAAGCCTGTTGCTGACGTTACTGAATGTCAGCAAAAACATGCCACCGATACCGACAAACACAGCACTCACCCAAACCCTGGCTCATACACAAACCGGTATACAGGCCGCACCGAATCAGCCAGCAAACCTGCAACAGGTATTAGCCGAATTATTACGGAATGTAGGCAGTGGGCTGGCACGTTTACAACTCAGTCAACTGGTATCCAGCGCAACAGAAGAAGAGGGTAAACGTGCCTGGATAATGGAAATACCGGTACGCAGTGGTGAACATATTGACCTGATTCAATTGCGCATTGAAAAAGAAAAAAGTCAACGCTCATCGAAAAAATCTGCACTGTGGACGGTCACCCTGGCACTGGAACTCCGTGGACTGGGCCCGGTACAGGCCCGCGTCACACTCGCGGATAAAACCGTCAGCACCCGTTTTTGGGCCGAACATGCATCCACCACAGAATTGATCAACCGGCATCTCAGTATTTTGGAAAATCGTTACCAGGAGGCCGGGCTCACGGTGGGTGCGCTGAAGGCCCATCATGGTACAGCACCGGACTCCGTATCGCCCGATGAAAATCTACCACATGCGTTGCTGGATGAAAAAGCATGAAAAACCAAAAACCCACCACTGCCGTGGCATTACATTATGATGGCAAAGAAGCGCCCCGTATCACTGCGCAGGGTACGGGTGAACTGGCAGAAAAAATTATTGCGTTAGCCAAAGAACATGGCATTCCTTTGCAGGAAGATGTCGCACTGGTTTCACTGTTATCAAAGCTGAATTTGGGTGATGAAATACCGCACGCACTTTACACGGCTGTTGCAGAAATTATTGCTTTTGCCTATATTTTAAATGGCAAAATACCCGAGGGGTTTGATTCATCCTCTAAACAGACAACAGATCAAGCTGTAGAGTAATCGTTTTTAACAGGGTGATTTAGCGCTTGATTCACATTGCAGCGGCCTGGCAAAACAATCAACTACGACGCCTTTTTAATGCGTTGCGCCAGTGCCACCAGTTCTGCCTCGCCGCGTGCGATACCACAATCGGCAATCACTTCTTCCAGTTCGGCACCCTTCTTCATCATCTTGCTGGCCTGGCGATAACTTTGTGTTGCAGGTTCTTTCATTTCCAATTGATCCTGACGTCGTGTCAACAAATGTGCGCGTTGTTCCAGATGCACCAGATGCTCACCCAGATTAACCGCACCGGAACACATGGCGCTGACATCAGCCTGTAAGGCATACAAGCTGTTTTGTTGTTCATTTATCTGTAACTGTAATTGCGTGTTCTTGAAATAGGCAAAGACCAGTGCCACCAAACCAACAACCAATGCCACACTGGCAATAACTTCAAATGATAATGCAATCATACTTGTTACCTCTCGCGTATTTTGCGCACCAGCACTATATATTGATATCGCAAAACAGGCGGTTCAAAACATCATATCCGACCACTCTTCGTCACTGAGCAGCTTGTTAAGGTCCACCAGAATCAATAATTCACCATCATGACTGGCGACACCTTGAATAAATTTTGCGCTTTCTTCCGTGCCGACATTCGGTGCAGTTTCAATTTCCGAGGGTTGCAAATCCACGACCTCCGCCACACTGTCCACCAAAATACCGACCACCTGTTCTTCGGATTCGATAATCACCACCCGTGAAGAATCATCCGTTTCCACTGATGCCAGACCAAAACGGCTGCGTGTATCAATCACCGTCACCACATTGCCCCGCAGGTTGATGATACCCAGTACATAACTGGGCGCACCCGGCACGGGTGCAATCTCGGTAATGCGTAATACCTCCTGTACCTGCATGACGTTAATGCCGTATTTTTCATTTTCCAGGCGGAAAGTGACCCACCGCAACGCTTCTTCGACCACCTTTTTTCTGGAACTGCTCGCTGTTGCGCTCATTGATCTTCACCTTTAACGTATGAGTTAGCTTGATTTATTGCACTAAGTGTCATTTATTGGTCACTTGCGGCGTGATACACAAATAAATGCATGATTCGTACCATACCACCCGGTATCAGGCAGTATTTACAGTCAGACCTGCCCGTAACTGTGTACAAAGCAGGTCCATTTCCAGCAATGCACACATTTTTTCGATAACCGTACCTGCCAGCCATGGCCGTTTGCTTTGTGTACCACGCCAGCGCACATCATCCGCTTCCAGGCTCAGCACCTGGGAAATACTGTCTGCCGCCAGGCCAAATTTTCCGCCTTCCAGCAGGATAATAAATTTCATCCTTTCTACGGCAGGTTGCGTCACCAAATCACTTTCACCGGGCATGATGATTTGCGCCACATCCACCACTTGTACATTTTGTCCACGATTGGGTAACAGGCCAATGACCCAGGGGGCATACCCCGGCAACGCCGTAATCTCTTCGGTTAGTTCAACAATGCCATTTAATTTTTCCAGTGGTGCGGCCAGTGTGACACCGGCAACCTGAAAGCTCAGACACTGAAACCTGTTTTGTGCCCAATCGGGTATTGCGATGCGGGCCTGTTTTTGTGATGCATCAACATGAGTGAGCAAACCTGGCTCTGTATCGACAGGTTCAGGCTCAAATGTCGGTGCAGTGGCTTTTTCCAATGCCCTTTCAAGTGCTGTATTTTCAGTGGCATAACCTTCCTGTTTATCATCCACCACAGCAAATGTGGTTTCATTCAGCAAGGCATCCAGATATAAACCCAAAGCGTGTTCTGGCTCCACCAGGGCATGTAATTCAGGGGGTTTCTTATTCATGGCCTTAAGTAATGCCAACCGCGACCGATGGATGCCCCTGGGCCACAGGCGTCAGCAAATCATTAAGCAGGTCTTCATAGGCCAATGAGCCACGGTCGTTGGGTGATCGAATGGGTAAAGGCACACCCGTACGACTGGCTTCCCGGAATTCGGTATCAATAGGAATCACCGAACGCCATAAACAGGAAACATACCGGTTCTGCAAATGCCGTAAAGTGCTGACAGAAGCGCGGGTACGACGATCAAACATGGTGGGTAAAATAGTATATTCCGGTACGCGATGTTTAGCGCGACCAATCATGCTCAGCGTTCGCACCATACGCTCCAGACCTTTCACGGCAAGAAACTCAGTTTGCACGGGAATCACCAGATGTTCACAAGCAGCCAGTGCATTGACCATCAGGACACCCAGCAATGGCGGACAATCAATGAGCGCAAAATCATATTCTGCCGACAACAGATCCAACGCCTGTTTGACTACCAGTCCCATACCGTCAGAGGCACTGAGTTGGCGATCCAGCGTGGCCAGGGCCGTGGATGCGGGCAACAATGAAAGATTATCAAACCGTGTTTTATGGATAAGTTGCTGTGGTGGCACGGCCAGTTTTGACTGTTTGACCTGGAATAATCGATACAGACTGGCATCGGTTTGATCCGGGTCCAGACCAAAATAAGAAGACATGGAGCCATGCGGGTCCATGTCCAGCAACAATGTACGATAACCTCGCCGTGCCAGCAGACCACCCAGGCTGACCACGGTAGTGGTTTTACCCACACCTCCTTTTTGATTTGCGACGGACCAGACTTTCAATGCAAAATCCCTCGAAGTCGCTTATTGACGTACAGGCGGAAGAATATGAATGGGCGCCGGACCCTTTGCAGGTATATTTACGGAAACACCGGATTGCGCATTTTTAATTTTTCGTTTGGCCGCAATGGTTTTTTCCAGTTGCTCGGAGCGGCTGGTTCTGCGTGCAATGGCATCCGACAGAACAATGATTTTTACACGCCGGTTCGCTTGCCGTCCTTTTGCCGTAGTATTGTCAGCAACCGGCTTGAATTCACCATAACCCACAGCAGACAAACGCGAGGGCTTAACGCCAGCACGGGAAAACAAATGCACCACAGTGGCTGCACGGGCCGCTGAAAGTTCCCAGTTAGACCGAAAATTCTCCGTCGCAATAGGTACATTATCTGTAAATCCTTCGACCTGTATCTGGTTGTTAAAATCACTTAATACTTTTGCAACATCACGCAATACCGGGCGGGATGTTGCCTGTAATGATGCCTTGCCACTGCCAAATAAAATACTGGATTTGATTTCTATTTCTATCCATAAATCATTTTTTTTCACCTTCACCAGTTTGTCATCAATTAAAGGTGCCAGATCTTTTGAAATACGGGCAGCAATCTTGCGCAGGTTTATTTTATCTTCTCGACTCGCCTCAACGCCACCATAGGCTGACAAATTTTGGGTAGTGGAAAAATCAGCTGACGACATGGCCGCAGGCGAAACAATGGGCGGTTTTAACGGATTATTCAGTTTGATCGGCAACCCTGCTTGTGATGGGTTAAACGCAGAAGAAATGGAATCGGATAATACGCGATATTTACCTTCATTCACCGAGGAAATTGAATACATCACCACGAAAAATGCAAATAACAGCGTAATAAAGTCCGCATAGGAAACCAGCCAGCGCTCGTGATTAGCGTGTTCTTCCGGTTTTTTTTTGCGTGCCATAATAACCACATTACCGGTTAGCCATTAAATGCTAACCGGTGAAGCCTCGCAACTTGGTTTCAATATTACGAGGATTCTCACCTTCGGCAATGGAAATCACACCTTCGACAATCATTTCATAAAGCTGGGATTGTGCATATACCTGTGCCTTTAATTTTCCGGCCATGGGCAAAAACAGCAGGTTCGCCAGGCCCACACCATAAATAGTGGCCACAAATGCGGTGGCAATCCCCGACCCCAGTTTTGATGGATCAGCCAGGTTTTGCATAACATGGATCAAGCCCATCACCGCACCAATAATACCAATGGTGGGACTGTATCCGCCCATATTTTCAAACACCTTTGCCGCTTCATTGCCATAATGTTCCTTGGCATCCAGCTCAACTTCCATAACCCGGCGAATGACTTCGGGCTCACTGCCATCCACCAGCAACTGTAAACCTTTTTGTGCAAAGGGATTACTTTCATTTTCTGCAATATCCTCCAGCCCCAAAAGTCCTTCTTTACGGGCAATATTGCTCCATTCCATAATCTTCTCGATGGCTTCTTCACTTTTCAGTTTCGGTGGAAATATAATCCAGAAAACCATTTTGAGTGACATCATGAATACCCGCAGAGGCGATTGCAGCATTACTGCACCCACGGTGCCACCCAATACGATCAGACAGGCGGGGCCATTAATCAGCGAACCAACATGACCACCTTCCAGGTATTGGCCGCCCAGTATGGCACCAAAACCAATAATCAAACCCAGGATACTAAGAATATCCACATTACACCTTTTCTGCTAACGCCTTGCCGATATCATCCAACGGCAAAATCTGATCCACAATACCGGCATCCACTACAGCCGCAGGCATTCCGTACACCACACAGGATGCTTCATCTTGTGCCCATATCGGCGAGCCTCCTTCCTTAATCAGTTTTGCGCCTTCCCTGCCGTCTGCACCCATACCCGTTAATACAACGGCCAACAATTTCCCAGGATATAATTTGGCAATGGAAGTAAAGGTAATATCCACACACGGTTTATAATTTTGGCCTGGTTCACTATCCGTAATGCGCACAATGTCCCGCCCTGCTCTTTTTTCAATAAGCATTTGTTGCCCCCCCGGTGCCAACAAGGCTAACCCCGCCTCCAGAAAATCGCCGTCCTGCGCTTCACGCACGTTAATAGCGCAGGTGGAATTCAAACGCTGAGCAAAAGCATGGGTAAAACTGGCGGGCATATGCTGAATCAAAACAATAGGCACGGGAAAATCTTCAGGCAATTGTTTCAACACATTTTGCAAGGCAACCGGTCCACCCGTGGAAGTGCCAATAGCCACCAGTTTTGTCAGCCCCTTTTTCAATACACTGTTGATTGATGTGCGAACAGGGGGGGCTTTTGAGGCTGTAGCGGCTGCACGACTCGCAGGCGCATCAGGACGAGTTGATGAAAACACCGGACGTGGGACAACTGCCGGACGAGATGGACTGCGTCGTTCCCCAACAGCCCGTACCCGTTCACATAAAAGTTTTTTAACTTCTTCACGGTCATTGGAAATATCTTCAAACCGCTTCGGTAAAAAATCGACAGCACCGGCATCCAATGCATCCAATGTTGCACGCGCACCATCTGTGGTCAGCGAGGAAAACATCAAAATCGCTGTTGGGTGGCTCGCCATGATTTTTCGTGTTGCGGCAATACCGTCCATTACCGGCATTTCCACATCCATGGTAATCACATCCGGCTTCAGGCGTGATGCTTTACTGACTGCTTCCACACCATTTTCAGCACTGTCAATGACTTTTATCTGTGGATCAGCTTCCAGCATTTCCGTCACACGGCGGCGGAAAAATCGTGAATCATCCACCACTAATACACGGACAGCCATTAATTATTTCTCCACATTTTGTATTGTATTGTTTCTTCCAGTACAGGATGGGGTAACATTAATTTTTACTGGTTATTA